>JBDQHL010000009.1:0-43510 GCA_040264895.1 Bacteroidota bacterium
TAATTTAGATAAATATAAAAATTTAGTTATAATTATGATCTAAACTTAGTCTTCAACACAGAAAGATAAAGTTTGAATTAATGGGTAAATTGTGACGTCAATAATTACAAATACTAAATACCAATACCACTAGAAAAGAATGAATATAGAACTTACTAAGGAATTCAGAAAGGCATTAGATATATTAGAAAATACAAATGATAGTGTGTTTATAACAGGCAAGGCGGGTACTGGTAAATCAACATTGTTAAGAGAATTCACATCTAAGACTGAGAAGCAATTTGTTGTTGTTGCACCGACTGGTATAGCAGCACTGAATGTAAATGGTCAGACAATTCACTCATTTTTTAGATTCAAACCTGTCAAATTTGACCCCGAAAACCTAAAAGCAGACTATAGAAAAGACTTGTTTGAAGAACTTGATACACTTATTATTGATGAGGTCTCAATGGTTCGCTCCGATTTGATGCACGGAATTGACTTAGCTTTGAGAAAAAATAGAAACCGCCCAACAGAGCCATTCGGAGGGGTGCAAATGGTTTTTGTTGGTGATTTGTATCAACTTCCACCTGTTATGAGGAGAGATGAGAAGGAGGCAATATATGACAAATATGGTGGGGAGCAATTTTTCGATGCACCAGTGTTCAAAGAGTATGGTTATCACTTTATTGAACTGACTCAAATTTTTAGGCAAGATGAATCAGAAGTTAGGTTCAAGAAATTATTAGATGATATAAGAATTAATAAAATCACAGACAATGATATTTCACTCCTTAATTCCAGACACAGAAGCAAAGTTGGTATTCCAGACACAGCGACTTTTCTTACTTCACTAAGGCGTACTGCAGCCAATATAAACAAACGTAAATTGGATGAGCTAACTACAAAAGAGTATATGTTTGAAGGTGAACTAACTGGAAAGTATGAGAAATATGCTGATATGGATGAGGCAAAATTGGACTCAAAACTTCCTGCTCCATATAGATTAATACTGAAGGAAGGTGCTCAGGTAATGATGCTCAAAAATGATTCGCAGTTCAGATGGGTGAACGGAAGCATAGGTACCATTACAAAAATAAATGGCGATGAAATCTATGTACAGATAGGCGGAAGTGACTTTATGGTAGAACCAGAAACATGGCAAGAAGTTAAATTTGAGCACAATAAGAAAACTGAGAACATAGAGAGCAAGACGGCTGCCGAATTTATACAATACCCAATGCAGTTGGCATACGCCATAACTATACACAAGAGCCAAGGAAAGACTTTTGATAATGTGATAATAGATGTGGGCTATGGAGCATTTGCCCACGGTCAAGTATATGTTGCTCTTAGTCGTTGCCGCTCTCTAAATGGAGTTGTACTAAATACTACAATAAGCAAGAAGGATATAATAATAAATAACAAAGTTGCAGACTACTATAGTAAGATGAGGTGAAAATAGAGTCAGTGTCTATTCAGTAACTACTTCAAGTAAAAACTGACTATATTTGTAATAGCAAATATGCCATTAATAGAAAAGAATTTTTGAATGAGTGAAAAGTTAATATGCGAACATTGCTCAAGCGTTTGCCCCGATGATGATATATCAATCGGTGATAAATATTTTTGTTGCAATGGTTGCAAGACTGTTTACGAAATCCTAAACGAGAATGATTTAGCAAATTACTACAGTATGGAAGGTGGTGCTGCCGCTATTAAGCCAGAGCAGATTGATTCCGATGAGTTTGCTATACTAGACAATAACGAAATAGCAGAGAAGCTAAAGACTTACAGTATAAATGATAAATCGAAAGTCACTTTTCATCTGCCACAAATCCACTGCTCAGCTTGTATATAGCTCTTAGAAAATCTACCGAAGTTGAAAGAAGGTGTTCTAAAATCAGAAGTGAATTTCCCAAATAGAGAAGTGGATGTAATATACAATGAAAGTGAAATTTCGCTTCGTTCTACAGTAGAAATGCACACAGCAATAGGCTACAGACCCAAATTAGATTTGGATGCAGTTGAAGGCAAGAGAAATAAGAATCCCAACCGCTCACTATACATAAAGCTTGGAGTTGATGGATTTTCATTTGGAAATCTAATGATGCTCGCCTTTCCTGAATACCTGTCGAGTGAAGGAATAGAGCCAGAGATTCAATCGCTGATTAATTGGCTCAATATGCTCTTTATACTACCTTTGCTATATGCTGGTAGTGATTATCTGAAGTCAGCTTACTACGTACTGACCGCTATATTGATTATTGCTTGTCCTTGTGCACTTGCACTTACGTTACCTTTTACTTATAGCTCTACTATGCGTGTTTATGGGCGAAATAATTTCTTTATCAAGTCCGATTCCGTAGTGGAATTTCTCTCCAATATAACTGGATTTGTGTTCGACAAAACAGGCACACTAACCAAATCTGCTAAAGGTGGAGTAGTTTACAAGGGGAAAGATTTCAGTAAGTATGAACCACTAATAAGAGCAGCAACTAGCAATAGCACACACCCAGTTAGCAGTATGATGTTGAACTATTTGCAATCGGGCCAGAGTGTAAAAATATCTAAATACGAGGAGCTACCTGGTAAAGGAATAATAGCTGAATCGAGCGAGAACAAGCTTCGTCTCGGCTCTGCAAAATGGTTAACTCCTGACAGCCAAGAGCAGGTGGAGAATGCTGCTATGATAGAAATAAATGGCGAAGTTTACGGTTCATTCCAAAGTCAAAGCGAGTTCAGAGATGAATCCTTTGTAATGTTAGATGAGCTGGGAAGTGATGGCTATTACCTTTCTATCGTTTCTGGCGATAACACCAAAGATGAGCAAATGATAGCCAACAATGCCCCAAAGGGTACGGTTGCAGAGTTCGACAAATTGCCCCACGAAAAGTTAGAATACATAGAATCACTACAGAAAAATGAGCAGAAAATAGCAATGGTAGGCGATGGGCTCAATGACGCAGGTGCACTTGCAAAAGCAGAAGTAGGGATTGCTATAGCTGAAAAGACTAACAACTTTACCCCAGGTAGCGACGCCATATTGCTAGGCGAAGAGATAGGTAAGCTACCGAAGCTAATGAGAATGTCCAAGTCAGCGATTAAGATTGCCTACTCAAGCATTGGCATTTCATTCTTATACAATACTGTGGGTATAACCTTCGCTGCCAAAGGACTGCTATCGCCAATAGTAGCGGCTATACTGATGCCTATTAGCTCTATCAGCGTTATAGTCTTCACCGTATCGGCTGAGAATATAGTAGCTCGTATGAAGAAGCTTTAATATTTTTTAATACCAAAGCATTTCCAAATATTTTACTATATTGGTGGCTTATAATATAGAAAAGTAAAAATTTAGGATATAATATATGCCAGTTTTCCCACAAGACCAGATAGTATTCGGAATATTAGCAATGACACTTGGGTTTGTGTTCTACACATCTAGCTCTGAGAATAAATATTGGAAGAAATTCTACGCAGTCATTCCGGCGCTGCTTATGTGTTACTTAATCCCATCGCTATTCAATACATTTGGGGTTATTTCCGATAGCACTTCTGGCCTTTACTCAATGGCTAAAGATTACTTGCTACCTACGAGTTTGGTGTTGCTAACTCTGAGTATAGATTTCAAAGGGATACTCCGATTGGGGAACAAGGCACTGATTATGTTCTTCACAGCTACTGCTGGTATTGTAATCGGTGGTCCAATAGCTGTGCTAATTCTATCATTTGTTTCACCAGAAGTTGTGGGTGGTGCTGGCAATGATGCCGTGTGGCGTGGGTTGGCTACGTTAGCTGGTAGCTGGATTGGTGGGGGTGCTAACCAAGCTGCTATGCTGGAAATGTACGAGTACAACCAATCTCTCTATGCTGGTATGGTTGCGGTTGATATTATTGTCGCAAATATATGGATGGCTTTTCTACTTTGGGGAGCTGGACGAAGCAATGCGATGGACAATTGGCTGAAAGCTGATTCATCGGCTATAGATAGATTGAAAGATAGAATGGAAAACTATAGACTATCGGTAGAAAAAATGCCTACCCTAACCGACACTATGGTGATATTTGGAATAGGATTTGGAGCTACTTCGCTGTCGCACTTTGTGGCGAATATTGTAACAGGACTAATAGCTGACTTCGGCTCCGTAGCTATGCAACAATCAGTACTAAATAGCCATTTCTTCTGGTTAGTGGTTACTGCCACAACCATAGGTCTTATACTTTCATTCACGAGAGCAAGAAATTACGAGGGAGCCGGAGCTAGCAGAATTGGTAGTGTATTTATCTATATATTAGTTGCTACTATAGGTATGAAAATGGACGTTACTCAGACATTTGAGAATCCAGGATTGCTTGCAGTTGGCCTAATTTGGATGGGCTTCCATGTGCTTCTGTTGTTCATAGTTGCTAAAATTATTAGGGCACCTTTCTTCTTTCTTGCTGTCGGTAGTAAGGCAAATGTTGGTGGTGCAGCATCGGCACCAGTGGTGGCATCTGCATTCCATCCGTCATTGGCATCCGTAGGGGTGTTGTTGGCTGTTCTGGGCTATGCACTGGGTACTTATGGAGCAATATTGGCTGCCGAGATGATGAGGATAGTATCTCCGTAGGTTTTTTTGGGGGTGAAAATTTAGGTAAAAAGTATGTACACTAGAAGAAGATATGGATTTTGGATGACATTCAATTGGTCAAGGCAGCCATTTGTGATAGGGCTTGTCTATGGTGCAGTTGTTTGTATTGCCTCTTACCTGCTTGACTTTTATATCTCTTTGCCATGGGGTCCACTAGGAATCATTGGTATTGCTGTTGCTTTTTATTTAGGCTTCAAAAATAATAGCTCCTACGATAGAACTTGGGAAGCAAGGAAAATATGGGATAGCATAGTTAACAATAGTAGAACATTTGGAGCTGCAGTTGTCTCATTTGTTGATGGTGAGAATTCTGATGCAATTAAGAAAGAACTGATCTACAGACACATAGCTTGGATGACTGCTCTCAGATATCAATTACGACAAAGTAGAGAATGGGAGCATGTAGAAAATAGAGGGGGTAAAACCGTATACAAATAAATAAATATGTCTTGCTGTCAGTCCTGTGCACCGAAACCATATTTAAAAAGATTATATATTATCAGAACGAATGATAAAACAAAATAAGAAAACAAAATTATAACTATAAAAGAAATCCTTTTAAATATTCTATCTGATTTAATTTTTGCAACCAACTTATTATACTTTTCTACAAATGCCATAATAATAATCTTATAATTTTAATCCCAATATACCAAATACTCAAAAGGATTAAGAACTTTATAAACACGAAATAACCCATAATTTCGTAATTTTGTAATGGTATATATTTAATCTATGTTAGAACAGGAAATAATAATGATAAATTCTTTAGTGCCAGCATTTAGGACTAATAATATTCACTATGCTATTCGTGATATTATAGTCTTAGCTCAGGGTGTTGCCAAAACAGGTATGGATATGCACTACCTCAATATTGGTGACCCAAATGTATATGATTTCGACACGCCCCCTCACTTGATTGACAGCGTGGTGGAAGCTCTACGTAGCAACAAGAATGGCTATGCTCCTTCTTCGGGTATTCCTGAAGCGATAGAGGCAGTAAGGAAGGACGCGGAAGAAAGAAAGAAAATTAAGTGTATTCAGGATATATTCATCACCACTGGTGCTGCCGAAGCAATAGAAATATGCCTTACAGCATTGTTGAACACTGGCGAAAATTTCCTAATGCCGACTCCTGGCTACCCTCTTTACAATGCTATTGAGAGTAAGCTAGAGTTAGAACCAAACCCTTATTACTTAGATGAAAGCAATGGGTGGGCTCCAGACATAGAGGACATAAAGTCGAAGGTAAATGCTAAAACAAGAGCAATAGTGCTAATCAATCCTAACAACCCTACTGGTGCTTTGTACAAGCGTGAGCAGTTAGAGCAAATAGTGGAAGTTGCGAAGGAACACAATCTGGTAATATTTGCTGATGAGATATATGATAAATTGATTTTTGATGATGCTGAAATGGTTTCAATAGCTTCATTAGACCCAACAGTAACTTGTGTTACTTTCTCTGGTATGTCAAAGAATTATATGGCACCTGGTTTCCGATTGGGTTGGGGTATAGTATCTGGCGAGAAGAGGTTAACCCACGAATTTGTTGAAGCAATCAATAAGATTTTAAGAAGTAGAGTTTCAGCTAATCACCCACTACAATACTGTATTAAACCAGCTCTGGAAGGCGACCAAACTCACCTAACAGAAACCATCGAAAAATTAATAAGAAGAAGAGATATAGTTGTAGATAAGGTAAATCAGATTGATGGTATAGACTTAGTTGCTCCGCAAGGTGCATTCTATGCGTTCCCAAGTATCGATGTTCAAAACGATTATCACTTCTGCGAAGAATTGCTAAAGGCAACGGGAGTAGTAGTAGTGCCGGGTACTGGATTTGGACAAAAGCCAGGAAGCTCGCATTTCAGAATAGTTATCTGCCCAACTGAAAAGACATTAGAACAATCATTTGACTTGATTGGTGAGTTTTACAAACATTATAATGACTAATTTCTAGTCAATCATAAAAATCTATTTAGCTTTATTTAGTCTGTTGAAATTGCAAATTGCTTTTTTCAATAGACTAATTTATTATATATGAAAACTGAACCTAAAGAAATGAAAACAATGTGGGATGTTAGATTCTCTGAAGAGGGTTATGCTTATGGCACGGAACCCAATGAGTTTCTGAGATCCGTAATAGAAAGTTATGAGCTAAATGGGACTATGTTATTTCCTGCCGAAGGAGAAGGAAGAAACGCCGTTTACGCTGCTGGCCAAGGATTAGATATTACAGCTTTTGACATTAGTGTAGAAGGTCGTAAAAAAGCTATGAAATTAGCTGCAGATAATAATGTAGATATTAGCTACGAAGTAGGAAACCTTGCTGATTTAGAGTTAGCAAATAAAAAATTTGATTCAGCTGCACTGATATTTGCTCACTTCCCTGTTGAGATTCTATCAGCTTATCACAAAAAAATAGCTGAGTTAATTAAGCCAGGGGGAATCATAATACTAGAGGGATTCAGTAAGTCACATCTCCCACTTAGAATGAAAAACCCTGCAGTAGGTGGTCCTGGTAATATCGATATGTTATTTTCACTTGAATCTATTCAAAGTGACTTCTCTGAGTTTGAAGTTCTAATGCACGGAGAGGTAGAAGTGGAACTAAGTGAAGGTAAATATCACAATGGAACTGCAAAAGTAATTCGCTTTATTGGTAGAAAGAAAGAACAAGATTAAAAGCTAACACAAAGTTAGATATAAGGATAGATGAAATTGACAGATTTTGTTTATCTTTATTTTTTTATAGAAACAAAAAAAAATAAGGATTTTTATATGACGAACGAATTACCCAAGATAGCTATAGTTGGATATGGTGCTATGGGAAGAGTAATTGAAAAGCTAGCCAAAGATAAAGGTTACTTTATAACAGATATTTTTGATGAGAGCAACCCAATTGACCCAGAAGCAGATTATGATTTCGATGTAGCTATAGATTTTACTTATCCAGATTCTGTAATAAATAATATTAAGATACTATCAGCAAAGAAGAAAGCAATAGTAGTAGGGACAACTGGTTGGTACGATCGGAAGGACGAGATGAGTAAGTTAGTAATGGAGCACGAAACAGGATTAGTTTGGGGGTCTAACTTTTCAGTAGGTGTACAGATGTACTTTAAAATCATAAAGTATGCTTCTAAATTAGTTAATTTCCTAGACAGTTACGACGTTATGGTGAACGAGATGCACCACAAGCGCAAGAAAGATAGCCCAAGTGGTACTGCAGAAATAATGGGTAAAATAATAACAAGTAACATAGAAAGAAAAAATGGTACTGAAATCAATGCGATTCAAGGTGATGTAGATAATGAAAAAGTTCATATTTCATCTACTCGTGGAGGTGAGATAACTGGTATTCATACAATGTACTTAGATTCACTTGCAGACACTATAGAGCTAACACACAGAGCAAAGAATAGAACTGGTTTTGCACTTGGCTCGCTTTTGGCTGCTAATTGGATACATGACAAGCAAGGATTCTTCTCATTTAGCGAGATATTAACTGATATATGGGAGAATATTCCGGAGTGATAGCCGGATAGCTTGTAACATTTTAAACTAATTAGTGTTATAGTGGTAGTAATGGGCTCAAAACTTGAAAAATATAGTGACCCGGAGCTGTTTGAATTAGTACAATCCAGGGGTAAGTTAGCAGATGCAGCTTTCTCGGAGTTGTACGATAGACATTCACCTCGAGTTTTTGCCTATTGTCGAAGGTTCCTTGGTAATAAAGAAGAAGCACAAGACGTGTTGCAAGATACGTTTGTACGATTGTACAAAAGTGCAAAAAAAGATAGAGAGATGACAAATGTTCCGGCGTTCATACTCACTATAGCAAGAAATTTGTGTGTCAATTTTATTAAAAAGCAAAAGCCTGTAGTTAGCTACGAAGATTATATGCACGTAAGTGATAATATCAACGGAGATGATAAAGAACTACTAGGGTTAATTAAAATGGCAATTGAAGTACTACCAGATGACTATAAAGAAGTCTTTATTCTTAGAGAATATGATGGACTTTCATATAAAGATATAGCGGATGTAACTGGTAGCACAATGAACAATGTGAAAGTAAGAATATACAGAGCTAAACAAAAAGTAAAAGAAATATTAGAACCGTATTTGGAAGATTTATCCAAACACGACAAATAAAAGAAATGGAAAACTTAGATTACAATAAAGATTTTGAATTAATTACCCAATATATAGATGGGGAATTAACCGAATCTCAGATGCTAGAAGTCGATAAGATGCTTAAGGATAGCCCAGACCTAAAAGCAGAATTCGACAAGCAGCTAGAGATATCAAAATCAATTGAAGATGATGATGAGACACTCGTGCCTCCTCCATCAGCTAAGGATAATGTATTTTTGGCACTGGGTATTCCTTTGGCTGCAAGCGCTCCAACACTGACTAAGCTGATTATTGAGTCTGCAGTAAATTGGATTTCAGTTGCGGCTGCTGTGGTAGCATCGGTTGCTACTTTCGTAATGTATAGCTCACTTAATTCTGATAGTGAGGCAACAATTAAAGTAAATGATAACATTCCGATTGTAAAGTCTTATGAAGTGGCTGCAAATAATAATATCATTGTTACTGAAGAAGCTACAGATGGTAATGAAGAGATATTAGTCGATAATAGTGTTGATGTAAATGATTCAGATAACAACCTGAATAACAACTCATCTAATAGCTCTGATAATTATCAAAATAACTACAATTCTTCGATTAATGCTGATAGAGATAATAGCGATGACGTAGTTAGTAATGCATCAGATGACACTGATGGCGATGAGAACTTTATTAGCAACTTGTCAGATAATGAATCAGAAATTTCGAATGAAACAGATTTAAACAATAGCAACCTGAGCGATGATTTTGGGCGCAAAAATAGTCTAATTGAACCATGGAATGCAGACTTTGCTTACCAAAATACTAAATTTAATGGTTTTGCTCGAGGTATGATGTTGACAGAGAACAATAACTTTAAAGTAAACAATAGCTATACTCGTGATTACCTAACCGTAATTAGGACTAAAGCTAGCACAAATGCTGATAATAACGGACAGTTAGACGTCAGTTTCTTAACTAATTATTTCACGACAGACTTGCGTGGTATGTTCTCAGCTGGTATGTCTTACTACGGAACAAACTATACATCTGATTTGCGAAACCCATTCTTCTTGGGTGGTGGTGTAGAATACACACCTACGTTCACTAAGATATTAGCAAACAGCTATTTTGATACATTCGTGAATGGTCAGATATTCCTAGGTCAATCACCTTCTTACAAAATAGAAGCTGGGCTAACTACTACATTTGGTGGATTAACAAGATTCCCAATTGTGTTTGGTTACTCTCAGACAATAGTCAGAGATTATCAATTCATAGGTCAACAGAACCAAAGTGGAATTTTCTTAGGTACAGAAATTACTTTCTAATAAGATAATAAAGAATTTAAATAGAGATCCAACTACATATAATTTGTGGTTGGATTTTTTGGTTTATTCCAATTGGAATATCTCCTCCATTTTTCCAATTAAATTCATATCTTTGTATAATACAGAAATACATAAAAAAATCAATGCTTCAAGTAGTTCAATATCAAAAATCTGGCGAAGTACGCACAGAAGAAATGCCATCTCCACAATGCCCTCCTGGTGGCGTGCTGATAGAGGTCAAAAACACTCTTATCAGTGCAGGTACAGAAAAAACATCGGTCGATAACGCTCAGGGTAGCTTACTCGCAAGAGCGAAGAAACAGCCCGACCAAGTAAAAGTTGTGCTCGATGCTGTAAAAAGCTATGGTCTAAAAGAAACAGCAAGGCGAGTAAATGCTAAGCTCAATTCGTTCAAATTGCTTGGCTATTCTGCAGCTGGTGTGGTTATAGAATCAGACTGCGATGAGTTCAAACCAGGCGATAGAGTTGCTGCCGCTGGTGCTGGAATTGCGAACCACGCAGAGATTATAGCAGTACCAAAAAACTTAGTCGTACACATAGCAGAAAGCGTTAGCTACGAAGATGCAGCTTACACAACTGTTGGGGCTATTGCTATGCAGGGCTTCCGACAAGCAGCTCCGAACTTAGGTGAGAATGTTGTTGTTGTTGGCTTGGGTTTGTTGGGGTTAATTACTGTTCAGTTCCTCAAGGCTGCTGGTTGCAATGTTATCGGAATGGATATTGACGAAAGAGCAATGGAGCTTGGGACAAAATTCGGTTGTGATTCTGTAATGAAAAGCTCTTCGGAAAATGTTCAGCAAGTGATTGCCAGAAGCAATGGTGAAGGCGCTGATTCTACTATTATCACAGCTTCAACTGGCAGTTCTGCTCCACTTCAAATGGCAATGGAAATGACCCGAAAAAGGGGCAAAGTAGTAATAGTTGGGGCTATAGGAATGGATATGAAACGACATCCATTCTACAAGAAAGAGATTGAATTAAAAATATCATCGAGTTACGGACCTGGTAGATATGATGCCTTCTACGAAGAGCAAGGTAATGACTATCCTTATGCATTTGTTCGTTGGACTGAAAATCGCAATATGCAGTCATTCGTTGAATTAATTGAAAAGAAAAGAATAAATATAAAGGATATGACTACCCATAGTTTTGTTGTAGCAGAGGCATCTAAAGCCTATGATTTGATAAGCAATGGAACAGAGCCGTATTTGGGTATATTAATCAACTATCCTGAAAGAGATAATAAGAAAACGAACTTCATTTGCACAGGTCAAAAAACTGCCGAATCTGATATAAAAATTGGGTTTGTTGGTGCTGGGCAATTTGCTCAGAATTATTTGCTACCACCACTTGCTAAGCAAGGTGTGAGATTTGTTTCGGTTGCTAATAATAGCTCTGCAAGTTCAAAAACGGTAGCTACAAACTTTGCATTCGAAAAAGCTAGTGCTAACCCGGATGAGCTGATAAAAGACAGCTCAATTAATACAGTAATGGTTGCTTCGTGGCACAATACTCACGCGAAATATGTTATTTCTGCCCTGAATAATGGGAAGAATATATATGTAGAAAAACCATTGGCACTAAATGAGGAAGAGCTTAATCAGATAATGGAAGCTACGGGTAATTCTGACAAACAACTTATGGTTGGCTTCAACAGAAGATTCTCTAAGTCATTCAAGAAAATTAAAGAAGAGCTGAAAAGACGCAAAGAACCGTTAATGGTGAAGTACAGAGTTAATGCAGGTCATATACCAAAAGACCATTGGACACAAAGAGCAGAAGGAGGAGGTAGAATAATAGGCGAAGGTTGCCACTTTATCGATACCATGCTATTTTTGACAGGGAGCAAGCCAATTAGAGTCTATGCGGAGTCATTTTCTGGCAATTCGGAAGCAAAGCTTAATGAAGACAATGTAGCAGCTACAATCAAATTTGAGGACGGCTCTGTCGGAGTATTAGAGTATATTTCATCAGGTGATGGTAGCTTATCTAAAGAGTATTGCGAAGTTTTCTTTGAGAATACTGCCTTAACTATGAATAACTTTGAATCAGTTACCTTACACAAAGGAAAGAAGGCTACGGATTACAAAATGGATGGCGAGAAAGGAATTAAATCAGAAATGGAACTTTTTATAAAATCCCTTAAATCTGGTAAATCTCTAATTCCACAGCAAGATTTGTTTGCAGTAACCAAGTGTACTTTTGCTATATTAGAATCATTAAAAAAATCGAAACCAATTACAATTACTTACTAAAATGATAAGATATTTATTAGTTATGGTGCTGATTACTTTACCAGTATTCGGACAACCCACAGAAGAACAAGACACATTGATTACAACTAGTAAAGTTACTAGGAATGTAGTAGACCTGTCCGGTGAATGGGATATTTCATATGATGACGGAGATAGCTGGGAAAAACAGTATGTTCCTTTTACCAGTTATGAAGGTTCAACAATAGTTTTCAAAAAGAATATAAGTCTTAGCAAGAAAAATATTGCGAACCGTTCGTTCCACCTTAATTTACAAGGGATCTCAGATAATGGAGAATTCTATATAAACAACCAGTTCTTGGGTATTAATTTTGGTGGTATGACTGAGTTTTGGGTAAACTTACCAAATAATTCATTGAAAGAAGGTACTAATGAAATTAAGATAGTTGTAAACCCAACAGAGGGTTATGCAAATCAGATTCAGAAACTACCACTCCATTCAAAAAGAGCTGCTACTGGAATAATTAGAAAAGTATTTTTAGTTAGCACAGCTAGTGCTTGGGTTAATAGAATTAATAGTAGCTATAAGTTTAGTGAAAATGGAACAAGTGCTGCTTTAAATATTAAGGGTACTCTAACAACTGGGCAATTGAAGCAGTCAAAAGGAACTATACAAGTTAAGTCTTTCTTGGTTGGCAAAAGAACAAGGCATGCCTTGGGCTCTCAGTCAATCAATGCTGAGAAAAACAGATCTTATGATTTTGATTTCAAAGCTGTTATAAATAATCCGGCTTTATGGTCACCAGAATCACCAGATCAATATAATATAGTAACTCAAATTCAAAAAAATGGGATAACTATAGATGAATTTTCTACAGTGTTTGGATTTAAGAAAGTAGAAATAATTAGTTCTGACAAAGGGAATAAGTTTATACTTAACGGTGAACCATTCGAACTAAAATCTGTTAATTATATTGATGACTATAAGGGATATGGTAAATCTATACCTCTGAGTCAATATGAAAAAGATATAAAAGAAATTAAGAAATTAGGTGCAAACGCAATTAGAGTTAAGTTTGGTTTGCCACACTCTGAGTTAATTAGGCTAACGAGTGAATATGGGTTATTTGTATTGTATGAATTCCCTTCATACAATACTCCCATTTCTATTTTGAACAGTGACGAAGTTATTGTTAGAATGCAAAATATTGTAGACAGGATACTCAATGCAGTGGACAATTCTCCGAGTATATTTAGCTATGGGCTTTATTCTTATTCTGATGAAGATGCAAATATGCAAAAAGAATACAGCACAAAATTAATATCTCTACTTAATCAACACACAAGTAACTTAGTACATAAATCTATATACACTAATACAGATTATCCTAATATAAAAGATGTTGATTTTTTAATAGTGAGTTTTAATAATAAGAGTTATAACTTCAACACTCAGTTAAAAAGACTAGAGGATCTTCAAAGAAATATTGGTGCAATACCTTTAATCTGTGAATTAGGTGCAGCAGTTGAAGAAAATAATAAAAATGGTTATGCCGATCAACTTTCTTTAGAATTTCAGGCTTACTACTTACTAAACTCTTACTCTATATTGAGTACTGCTAATATAGCTGGTTTCTCATTCGATACATATAATGATTACTTACTACAACAGCCAGTTATGATTAACAATGGAGAAGATAAATATGTATTTACTTCAGGTTTAGTTGATAGAGACAGAAACGAGAGATCATCATTTAAAGCAGTAAAGTCAATTTTTAATAAGGAGAAAGAACCTTTGCTGACTGCAGGTAGTGATGACAAAACAGATAAAACAGTTGTGTTTTTAGTAACTGGTATTATCTTCGGTCTTATATTTCTGATAATGATAAATCGGTTTAAAAGATTTCGTGAATATTTCTTCCGCTCTATTCTTAGACCTTATAATTTCTATGCTGATATAAGAGACCAACGATTGATTTCAACAGTTCAAACTAGTGTTTTGGCGGTTTTGATCTCTGTTTCTATAGCTTCGTTCATAGCTGCAACTTTCTATTACCTAAGGTTTAGTAGCACACTTGAATACTTTTTGAATATTGGTATACCAATTTCAATAATCAAGGAGAATTTATTTGCTCTAATATGGACACCGTCTTTACTTATATTAGTAATGTCACTTATTGTTATGCTATATATATTGTTCATAGCTTTATACTTAAAGATAACTGCGTTCGCCCTTTCTGTTAGATTATTCTATAAGGATGCTTTTACATTGGCTACTTGGTCATTAATACCAACTATTTTATTATTGATAGTAGCATCGTTTATAACTAAAATATTTGGTGAAATGGACAATGGGTATTTAATGATATTTGCAATATTAGGGTTTGTAAAAATTTGGTCGCTACTACGCTTACTCAAATCATCTGCAGTAGTACTAGATAAACCCAAAGGTAAAGTCTATTTGATTGAAATAGCTCTAGGACTAATTATTTTAGGTATCCCAGTTTTCCTTATGCAGTGGAGCCGTTCGGTTATAGACTATTTGATATATGTTTTGACAGTAATGGTATAAGATAATGAATAAAGATAATTTGGACAGCTTAAATTTAATTAGAAAAGGTAAAGTAAGAGAAGTATATGACTTGGGCGATAATTTATTAATAGTCGCAAGCGATAGAATTTCTGCGTTTGATGTGATAATGAACGAAATAGTTCCAGAAAAAGGTAAGATACTAAATCAAATCTCGACTTTTTGGCTTAATGAAACTAAGCACATAATTGGTAATCATCTCATTAGTGATAAAGCGTCAGAATATCCCTCACTTCTCAAATATGCAGACTATTTGAATGGTAGAAGTATGGTCGTGAAAAAGGCTAAACCACTACCGGTAGAGTTTATAGTGCGTGGTTATATAGCTGGTTCTGGTTGGAAATCATACAAGGATAATGGACAAATATGTGGTGTTGAATTGCCTGATGGCTTAGAAAAATATGGTAGATTAGAAGAACCAATATTCACTCCATCAACTAAGGCTGATGAGGGACACGATGAAAACATTACTTATGAGCAATGTTGTGCTATATTAGGTGATGAGTTGACACAAAAACTTAAACAAGTTTCAATTGATTTATATAACTTCGGTAGCAATAGATTAGAGAATGAAGGTGTACTGTTGGCTGATACTAAATTTGAATTTGGTGAGCTCGAAGATGGAAGCATTATTCTTATTGATGAAGCTTTGACACCTGACTCATCTCGATTATGGCTTGCCGAGAATTATGAACCTGGGAACGAACCTACAAATTATGACAAACAGATTCTAAGAGATTATTTAGAAAGTTTGGATTGGGATAAAACTCCACCTGCTCCAACACTCCCAGAAGAAGTAATACAAAAGATATTATCAAAATATAAAGAAGCATTCGTTAAGATAACTGGTAAAGAATACGTTGTCTAGTATTTTCGATAGTAAACTAACAGAAAAAAAAGTAGAGAATTTTGATTGGACTACTTTCTTTACTGTAGTTGCGCTTACAGTTTTCGGAATTTTATCAATATATTCAGCAACTTCAACATTCTCAGATAGCTTATTTACAAAGCAAGTTATATCTGCTTCATTGGGTTTAGTGGTGATGTTGTCTGTTGCATTCTCCCCCCATAAAAAATTAAAATCATTATCTTATTGGGTATATGGCATTTCGCTGTTAATGCTGGTTTTAGTGTTATTCATTGGTGTTCGGATAAATGGTACGATGGGATGGATAAGATTAGGTGGATTTAACTTGCAGCCCGCAGAATTTGCAAAGTTAGGATTGCTTATGGCACTTTCTAACTACTTATCTGAAAAAGGAAGAAGCATAAATAAAATAGACGTGTTAGGACGAACATTCATGATGTTGCTGCCTATGCTTGCTTTGGTAATGATGCAGCCAGATGTTGGTTCTGCATCTGTACTAATGGCAATATTTATTGGTATTTTATTTTGGACTGGCTTCAATTCTATAATCTTGTTAGTAGTAGTTGTAGCCCCAATCATACTTATTGCTTCTCTTAGTGATTCAGTTATCTACTTAGTTGCTGCAGCTATTTTCTCGGTAGCTGTTTTTATAATGAGGGGCAATCTCCCACTCAAAATAATTGCTGCTGCTGTACTCTTTTCGATTGGTTTAGCTGGACCAATTGTCTATAAGAGTTTAGCACCACACCAGCAAGCCAGAATTGATACATTTCTTGACCCATCGAGCGATCCACGTGGTGCAGGATACAATGTTATGCAATCAAAATTAGCCGTTGGTAGTGGAGGAATAACTGGAAAAGGATTCCAAGAAGGAACGTTGACCCAACTCAGATATATACCAGAGCAATGGACTGATTTTATCTATTCGGTACCAACGGAAGAGTTCGGATTTATAGGGGGTGCTAGTGTGATTATTCTATTTATTGTTTTAATATTAAGATCAATGAAGTTGGCAATTGAAAATGACTATACATACTTCAAAATACTATGCTTTGGTATTGGAGTTATATTTCTATATCATATACTAATCAATATAGGTATGGTAATAGGAATGATGCCTGTAATGGGTATTCCTCTACCATTTATGAGTTATGGTGGGACATCACTACTTTTTAATATGGTTCTAATAGGGCTTTTACTTAACGCAAATAGAACACAGAAGATATTATGATTTTAAATATAGCAGTATCGGTTGGAGACTTAAACGGGATTGGATTAGAATGCTTTGTCAAGTCTCTTAATAATTTAAAAGTATCGGAATATGGGTTGAATTTTAATTTGTTTGCTCCTAAAAATTTGGTTATTCAATATCTGAAAAAACTAAATTTTAATTTCACTGAAAATGAAAACCAAATTTCTATTAACAACTACATCATTAATCTAATAGGTGAGAACACAGATTATAATATAGATTGGGGTAAACTAGATGGTTCTATTGGTCAAATTGCTGCCGAGAGTATCTATAAAGCTGTTGAAAGTGTAAAATCGAACCAATCTGATATACTTCTTACTCTACCTATCAATAAAAAATCCATATCCTTATCTGGATTCAGATTTCCTGGGCATACTGAAATGCTTGGTGATTCTTTTGGGTCTGACCCTCTAATGATTTTATTTAGTTCTGGGGTTAGAGTAGCATTGACTACATTACATGAACCAATTAGTAAGGTTTCAACATTGGTATCTGCTGAGCTTATTGAGAAGAAATATGCATCTTTCGAATTATCATTAAGAAAAGATTTTGGTATTGAACAGCCTAAAGTTGCAATATTAGGATTGAATCCACATGCCGGTGAAGAAGGGAATATAGGAACTGAAGAGAAGTTGAAAATAAACCCTTTAATTTTTCAACTAAACGGCAAATATAAAGAATCCAAAGCTTATGGTACTTTTCCTGCTGATGGTTTTTTTGGGTTTGGTGATTACCTTAATTATGATGGCATCCTTGCTATGTACCATGACCAGGGACTTATACCGCTTAAGCTACTTGCTAATGGTGGGGGTGTAAACTTCACAGCAAATCTTAATATAGTTAGGGTCTCACCTGACCATGGAACTGGATTTTCGATTTCAGGGCAGAATATTGCATCAGAACAAAGCACTTTAGAAGCTATTATAGAAGGAATAAGCATTTATAATAATAGAATAAGTTTTTAGGATAAAAGTATATTTATTATGTTAGATAATATTATAAGTCAATAAAAAAACAACAATGAAAAGCATCTTTAAAGAATCTACTATCCTCTTAGTTGATGATGTAGCAGAAAATCTCTCACTCCTTGGTTCTATTTTTTCCTCCTTAGGTACAAAACTAATTGCTGTACAAGATGGTAGTAATGCTATAGAAATTTCGAAAGAAAAGAAACCTGATTTGATTCTACTAGACATTAATATGCCAGGTATGAATGGGTTTGATGTGTGTGTAAAACTGAAAGAATTACCTGAAACTAAAGATATACCAGTAATATTTGTTTCTGCTAAAGTAAGTAGTGAAGATATATCAAGAGGTTTCGATACAGGTGCCGTTGACTATGTTACAAAACCTTTCAACCACTCTGAGCTAAAAGCAAGAGCTTTTACCCATCTAAAGCTAGCAAAAATAATAAAGGACAAAGAAAAGCTGCTCAGAGATAAGGATAAATTTATTTCATTGGTTGCGCATGATATAAAAAGTCCCCTCTCCGGTGTTTTGAGTTTAATGGAAATTCTTTCTAAAGAATATGAATCTTTAGAGGAGCCTGAAAGAAGAGAGATGATAAATGATATATTTATAACATTGGAATCTCAATATAAATTTGTTCTTAATTTGTTAGACTGGGGAAGACTGCAACTGGATAGAGTTGAAGTAAATAAAGAAACAATATATCCAGAAATTATTCTTAATGCTGTGAGCTCTATACATAAACTAAATGCAGAAAAGAAAGGAATAGAGATAATATTATCTATAGAAACAGAGGATGTATTTGATGCTGATCCTGCACAGATGGAAACTATTTTAACTAACTTAATTTCTAATGCTATTAAATTTACAGAGAGTGGTGGAGAAATTAATATAAAAGTTGAAAAGAAATCTAGTGATTTAATTATCTCAGTGGCAGATAGTGGGGTAGGTATGAGAGATGAGGATAAAGAAAAATTATTTAAAGATGATACCATACATACAACACCAGGAACTAATGAAGAAGTTGGAACTGGCCTAGGATTGCTGCTTGTAAGTGAATTAGTTAAAAAGAATGGTGGAAAACTAGACTTCGAATCTGAATATGGCAAAGGAACTACTTTCTATCTTAGTTTTCCAATAAGTTAATTAATTTTGCAATATGAATTATAAATATTTCATATTTGCAGTTGTAATAGTAATACTTATGTCTGTGGTTAGGTGGAACAGACAAGACCTAATTATTGGTAAATACGTAGGTGCTGATGATAAAAACCTAGGTCAAAAACTAGGTTACGACGTCCAAATGAGTTTAGACTCATATAACTATGTGCAATATGTAAATTACTACAATGGCGAAGACGTTGCTGATGAAATAACGAAGCCATATACTTATCGATTTTTTATACCTTTCATCGCTTCTTTACTACCCTTCGACTCATTTACCTCTTTAAATTTAATCAACCTTTCCAGTGAGATATTAACTGTACTTTTTCTGATGTATATTTTTGCAGCTATGGGTTTTTCGGAAAAAATTCAGCTAGCAGGAGCAATATTGTTTGCATTTTCTTTCCCCGTCTTTTATTACGGCGTAGTTGGACTGCTCGATGCACCAGCTATCCTGATTATTACAATCGGTATTTATTTAGTATTAAAAAATAAGTACATTTTGCTTTTATTACTACTTGCATTTGGGGCAATGATTAATGAAAAAACAATATTACTTCTTCCTTTTTTCTTTGCTTTTAAACTGAAAGATAAATCTTTTAAGACTTCTTTAATCCAATCTGCCATAATGGGAATCATTTTTATTACTGTAAACTTAGTAGCAAGAAAATTAACAATAAATGCAGATAGCCAATTCATATGGACAGTTAGTATGGATTCGCTTATTTACAACTTAGGTCGAATAAGAACTTATATCAGCCTAATTCTCACTGGTGGAATACCACTTTTATTACTACTCTTTTCTTTACAAAAATTTGATAAGTATGATAAATTAAATTTTGCCCTTTTTGTAGGTGTAATCATGGTTGCGCTCATGATAGTATATTCACTAACAGCAGCTTATACTGATGGTAGATTTATGTGGTACATATACCCATTTGCTTTACCATTATGTGGATATGGATTACAGAAAATACTTGATAAATAATAGTTCATTGACTTTGACGTTATCTGAAAAAAATAATAACTAATTGAATTAAAATTATGAATATAGTAATACTATCATCAAGTATCCGAAAAGGAAGAAAAAGCCATAGAGCAGCTCTTTATTTGAATAACTATATAAACGAGAACACAGATGCAAATGCTGAAATCTTTGACTTGCTTGAAGCAGATTTCCCTTTATTTCATGAAAGATTACAGTTCTTGGAAAACCCACCTGAAATAGCTGTTAAATATTCAGAAGTAATTGATAATGCAGATGCTATTATAGTGGTATCTCCTGAATACAATGGTGGATATCCTGCTTCATTCAAAAATGCATTTGACCTACTCTATTCTCAGTGGTTAGGAAAGCCAATCGGATTAGTTTCGGCTTCCTCTGGACGTTTTGGTGGTTCGCAAGTAATACAAAAACTACAATTACTATATACAAAGCTTGGTGCTCTGGTAATGGGTCCGGGAGTTTCTGTAGCTTTTATTGATAAGGTGTTCGATGAGAACGGTGAGATCAACGATGAACAAGTAGAAACAGCTATAGGAAAATATGTGTCCCAAATTATAGCAAATATAAATTCATAAATCACCAATTGGTTACATAATGTATATTAAGTGTGATTAAACTACAGAATAAATATTTTGTAGTATTGCTTATTCAAATAAATTAGAATTATGTATAACGTATTGACTTTTGCTCTTCTTACTGTGCTCGCTTCGTGTAGCTCGAAAGAGGATTTGAAAAAAGAAATAAATCATCTCAGTAGTAAAGTTGAATCAATGGAAAAATCATTGGAAAAAAGCTACACCCCTGGTCTTGGTATGTTGATGAATGCTGTACAAGCACACCACTTGAAATTATGGAAAGCAGGAGCTAACTCCAACTGGGAATTAGCTGGCTTTGAAATACATGAGTTAGAAGAACGATTTGAGGATATAGAGAAATTCCACTCTGAGCATAAAGAGACAAAACAACTTAGCATTATTTACCCTTCAATAGAGTCCATAGAAAAAGCAGTTAGTAACCAAAACAGACAAGAGTTTGTTGTTTCTTATGAGAATTTAACTGCCACCTGTAATTCATGCCATCAAGTTAATGACCATCCTTTTATTAAGATAAAAACCCCATTCGATGGAATTGGAAACCAAGATTTCACTAAATAAATTAATAAAATAGAAAATTATTTAAATTATTTTTTATAGTCTATAATTTAAGTGAATTGAACACCACCACCATAACTGACGTAAAATAAATAATTGTGGAAATAGGACTTAAACTGTCTTTATTGATAGAGATAAATAAGCTTTATTTTTATTTAGGACAAAAGACTCTTCATTATTGGAAATGTATTTTATTATTATTAAGGTAGTACTGATAATAATAAATAGCAATTAAAATTATGTTAGCATTAGTAGCATTAATCATCATTAGTCTTTGTATAGCAGTATTCTTTTTAGTGCTATTCATTAGGGCTGTGAAAAAAGATCAATTCAAAGATACTTACACTCCATCTGTGAGAATGCTTTTCGACGATACTGAAATAAAAAATAATTCAAATTCTTAAGAGGTTTCGTTTATGAGTACAAATGAAAGTAGGATAGAGTCCTTTATTTATGACAATGTCATAGTAAAGAAATTTATGATAGCCACTATGATATGGGGTATAGTTGGTATGTTGGTAGGTGTACTTATAGCTATACAGCTATATATACCTGAATTTTATCAAAGCATGGGTATTAATTTAGAATACTTGACTTTTGGTAGACTTAGACCCCTCCATACGAATGCAGTAATATTTGCTTTCGTAGGTAATGCAATCTTTATGGGTGTCTATTACTCGCTTCCAAGACTAACAAAAGCCTCCATGTGGAGTCCATTGTTGAGTAATGTACATTTTTGGGGTTGGCAGTTAATTATACTATCAGCAGCAATTACTCTTCCATTAGGTATTACAACTGGTAAAGAGTACGCTGAACTAGAGTGGCCAATTGATATTATGATTGCTCTCGTATGGGTAGCTTTTGGTATTAATATGATTATGACTCTTGTTAAGAGGCGTGAAAAACATATGTATGTAGCTATTTGGTTCTATTTAGGATCATGGGTTACAGTAACATTACTTCACGTGGTTAATTCATTAGAGATACCTGTTGCATTAATGAAGAGTTATCCTGTTTTTGCAGGTGTTCAAGATGCGTTAGTGCAATGGTGGTATGGTCATAATGCAGTAGCATTCTTCCTTACTTCTCCTTATGTAATTAGTCTACAATTATATTAATATAGATTGTAGGCTAATTTTTTAATGACTCCACAAACACATTTTCGCAAAACTTCGCGGAAACAGATAGGTCTTGATCATTAAATTTAATTAGTATTGAGCCATCGAAATCACGCTTTTCAACTATTAGAATTTCACTACTTAGTTCCAATCCGATTTTAGTAACATATTTTAGAAACTCAATTGAGCTATCTTTTACAGCAACTAACCTACATTTTTGACCTACTTCTATTTCTGCTAGTGTTGTTTTTAGTTTAATATTATAGTCACCATCACTATTTGGAATGGTCGCACCATGAGGATCTGTTTCGGGGTATCCAAGGAATCTGTCTAGCTCTGAAATTAATTTTTCAGATTTTATATGCTCTAATTGTTCTGCTACCACATGGACTTCATCCCAAGTGAAATTCATATACTTATATAGGAATGTCTCCCACAAGCGATGCTTTCTGATTAAGCCGACTGCTAATGATTGACCTTGTGGTGTAAGATCTATTTTACCATATTTTTTATATGAAACTAAATCTTTGGTCTTTAGCTTTTTCAGCATACCATTTACAGAAGCAGGAGAAAAGCCAAGCTTTTCAGCTAATTGGTTAGTTCCAACTTTATCATCCTTCGACTCTACAGTTAATTTAAATAATGCCTTTAGATAATCTTCTTCATTTTTAGTTAGTTTCATATAAGTGCTTCTGTGTTTGTCTTAATAGTATTCAAAATTAAAATAAATGCAATTCTATTAAAAATAAATTTGGTAATTATTGAAAGAATTATGAGTTTTGAGTCTATCTTTTTTGCAAAAAGTAGAAAACATTGAAATACACCTCGGGGTGTGGCGCAGTCCGGTTAGCGCACTTGGTTTGGGACCAAGGGGCCGCAGGTTCAAATCCTGCCACCCCGACTGAAGAAAAGCTCATGCAGAAATGTATGAGCTTTTTTAGTTTTTTGTAAACGGGTGAAAAATTTCAACTCTATAAATCTTTCTAAGTGTTACAGTAAAATAAAAAACCTGCTCCCCCCATAAGGAGAAGCAGGCCATTTGGGCTTAATCAAATGAGTGAGGGGTTATTCTATTATTATTCTCTGTAGTGCTTGCTCGCCAATGTCAGATTTGACTACCACATAGTACAAGCCAGGGTTAATACCATTTAGGTCAATTGGTTTTACTAATTGCCCTTTAGTATATTGAGTAGGGTTGCCAATACGCTTAATCAATTGGCCAGATAGATTATACACTGCCATTTATAAACTTCTGTCTTCCTTTAACGATAGCTCAACTGATGATTGGTCAACTGCTGGGTTCGGGTATAGCTTCATACCTTGTATTGCTCCAGAGCAACCACTCCATACATCCATAACAGCATCGTCTTTCTTCACTGGTTCGTTGTTGCAGTGTTCTACTTGGTCATCAGCAGCATTCAGCTCAGGATTTATTTTTTGTATCAACCTGCTTGGTAGTTTTTCTAAGAACTCATCAGTTGCTTCGTACCATACTATGAAGTCAGTTTTGTCGCCATCTAAACTCACCTCTATTGGTATCAGCTTGTTTGTGTCATGCTTGATTAAAGAGAATGACATATTGGATAATCCTTCGAACATTTTGGATAATTCTTCTAGTTTATTTAGATTTTTCAATTCACTAAGTATAGACAAGTCAGTCACTGAGCTATTTAAAATCTTAGAGTTAACATTTACTGATTTTAGTTCTTTTATATCAACATCATCTCCTGACCTTTGTAGCAAATCACGAACATAAACATCGTCGTCGAGATTGCTTTCTTTTATACTTTTAATCTTTATCTTCTTCCCTTTACCAAGGCTCTTTATAGGCATGTGGATGGTTCTGCCTTTGCCATTACTTGATTGAACATCAGAATCAACTTCAACTAACTCTATTACATCACCATCAAGTGAGTCTAATGAAGTAATCATTATTTTTTCTATATCTTCATCACTTAGGTCTTCAGATTCTAGATTTACTTTTCTATCTATATAACTTTGCCTAATATTTTTTAAACTGTCATCCAATTTAATAGTCACATCCTCATTAGCCATTTTTACTGTAAGGTATTGAATCTCTTTAACTCTGTTAAAAATAGCTGCTGAATCTTTATGCCCAATTAGCTTTTCGCTATATTCATCTAAAGTCATTTGACCAACTTTAAATAAGGGAATGTCATCATTCACTTCGAAGTCAACTTCAGACTTGAACTCAGAGGTCATTCGTAATGATTGGTTGTCCCCATTTTTCTCTCGATCTACTATTGCTTCAATCCCGTCACTTTTGATAAGGGTTAGAGTCTTAAAGCCACATGCTGTAGTAACCATTGCAGGTGTGGGGAAAGCAATTTCATCCGAAGTGGATGGATTTCGTTCTTTGTTATTATCTTTATCTATAGTGAAAGTGTATTTATCAAAGGCACTTACTTTGAAATTACCCTTGTTAACTGTAATGCCTAAGTTCTTCAGCTCATCAATTTTTAGATTTAATGTATTGACTGCTTTAATATCTACTTCATCATTTGTCCATATGTTATCTTTAGTGTCAAGTTTTATTTTTTTTACTTTTGTTTTTTTAGTGATATTCTCATCCACTGGTCTAGGAGGGTTTTTCTTTAGAAATTCTTTCTCTTTCTTATGATCGTGAGTTTTTGGCACATTATCATCGACAGGGATAATGCCATCTTCACCGTTGTCAGCCATGATTTCAATCTTATTTTTCGAATCAACTATATTTTCATTTGTTGATTCAGTAAACTGAGTGAGCATAAGCACCCCAACAATTGCTGCCGAAGTTATTAAAGTTGTTATTATAGGATACGTCCGTATTTTGTTAAACAAATTAGTTGTAATGCCCACATCACTCAATTTGCCCGCAAGAATTTTTCGTGTGTCTTCCTGACTTATGTCTGGCTCCACTTTCCTTACTTTATCAAAATATTTATCCAAATTATTCATTTTGAGACCTTCTCACCGAAAGTTTTTACGTTATTGCTTTCATTTGTTATAGTTTTTTTTCTACTAGTATGTTAGTTAGTTTTTCTCTGCCACGTTTGAGTTGCGACTTTACCGCTGACTCAGTAGCGCCTTGCATTTCTGCAATTTCTGCTATCTTGAACCCCGAGATTTCAAATAAAATTATAGCTTCCTTTTGCTTGTCGGGTAGCTTGCCCAACGCTCAGTATAGTTGTTCAACATCGGCGTCCAAATCCCCTCTGTTTTCAGTAGTCAGATGAAAATCATCTATACTGTCACTATATTCCATTCTACTATCTTTTGCCTTCCTGGCATTATTAGTTCTGGTTGCAATAGTAAATAAATAACTTTTGAAGGCGGTATGTTTTTTTACTTTGTCAAAGCCTTGGTAGGCAGCTAATATAGTTTCGCTTACCAAATCATTACTCGCAAATCGACTTCCAGTAATAGCCATACAGAAGCGCGACAAATCAGCTCGTACTGGTTCGAATAGTTTCAAAAATTGTTTCTGTTTTCTTCTGCTCATCTTATTGCTATTTATTCGCTACATAATATAAGTGGGTTGAAATTACAAAAAGTTGCATACGACATAAAAAAACCCAACTATTTTATAATTTTAGTTGGGTCTTTACAATTCTTTTAATCAAATTTAGTTTTTTACTGACTGCCCATGACAAGGGCCATCAGAGCTCCCCAGAACATAATCATTACCAATAAACCTAATGCGATTCCTATAAGCATCCATAATAATGTCGCTTTGGCGTAATTTGCTTTGTTTTGGTTAGTATCGTTACCGAACGCCCATATAAATAACATAACAAAACCAACAATAGGAATTGCAGTAATTAGAAACGTTAGAATCCAATCTCCTACAGTCATTACGCTTGTATCAACAGGCATTTGATATGGGTTGTAATGTCCGCCTTCTTGGTTCGGTTGATTTGGTTGTTGTGGGTTTTCAGTTTCCATTATTAGGCACTCCTTATGCAAATGTTGATTATATATTCAATTCAAATTAATTATTTTTAAAGATTTCGACAAATCTATTTTTATTTCAATTGCCACATAATTCAAATATGGTTATATTACTTGTTCTATAAGAACTAACTTATTAATTCTTTCTATGCGTAAATCTATACTTATAATTTCGTTGCTATTCCTCATTTTGAGCTGTGAGGATAATAACAAATACATTACCCCTCAAAAAGAGAATTTAACTGTTTCTGTATATGCTACAGTTATAATTGAGCCTAAAGATAAATATAATGTCTTCACTGTAACTCCAGGTATTATAAATGAAATATTCGTCAATGAAGGTGAAAAAGTTCAAATGGGTGATTCCATTGCGTTGATTACTTCTGACAAAGCGGGAATAGAAAGAAGTAATGCAGAGCTGAACTACGAACTGGCTAAAAGTAAGTACAAAAGCAGCTATTCGGACTTAGATAATCTTCAAAATGAAATAAAATCAAGTCAGGAAAAACTTTCGCAAGACTCATTGGAGTATATGAGAAGGAGTAGATTATACAAGAAAAGCGTTGGTAGCAAAACTGCAGTGGAACAAGCTAAACTTGCTTACGAACTATCTAGTAATAAGCATAGTTCACTTCTTAATAACCTAAAACAACTTAAAGCTGAGCTGAGGACAAACTATAAACAATCTAAAAATAGACTTAAAAAATCTGTTTTAGATTTAGATGACTTTGTAATTAGAGCTAAGATCGACGGCACTATCTATTCACTTAACAAAGAGGCTGGAGAGATAATAACCACTCAGGAGCCAATCGCTATGCTTGGTAAGACGGATGAATATATTATAACGATGGAAGTAGATGAGGTGGATATTTCAAAAATTGAACTGGATCAAATGGTTCTAATCTCATTAGACGCATACGAGGGGGAGACTTTTGAAGGAAGAATATCGAAGATATATCCATTGAAGAATCAGAAAACATTATCTTTCATTGTGGAAGCTGAGTTCACCGATATGCCTAGTAAGCTCTATGCTGGTTTAGCCGGCGAGGCTAATATTGTCATTGAAAAGATTAATGATGTAATGACTATCCCTATTGAATATTTGACAGAATCAAACACTGTTAATACCAAGGATAGTATAGTGAAAGTGAAAGTTGGCAATAAAAACATGCGAAAAGTAGAGATTATAGAAGGGTTAGATTATAGCACTAAAATTACTTTACCAGAATAGATGCGAAGCTTCAGAATTATATTAAGTATTACTAAAACACATTTGCTTTCCAGAATAAAGCAAACAACAGTAGCTGCTCTGGGAGTAATGTTTGGTATTAGTGCTTATATAATAATGATGGGGTTTATGACGGGCCTCAACGGTCTATTAGATGGATTAGTTTTAAATAGAACTCCACATATCCACATATTTAATGAGATTGAACCAAGTGACTCCCAACCAATATATCAAACTGAACTTTTTGAAAATGATTTTAATATAGTTAGATCAATTAAACCTAAGGTTAGTTTAGAAAAAATACATGATGCGTTGCCATTAGTTGCTAATTTGAAAGAAGATAGCAGGATAAAAGGTATAACTGCACAAACATCTGCAATGGGGTTTTATGTTGCTGGTTCAATACAGCTAAATGGTTCAATAGTTGGGATTTCTCCTACAGAAGAAGAATCACTTTTTAATTTTGGTGATTATGTGGTAGGAAGTAGTCCAATGGAATTGGCAAAAAATAAGAATGGTATTCTTTTGGGTGCAGGTGTAGCTAAAAAAATGTCTTTGGACATTGGTGACAAGGTAAATATCCTATCATCTAGTGGAAACTCTATACCACTAAAAATAGTTGGTCTATACCAAAGTGGACTATCTGAAGTGGACAATATTCAGAGCTATGTGAACTTATCAGCTGCACAGAAACTTTTAGGAAAAGGAAGAAATTATATAACAGATCTCAATGTTAAGCTGTTTGATATGGAAAAGGCGCCTAAAATGTCTGAGAGCATTGAAAACAATTACAATCTCAGCGCTGTTGATATTCAAACAGCAAATGCGCAGTTTGATACTGGTAGCGAAATTAGAAATTTAATCACTTATGCGGTATCCATTACACTTCTTATTGTTGCTGGTTTTGGTATCTACAACATTCTTAATATGATGATATATGAGAAAATGAATGATATTGCGATCCTAAAAGCGATTGGTTTTACTGGTGTTGATGTCAAGCATATATTTATAAGTCAAGCTTTAATAATTGGGTTTGTTGGGGGCATTTTGGGTCTTGTAGTCGGCTATTTGGGTTCCTTGGCAATAGATTATACTAGTTTTGAAACAGAAGCATTACCTACAATTAAGACATACCCCATAAATTACGATACAATGAACTATTTCATAGCTATTATTTTTGCCTTAGTCTCAACATTTTTAGCTGGTTATTTGCCCTCTAGAAAAGCTGAGAATATTGATCCAGTAGAAATAATAAGAGGTCAATAAATGTCCGTTCTAAAAGCAGAAAAAGTAAATAAGTTTTTCCACAAACCAGTAGAATTTCATGTCCTAAGGGATATATCACTTAACATAGATCATGGTGAGTTTGTATCTATAATGGGCAAATCTGGTTGTGGTAAGTCAACTTTACTCTATATACTTTCCACTATGGATACGGATTACAAAGGTGAACTTTTTCTTTCTGGTGAGAGAGTGACAGGAAGAAATCAACGTGAATTAGCTATACTAAGAAGCAAGCATATTGGATTTGTATTCCAGTTTCACTACCTCCTACCAGAATTTACTGTCCTTGAAAATGTAATGCTACCAGCAAGAAAATTAGCTCTGAAAAGTGACAAAGAGATAGAAAGGGACGCTATGGAAAAGTTAGCATTACTAGGAATAGAAGAACAAGCTAAGAAAAAAGCGAGTATGATATCCGGCGGACAAAAACAGAGAGTCTCTATTGCAAGGGCACTAATCAATGATCCAGATATAATAATGGGTGACGAACCTACAGGTAACTTGGACAGTAAGAACTCAGAAAATGTGTTCAATATATTCAAAGACCTTAGTCATGAAAAAAATATGTCGCTTTTGGTGGTAACCCACGACAAAGACTTTGCTGATAAAACTGATAGAATAATTGAAATGGAAGATGGTGTAATTATTAGTTGATATTTAAGTCTTGCGATTGTATTATTCTTCAACCCAGACGGTTTTGTAAAAGGAATCATCATTAATCACAATGCTAAATTTTCCTTCCCTTTTGAACACAATGGTAGTGGTTTCTTCTCCGTATAATGGGCTTTGTGGGCAACCTTCATTAGATTTTTGAGTGTTGCATATGGCAGCATTTATAATCAGATTGCTATTGTCAAAACTTGTGGTCAACTCTTTAAATTTATAGCACAAATTAGGCGCCCCATAAGTGACTTCAACATCATATACTTGGTTTACCTTAACAGTATCAGAAATGTCAACTTCAATAATTCCGTCTCTAAAATCGTTGCAATCTGGATCTAAGCTATTGCTACATGATACGACAAACAACAGAGAAAGGGTGACTTTAAATCTTAAAATATTTGATACCAAAATTTAGTAATGATAAGTAAACAATATCTGTAATATATAGAATATTTCACCAAATTTACATTTTAAGTGAATAAGGATTGGAGGAAATTTTTCTTATACTAAAGCCAAAATACATTTTCACCATATTTATTCAAATTAGTCCAATATTTCTTAAATTGTAAGTCTTCAATAGTATGAATAGAATAAAATAACTAAGTAAAGTATGAGTGAACAGAAAGAGTTTTTAGTAACAGCACGTAAGTGGCGACCCCATCTATACTCTGATGTAGTTGGTCAGGAGCACATTACCCGCACGTTAAAAAATTCTATTGAGCAAGACCGAATACATCACTCGTATCTATTTAGTGGACCCAGAGGAGTAGGAAAAACTACTACTGCTCGTATTCATGCCATAGCACTCAATGCTCATACCGATGATTTCGAACCAGACTTGAATTCAGAAATTGCTAAGCAGCATGCTCAAGGTAGAGCAATGGACATAATTGAGATTGATGGTGCTTCTAACAATAGTGTTGACGATGTAAGGCGACTGAGAGAGAACGCAAAATATCCTCCTGCAAATGGCAGGTATAAGGTATATATCATCGATGAGGTGCACATGCTATCTGATTCGGCATTCAATGCATTGCTGAAAATAATAGAAGAGCCACCTCCACATCTGGTATTTATATTTGCTACTACCGAGCCACAAAAGATACCAGCTACTATACTAAGTCGTTGCCAAAGGTATAATTTCCGTAGAATGGAGATAGAGGAAATAGTTGACCAACTTTCAAAGATTTCTGATGCAGAAGGTATTAAAATAGATGAAGAATCGCTCCAAATAATTGCTCGTAAGGGTGATGGTTCTATGCGTGATAGCCAATCTATATTCGACCAGGCAATCGCGTTTTGTGGTAGAGATATAAAATACACTGAGCTTGCTAATGCTCTTAATCTGATTGACGAAATGTTCTATTTTCGAATTAGTGATGCCATAAACAATAATGATATTAAGGATATATTTGCTCTGAGTAATGAGATTGTAACTCAGGGTTATGATGTAAAAGAATGTATGGGTGGGCTATTAGAACACTTTAGAAATACATTAACAGTAATTAGCACTGGTGGTACTGATTTAATTAATACATCAAAAGCATTTAAAGAAAAGTATATAAAATTAGCACACATTATGGCTCAGCCAGACTTGCTCAGATTGATGCACTTGGCCTCCAAAACAGAAAATGAGCTACGTTTTGCGAGTTCCCCAAATGTGAAGTTTGAAACTGTTTTGGTTCAAATGGCATCTATGGACAGGGCTAAAGATATAAAAACATTGCTAAGTGAGGTTCAGAAACTGAACACAATAGAGGTCAGCAGCGAGGAACCTGAAAAAAAAAAGGCTGAACGAGTAGTTGAAGAAGGCGAAGTTTACAAGACTGAAACTAAAGTAAAACAAATAGTTGAACCTGAACCCAAGCAAGCACCTAAGCCAGAACCAATTGCTAGTGAGCCAGCACTACAACCACAACCAAAAAACAACAGAACTTTAGAAGAAAATTGGAAGCTGTTCGTCAACTCAGAGAAAATAACAGGGACAGATATATCATTAGCACGTGATGTACGAACCGTGCTTTATGAAGAGAATTTATTAAAACTGGCTATTTCGGATGACTTTATATTTGATAATTTGCATAGCCACTTGAATCAACTTATCTCAGAATTTCAGTCTATAACTGGTTGTACAGCTAAGATTGAATTGATTAAAAAACAGAAAGTAAAAAAGGTAGAGGAAAAACGCGAACTCCACCCACTAGAACAGAAAATAGTAAGTGAATTCAAAGCATTTGAAGAAAAAACGAGAGATTAGAATTATGGCAATAGAAGTAGGAAAAAAAGCACCAAACTTCAAAGCGAAGGCAAATAGTGATAAAGAGTTAAAACTTTCAGATTATAATGGACAGTGGTTAGTACTTTATTTTTATCCCAAGGATAATACATCTGGCTGCACCAAAGAGGCATGCGGTTTTAGCGAAAATATAAAGGCTTTTGAAAAACTAGATGCAGCAATACTTGGTGTTAGCCCTGATTCCATCAAATCTCACGACAATTTCATTGCAAAACATGATTTGAAATTTGATTTGCTCAGTGACCCAGAAAAAGAAATTGCAGCTGATTACGATTCTTATGGCGAAAAGAAAATGTATGGTAAGACCTATATGGGTATTATTCGCTCAACTTTCATTATTGACCCAAAAGGTAAAGTTGCTGCAGAGTTCAAAAATATAAGAGTGAAAGGTCACGTTGAAAAAGTTATGGAAAAATTAGAAGAGTTAAAAGCGTAATAAATGATAGATACCCACGCGCACATAGATACCGAAAGATTCGAAGAAGACTTTGACGAAGTTATAAGCAGGGCCAAAGAAGCTGGAGTTGACAAGGTAATTATTCCTGCTATTGAGCCATCTTCATTCGATAGAATAGTGGAGCTTGCAGATAAGTATGATGAAGTATATTTTGGAATTGGCGTACACCCACACAGTGCAGATAAGTATGATGATGAAGTCGGAGCTAAGATATATGAAATAGCTTCAACTCACTCAAAATGTGTGGCTGTTGGTGAAATTGGGCTTGATTATTTCTATGATAATCTTCCTGAAAAAAGGGTGCAGCAACACGCATTTCGTGAGCAAATAAAAATAGCTAAGAAAGTAGGAAAACCAATCATTGTTCACAATAGAGATTCAGACGAAGATTTGATTACATTACTTTCTGATGAAAATGATGATAATTTAAAAGCAGTTATGCACTGCTTTCCCGATTCGATAGAATTACTAAAAAATGCAATAGATTTGGGTTTTTATGTATCATTTACGGGTAATATTACGTTTAAGAAGTCTGAACATAAAGAAGTTTTGGAACAAGTACCTTTGGATAGATTTATGATTGAAACTGATTCGCCATATATGGCACCAGTACCGAACAGAGGTAAGAGAAATGAACCAAGCTTTGTTAAAGAAATAGCAAAAAAAATATCAGAGGTTAAAGACATGAAATATGAAAAAATTGTAGAGCAGACAGTTTCTAATTCCAAAAAATTCTTTGGGATTGCTACTTTGCTTTTAGCTATGCTTGCTATGTCAAGTCAAGCATATTCACAAGATGACGATGATTATTACTATGATGAAGACGATTCACCAGTAGAGGTATATGAAGAAGCGCCTTATCCTAAGTTTATTGGTTTTGGTGGTTTTGCTGGTACTAATACAATTGTAGAGAGCCAAACATTTGTTAAAAAAGATAGTGAAAATATATCTTATGAAGGTATTGTTGCACTTGGTGGTACTGTTACTTTTGGTGGGTTAGCTGATTATTTAATTCTACAAGCTGGATATTCTTATTCTAAGAATAATAAACCAGTTGAAACAGCAGGAGCTGAAGAGCCCAACATTCACCAAATTTTAGAATTTTCTAGTTTATGGATTCCAAATCCACATAATAAAATTAATGTTTATGGAATACTTGGTCCAAGTTTTATTATGAATTCAATTAATGGTAACGAAAACTCACAACTGGGTTTGAATACAGGTATTGGATTTATTCTTAATGTACCTTTAGGTAATATTGGTTTGCTAAATTTAGCAGCTGAGTGGAAATTGAACTTTGAGTTAACTTCTGTAGAAAGGTTGCTAAAGGCAGATAATGGATTGGAAGAAACGATAGAGTCAAATAACTTTTACTCTATTCCAAGATTGAATTTGATATTCTATCCTAATTTCTAAAAAATGCAGTTCGCAAATGCATTAAAATCTTTAGGTCCAGGGCTGCTCTTCGCAGGGGCAGCCGTAGGCGTATCGCATTTGGTGCAATCTACCCGAGCAGGAGCAACTTACGGCTACGAATTAGTTTGGGCTGTCTTGCTAATCAACCTTCTCAAATACCCATTCTTTGAAATTGGTCAAAGATATACCACTGTAATGGGCGAAAGTATCATACGTGGATATTCTAGGTTAGGTGACTGGGCTGTTAAGTTATATTTAGCACTGAATATTGTACTATCTGTATTTACTGTTGCTGCTATCACCTTTGTAGCATCAGCAATGTTTAACTTTTTATTCTTCAATTTTACAGGCAACACTTTATCCAATGAACTTACATCAGTGGTATATCTCATCATTGTACTGGTAATTCTTAATGTTGGAAAGTATCACCTATTCGAAAGTTTTGTAAAATATCTAACCCTATCACTTAGTTTACTTACTCTAATATCTTTCATAATCGCATTAAGCTCAAGCGGTCAGCATTCGGCAGATTCCGTCCCACCAGAAATATTGACTCAAGCAGGAATTGGTTTTCTATTAGCACTTATGGGCTGGATGCCTGCACCATTGGAATTGTCTAGCTGGACATCGATGTGGTCACTTGAAAATGATAAAGTAAATAATAGCAAAAAGTCACTATCTGACTCTTTATTCGATTTCAATGTTGGCTATATTGTTAGTGTAGTCTTGGCGATTTGTTTTCTGGGTCTTGGGGCATCAGTTATGTATGGAAGTGGCGATACTATATCAGGCAAAGCTGTTGTTTTTGCTTCTCAATTGCTGTCATTATATACGGAAGTTATTGGTTCATGGAGTAAGACTATAATCGCATTCATTATGTTTGCTACTATGTTATCGACAGTTATTACTTGTGTAGATGCATATCCGAGAGCTTTAGCAGAGTCGCTTGGAATAATTAGAAATACAAATTCAGATAAATCGAAGAAAAAATATCTGTTAATCTTTCAACTGTTTGTTGCTAGCTTTTCCTCAGTTCTGATAGTGTTTTTCACTCAGTCACTAACTCTATTTGTTGACTTAGTAACTATTATTTCGTTTATTTCATCCCCAGTGGTTGCTCTGCTCAACTTTATGATAGTTAGAAAGGTTTTTTTTCCATTAGAACACAGACCTTCAAAATGGCTTAATATACTTAGCTATATTGGGATTGCATTTTTCTTTGGTTTCGCAGCGCTATTTCTTTACAGCAAATTCTTTATGTCGTAATGAAATTAATTTATGAAGATGAAGACCTTATTTACATTGAGTCGGCAATTGACTCCGAGCATTCTGTTAAATTATTAGACAATCTTAAATCTGAAATTGACTGGAAGCAAGACGAGATATTTATGTTTGGTAGAAAAGTAAAAATACCGAGACTAAGTAGCTGGTATGGCGATGCTGATGCAAACTATAGCTATTCTGGTTTGAAATTAGAACCAAACAAATGGACCAATGAATTATTAAAAATAAAATCAATCGCTGAAGAATACAATAGCATAAATTATAACAGTGTATTGCTTAACTATTATCGCGATGGAAATGACTCTATGGGATGGCATTCCGATGATGAGAAAGAGTTGGGAGTGAATCCAGTTATAGCATCTGTTTCGTTGGGTGGTGAGAGAAGATTTCTAATAAGAGAAAGGAAAGACCACAAGAATAAGAGAGAAATAATACTAAAAAATGGTAGTTTGTTGATTATGAAAAGTGGATTTCAAGACAAATATCAACACTCTATACCCAAGACTAAAAAGAAAGTAGAGGAGAGAATCAACCTAACTTTTAGGAAAATAGTATGAACAAAAGTTCAAATTTATACATAGGCGTGATGACTGGTACATCGATGGATGGAATAGATATTGCTGCAGCAGAATTTGACCAGAGTAACATTAAAATTATATCAATGAATGAATATCCATTCACTCCAGAACTACGTGAGTATCTACTGAACTTAAAAAACGAAACCACACTAAACGATATATCGCAACTAAATGTAAGATTTGCAAGCGGGGTAGCTGACTCTGTAAACTTATTTTTGAAAGATAATAACATTAGTAGAGAAGATGTTAATTCAATTGGATTCCACGGTCAGACCGTTTGGCATCAGCCAGATGCAATAGATTTTGTTGCCCAAAAAACTGCTTCCACTTACCAGATTGGTTCTGCTGCTCAACTTGCAATTGATACAGGAATAAAAGTAGTTTCAAATTTTAGAGAAGCAGACATAGCATTAGGAGGTCAGGGTGCACCACTTGTTCCAATATTTGATTATTGCTACTTGAAGTCAGATAACGAAGACACTATTGTTCTGAACATAGGTGGAATAGCAAACATTACATATCTACCAAAAGATGCGATTAAAAGCGATGTGGTCGCATTCGACACTGGACCAGGTAACTGTTTAATAGATTTGGTTGCGAATAGAATGTTCAGTAAAGATTATGATGCAAATGGTGAGTTGGCTAAATCTGGAAATCTGAATGAACCGATGCTAGAGAAAATGGAGAATGAAGAATATATATCGGCAGAGTATCCTAAATCAACAGGTAAGGAGCTATTCAATAATGACTTTATTGACCGATTTGGTGGCTTTGAACTAACTGCTCATGACTTACTTTGTACATTAACTCATTTCACAGCAATGTCAATAGCTAAGAATATCAAGCTTGTTTCAGATGATAGCTATAGATTATTGGTTGCAGGTGGGGGAGCAAAAAATGATTTCCTTATAGAGCTAATAGAAAGCTATACAAACCAGAGTCCAGAAAAAATAGTGTTAGACAACAAAGACATAACAGACAGCCGTGAGGCACTGCTGATGGCTCAACTTGCTTACCTAAGAGTTAATGAGCTGCCTGGTAACTTCCCATCAGTTACTGGCGCAAGCAAGGAAGCTGCTCTAGGTAGTATTACTCTATCATGAATTTCTTTTGAATAAATATAACAATTAATAGCACCCCTAAAGAAAAAAGAGGGGTGATTGAGTTTACTTCCCATTTATCCAATTAGCAATGTCTTCTAGCACTACTGGTGCTATTGTTTGCTCTATAGTCGAATACTCTTGTGGCATACCTGTTTCACTTTCTTGCATCAAGTGATTTAACTTTTCGTATTTCTTTATCGTTAGTTGTTTGTTTCCAGCTTCTTTCAATCCTTTTTCTATCCCAGCTAAGTTTTCGTTAGGTAAAACTTGCAAATCATTTTCTCCATTCAGAGCTAATACTCTACAATCTATTTTTTTCAGATAATCTACAGGGTCTACCCTTACAAAATCTATAAACCATGGAGCTGTTAGCTGATCAGTTATTGTCTTTAGCTGAGCAGCCGGTAACTGTCCGTTGTATAATTTATTAAAATATTCAGAAACTAATAGTCTAATCTCCTCATTATTCTTGTCAGTGTTATTGTTAATTATGTCATAAGCACCTTCTATCTGCTTACCACTTGCTTCTACTTGCATGTCTGTCATACCCATCTTTTTCTCAATCACAGCTTTTTGCAATAGCATAAGCTCATCGCCTTTCATACCACCACTCGCCATCAGGACCATGAAGTCAATATCCTCTGATTTACTTGTCATGATAGTAGAGACTGTCCCACCTAAACTGTGACCTAACACTCCTAACTCACTTACATTTAAATCTTGCGATTTGACATATTCGAGTGCAAATTCTGCGTCCTTTACGAAATCAAAAAGAGAAGAGGTGCCATATTTGCCACCAGTGCCTCCAACTCCTCTGTCATCCATTCTCAGTGTTGCTATCCCATTTCTAGATAGGTGATCAGCTAATACCCAAAATGGCTTGTGACCCAAAATTTCTGAGTCTCTGTTTTGTGCACCACTACCATTGAGTAGAATTATCAGTGGATAGTCACCATCATTTTCTGGTATAGTAAGTGTACCTGCTATATTGATATTGTCTTCTGTATTTTTGAATACCACTTCTTTCACCTCATAAGGGAATGGCTCCTTGGGGTCTTGTGGTTTTGAGACTAACAGTATACTTGAAAATACTAAAACTGTAATTGTGATAATTGCGTAAAATTTACTCATTTCTTTTCTCCTTTATATAATAGATACGAATGTAAAATAGGTGTAACTGTAATAATGATTGTTATTATGATAAATACTGTAAAATTAATTTCTAAGGGAAGTAGAAAACTTAGGGCAATGATAAGTAAACCACCCACAAACCAAAGTGTGCTTGCCGATTTGTGTGTCTTTCGCCATACATTTTTACTTTCTAATGTCCATGGAGTTCTGATGCCTATGAAATAGTTGGGCTTTAGTGTTTTTATGTAATTGCCTATGATTACGTACAAAGCTCCAAGTATTATTGTTATAGTTGATGAACCAAAACTTTCTGCCGAATATGATGAGTGCAGAATATATATTGCCATGGCAGACATTACACCGGTAAGCATAACCTTCAAACTCTGATACTTATTATTATCTGAATCCAATCGCTTCTTGGGGTCAATAATTGGAGCAAATAAGAAGATTAAATATGTGAGCATAGGTAATGCAAAAGGAATAGCTATTAGTATTTCTTTACCAACATAGTTGTCTATTTCACCTTCTATATTCCAATGGATAGGAACAGAATCGGGTAAATTGCCCCATATATAAGCTAAGTATAAGAATGGAATCACCACTAATACAATAGCAATAATGTCTTATCTTAGGTTAAGTTTCATTCTTTCTCCTTTAGGTTTACTACCCAATTGAACAAATCGTCCAACACACTGGTATTAAGTGAATAGAGTAAGAACTGACCTTTTTTTTCAGACGTTACTAGGTCAGCACGTTTTAGTATTTCTAAGTGATGGGAAATGCTGGATTTTGTCATGTCAAACTCGTCAGCTATTTCTCCTGCACTCAGATCTCCATTTTTAAGTAGCTCAATGATTTTTCTTCTAGTTTTATCATTGAGAGCTTTGAATAAATTATTCATATTTCCATTTAGATATTTAGACAAATATCTAAATACTTTTAATAAAAACAAAATTTTAATAAAGAAAAATATAGATTATTTTGGCTATCTGATTAGAAATCCACGGATATTATTGCCTATTCTCAGGGCAGGAAGTGGAACTTTATATTTTTCTAATATATTTATAATAAGTTGTAAATAATAACTGTTTTGTACTATGTCAAATTGCTTGAAGTAGTTCCAATTGACATCTAAACCCAGATAGAACTGATGGTGACCAGCTCCATCTCTATCAATACCACTAACACTATGACCCAATGTTAAGCCGAAAGCATTGTACCAATCAGTGGTTAATTCATCTGACATAGACCAGACATCGAAGCTGAACCAATGATTCGTTGCATTGTAATCATTGAATACTGTATTGTATTCTTCTGAACTGTAAGGGTAATAACTAATCTTTGGGGTTATGTTGTTTAAGTAAGGGTAATAGTACTGACCAACACTGTATGAAGCTCCAAGAATATTAGCAATAACATCGCCCCGACTGAAACCTAAATAGGGTCTGCCATCGGAATAACCATCATATATTTCTACTGCGGTTTGGTGTAGCATTGATATTCCAAACCCCACCCATGTACCGACTTCTCTGTCTAAGCCACTCCACTCAGTTACCTTACTAAATGAGTTAGCAAGAGCATAAGAAAAGTAAAAATGCCCAAGCTTGTCTGCCATTAGGGCATCATCATATTCCAATCGCCAGCTTACCAAATGCCATTCAGCAGGATCATTCCAATATTCATTACTTTGAAAATTATATGATAATGCAATACCACCTATAGTACCAGCTCCTAAGATAGCAACTTTGGTCATAGAAAGAGAATCTTCAGCTTTTAAATTAGTGGTGGAAATTAATAAGATGATTATAATTATTATTTTTTTCAAATTGGTCTTAGTAGGATAATGAATAATTCAATATAAAGAAAAAGCTACCCATATTGAAATGAGTAGCTTAAAATAATTAAATATATTTACTAGTAAAATTGTCAGCCCTTAGCAACTTCATCATCAAAATTTTGTAAAGGATTCTCTTTTGATTGACTACGATTGATGCCTATTACTTCCACATTTACATTGATTGTTTTAGCATGTTCCTTGTAGTCATCAATAATCTCAAGTACATCAGGGTGTATTGATTTGGTTTTAGCACCATCTATTAAAATACTTGAATTTTCTGGTATTTGGTCTAATGTTCTCATAATACTAGCCTTGTTAAGGAAACTAACTTCTTGAGCTAAATTTAATACATATTTGTTATTAGCACCATCAGAATCACTATGTACTTCATATGGAGTTTTATAATTATTCCACAGTATAAATACCACAGCTACAGCTAAACCAAGTGAAATACCAATTAATAAATCTGTAAATACAATACCGACAATTGTAACTATAAATGGTAAGAATTCTGACCAACCTTTTTTATACATATCTTTGAATAGAATTGGCTTAGCTAATTTGTAACCAACTACGAATAGGATAGCAGCTAAACTAGCCAAAGGAATCATATTGAGTATGTTTGGAATTAGAATTGCACTTACCAATAGCAGAATACCGTGCGCTATGGCAGAAATCTTTGTTTGTCCACCTGATTGAATATTCGCAGAACTTCTTACAATTACTTGAGTAACAGGAAGACCACCAATTAGACCAGAAACTATATTACCTACACCTTGAGCCGTTAGTTCTCTGTTTGTTGGAGTTATTCTTTTCTGTGGGTCTAATTTGTCAGTTGCTTCAACACAAAGTAATGTCTCCAAACTTGCTACAATAGCTATAGTGAATGCCGTCATATATATAGCAGGATTACCAATGGCACTAAAGTCTGGAGTTGTGAATTGTCCAATAAAGCCATTAAGTGAATCTGAAACTGGAATACTAACTAGTTGGTCACCCATCAAAGCTAAGCTTGAGTTGTCTTGGAATACTATTCCTAATACAATACCAACAGTAACAGCAACCAATGGTCCTTGTATTAGTTTAAGAGCACTAATACGCTTCATAAAAGGTCTTTCCCAAAGGATGAGAATAGCCAAAGACACAGCTGCTATGATTAGTGCTCCAGGGCTAATAAAATCAATCATTGCGATTAATTCTGTAAAAGTGTTTTGTCCGTCAGGTTGTATAAATGACAAGTCTCCTTCTGGGTCGGCATCATATCCGAAAGCATGTGGTATTTGTTTCAAAAATATTATAATACCAATACCTGCTAACATCCCTTTGATAACAGAAGAAGGGAAGTAATAACCAATTACACCTGCTCTAACTACACCCAATAATATTTGAAATACACCAGCTAATACAACTGCTAATAGGAAAATATCGAAGCTACCTAAGTCTTGAATAGCTACTAGTACAATTACTGCAAGACCAGCCGCAGGACCACTAACACCCTGAGCTGATTTACTAATAGAGCCGACGACAATACCACCGACTATACCAGCTATTATTCCAGAAAACAATGGTGCTCCGGAAGCCAAAGCTATACCCAAACATAGGGGGATAGCTACTAGAAGAACAACTATACTTGCTGGTATGTCGGTCTTCAGATTATCAATAAAATTATTTTTATTCGAATTCATTTTTTGTTTACGTGTTTTTTTTTACCATTTCCATTCTATTGAAGTAGAAATGATGTTAATAATATATTTAAAATACTACCAGATAGGTAGTCTAAAGCTATTAGTAAAATAATAAATAAGTAGAAATTAGTTTAGGCCGCTAAAGTGAACTCTGGGGGTGGAGTGTGAACTTCTGGAAAATGATCCGAGTGTTTTTTATTATAATATATTATGGATTTAATATTCGTTTCATACATAGAGAGAAACTTCTGCAAGTCGTCTATGCAGAATGAACCAATTTTATTTTGATTCTTATGGTTAGTTTCATTTTCTTCTTCATTTATTTCATTAACTGTTATATTAGCATTGACCAATAACTGGCTGAAATAAGGGTATGTAGATGTAGATAAGAATAACATAAGTCCCACCAGGAATAGAGATCTAATCTTGGATGTCTTAAAAAAATATTTTCTTAAATTTTTCATTCTACTAAAAATTAAAACTTTCTAAATGTATTTATAACTATATTGAAGTCCAAATATACAAAATTCTGAGCAATAGTCTTGACAAATGACAAACATACTATATCAATTGCAACTGTAAATACTTTTTTTGATGGCATAAGCACCAAAGATATGTCATTTGCAAGGTGGATATGGGTACATATATACACTTTTCTAAGAATGAGATTCAAAATTAGGAAAGCTCAAATAAATAGAAAAGAGGATCATCCTATTGAGCAGGTGATTAAATACCACAACCCGACTATAATCAATGCTAATGAGGTGATAAATGCAAAATGGGGTAGTGATACGTTTGAACTGCTCAAAAATAGTGGTTATGACCAAATGGTATTTGGAGCATCACCAACACCAAAGAATAATTTGACTAGGTTGAACCTTGTTGCATGCCGTGCTCCTGGGAAAAGAGTAAAAATGGGAATAGAGAATGAAGATGGAAGTAGGTTTTGCTGTTTTGAACTGGAAAGAACAGTTACTCAAATTATTGATGTTCTTACATCTCCATTTTACCCAACTCCAAGAACTAAACAGATAAATAGTGTAATCAACTATGGCATTGAGCAATTAAAAAATGGAAAGAAAGTTGTTATAATGGGTGATATGAATTGTGAGTTAGAAGGTCTACCATTTTATAATATAATAATAGAACATTTTCAGGTGGTAACGGATAATACATTCCCAAACCCCAAACTTATGAACTCGATTAACAGAGTTTGGCAGCCCTTCCGCTGGCTAGGAAAGTATGTATTATCTATTAATAAAGGCCACCAAAAACTTGACTATATCCTATTACCTAAATCGTTAGAGATTATTGCCAAACATACTGTGACAACAGTCTCTGATCACAGGAGTATAGTAGTTAAAGTTGATCCTGATGAGTTATAGCAAATATTGAATCTATTTCTTCAACTCAAAAGTGTTCATTATTTTTTCACCTACTTCCTGATATTTATCAAATTCATTTTTTTCAGAAGTGAAAGTTAAAACATAAGCGATAGGACCTCTCATCATATAATATTGCTCGAACTGTAAGTCATATTCACCTTGTTTACCATTAAAGATAAGCTTTTGTACATTATTACCATCTATAGTGACAAGCTCACTTGAAAGTATTTTTCCATCAGTCAACATAGATTCTATTTGTTTTTCCGACAACTCTACAAATTGCTCAAAAGTAAGGTTATAAGTTGATACATCTTGTATCATAAGGTTTACGTTCTCGTTAAATTTATCTTCAGAATTCACTAATGGGCTAAATAGAATAAAACTAGTTCCCATATTCCCAGATTCATCTAACATCCAATCAGAAGGATATTCTATTTTATAATTGTCCTTATCTAATATTGCCCATTCATTCTGCTGTTCAGTAGAAAACGACACTTTAGTTATAGTTAATGTAAGTAAGAACAAAGTAGCTATTAAATAGGGCTAGTTTCTTCATTTGAGTATTGTATTATTTAGTTTTTGATAAAATTAGAATTTCAAACTAAGAAATAAGGTAATAGAATAAAAAAAGCCGGCATCACTGCCGACTTAATCAAAGGTAAATTTATTCCATTAATAGAAATTAATCTCTTTCGTTTTCTCTTTCATCTTCATCATCGTCTTCATCTTCATCATCGTCTTCATCTTCATCATCGTCTTCATCTTCATCATCGTCTTCATCTTCATCATCGTCTTCATCA
>JBDQHL010000010.1:0-43026 GCA_040264895.1 Bacteroidota bacterium
ATTTTATAGTCTCATTTAAAAAAACAACTTTTCAAGATAATGATAAAGCTTTACGGAAATGATAAAATTCTAACTTTGCTACAAAACGCATACAATACTAATTCTATTGCATCTACTTATCTGTTTTATGGACCAAGTGGAGTTGGCAAAGAAGCAGTGGCAATAAAGTTTGCTTCAATGGTAAATAGTTTGGACGAGAACAAGTGGCTAAATTCAGAAAATATTACCTATTTGCACAAATTACCCGCAAATAAATCAGTTAAGAAAAGTGAAAATATATATGATAACTACCCAAATGATGTAGTTGAGAATATAAAAAATGAATTGCAAAAAAAACAAGATAATCCATACCATGAAGTTGTGATTACTAATGCTAACCAGATTAGGGTAGATTCAATAAGAATATTGAAGAGGAAATTATCTTCGTCCTCAAGCGGTGGCAGGAGATTTGTAATTGTTTCAGGTGCCGACACTATGAACAACGCAGCAGCCAATTCATTTCTAAAAACATTGGAAGAGCCTAATCCGAATACTACTATTATACTAATAGCTGAAAATATTAATTCAATGCTGCAAACTATTTTATCTCGTTCTCAAAAGATAAAGTTCACTCCTTTGACTAATGAAGGGATAGTAGAATATTTGGATGATCATTATTCAGAAATCGATGATGAGAAAAAGACAATTATTACATCTTTTGCTCAAGGCTCAATAAGTAACGCCATTAAATTTGTTGATGAAGATTTGAATGTTATTGTAAACAATTCAATTGACTTGCTTAGGGCATGTTTGCAAGGCAAAGGTTATCGAACTTTACTAATGGATAGGGTAGAGCAGTTGACCAAACAAAGAGATAAGAATCTAATTATCAACACTCTGAAGTTATTACAAAAATGGCTACAAGATGCTATGCATTTGCACTATGGCGAAGAAAAGCTAATTGTAAATAGAAGTGAAGTGGAATCAATCAAGAAATTTGTGAATTACTATGACAACATAGATTTTCCAAAAGTTTTTGATTTGATTGAAAAAGCAATTGTAAGGGTTAATAGGAATGTAACACTTGACTTACTTTTGGTAGACTTATTCCTTTCAATCAGAAATGAGTTGTTGACTAGAAGGTAGCAACAATTACTCGTCGCTACCACCAGATTTCTTGACATAGTCAGTTTCGTAAAAGCCAGTACCTTTTAGCATCACACCAATTCCAGTACCTATTTTCCTACGAACTTTTTTTGGCTTTTTAGGGTCAAAACCCTCTACATCTTTTGGCCAAAATTCTAACGGGTAAGAGTTGATACCTTGTATGTACTCAAACTCTTCGCCAGTGTCATCACATATATAAACATAAGTAGGCATATCTAACCTATACGAATTGTTAATAATAAATTAGTATTGAAGAAAACCAACTTTCTTATACACTTTAGATAACGTTTTAAAAGCAACTTTATTAGCTTTTTCATCTCCTTTCTTCAGTGTTTCTGTTAAGAAATTCTTGTCTTCTCTATATTTTTCAAATTCATTCCTTATTGGTACTAAGTATTCGGCAACGGCTTCTGCTACATCGCTTTTGAACTTACCATAACCCTCACCTTGATACTCAGCGACAATGTCATCAGCAGGTTTACCAGTTGCAACTGTCATTAGTGTCATTAAGTTTTCAATACCCTCCTTACCTTCACCTGGCTGTACTTCTGAGCCAGAGTCAGTTACTGAACGCTTAATCTTTCTAACTACAGTGTCATTGTCATCTGTAATGAAGATAGTTGCATTCAGATTTGGGTCAGATTTTGACATTTTAGCAGTCGGTTCTTGTAAGCTCATTATCTTTGCACCCACTTCTGGGATATAAGGCTCAGGTATAGCAAATGTATCAGAATAATGATGGTTGAACCTCTGTGCTAAATTACGAGTAAGCTCTAAGTGCTGTTTTTGGTCTTGCCCTACAGGTACCGCATTCGCTTGGTAAAGCAATATATCGCAAGCCATAAGAATAGGGTAAGAGAGCAGCCCAACATTAACATTCTCAGTGTTTTTACTAGATTTATCCTTGAATTGTGTCATTCTCTCTGCTTCACCCATACCAGTGAAGGTACTCATAACCCAAGCTAATTGGGAGTGGGCTGGCACGTGTGACTGAGTAAACATTACAGATTCTTCTGGGTCAATACCAGCAGCAAGAAACATAGCAGCTGTGTCTAATGTCCATGAGCGTAAGTCTTTTGGTGTTTGTCTTATTGTTATTGCGTGAAGATCAGCAATCATAAAAAATGATTCAAACTCACGTTGCATTTTGTTCCAATTGGTCAAAGCACCAGTTAGGTGACCAATGGTCAATATTCCCGATGGTTGTATTCCGCTAAGTATTCTCTTTCTTTCTGACATTGTATTTTTGTTATTTTTACTTTTTGGTAGTTACAAATTTAATAATTTTTTTTGGAGTGAAGTAAGGAAATTGTATATTAGATTAATCATATCAAAGTGTAAATTATTATGATATTTAAATTCTAAAAAAATGAGAAAATTTAATTGAGATATATTCTAATCTTTTTAACATTATTTACAGGCTGTCTTTTTTCAACTGAAAACACCTCTATCATTGTCCTTGGAACTATACAAGATGCTGGTTCTCCCCACATAGCATGTAAGAAAGATTGCTGTGTTGGTCTGTTTGAAAATCCAGATAATAGTAGACAAGTCGTTTCTCTCGGATTGTATGATGCTAAGTCAGGAAAAAAGTACCTCTTTGAAGCCACACAAGACATAACAAGACAAATGAAATACTTATCTCAGTATGGTGAACAAACTAATAAAGAAGTACCTGATGGTATATTCTTAACTCATGCTCACATAGGTCACTATACTGGTCTTATGTATTTGGGAAAGGAGGCAATGAGTGCCAATAAAGTGCCAGTTTACGCAATGCCAAAGATGAAGGAGTATTTAGAAACTAATGGCCCCTGGGAGCAGTTAGTAAGTGAAGAAAATATCAAGATTAATGAACTTAGTGATGGAGATGAAGTCAAACTATCAGATAATCTAAGCGTAACCCCATTGTTAGTACCACACCGAGACGAGTATTCAGAAACTGTAGGATATAAAATAGATGGAACAAACAAAAGTGCAATTTTTATTCCTGATATTGATAAGTGGGAGAAATGGGATATAGACATAATAAATGAAATGAAGAAAGTTGATTATGCTTTTCTTGATGCTACTTTTTACGACGGGGCAGAGCTGAACAATAGAGATATGTCTGAAATTCCACATCCTTTTGTAGTTGAGAGTATGAATAAGTTTGAATCATTGAGTGAAAATGAGAAAAAGAAGATAATCTTTATTCATTTCAATCATACCAATCTAATAATAGATCCTAAAAGTGAGGAATCAAATAATGTAATAGAAAATGGATTCAGAATTGCTAAGATTTATGATGTGTTTGAATTATAACATAATAAAAGGAGCCAAAAACTGACTCCTTTAATAAATCTTCTATTTTAACTCACCCTTAGTCGTACTTCTCGAAAAGTATATCACGACGGCTGTAGCCAATTTCCATCAAACTCGTACGAGCTTCTTTTATCATTACATCCCAACCACATAGATAGAACAACGCGTCTGGTTTTTCAGCATATATCTCTTTGTATATTGGGTGTAAGTAACCTTTTCTGCCTTCCCATTCGGGGCTTTCTTCCCTGGATAGAACTGGGTGATAGTTGAAGTTATTATCTTCTGAATTCAAACCAAACAGCTCGTCTTTGTAACAAATATCTTCTATTTTTCTTGAGCCAAATATTAGATTCATACCTTTATGAGGTTTGTTTTTATTTAGAACATCTAAATACATAGATCTAAACGGTGCTAAACCAACACCAGTACAGATAAAGCAGATTTCTCTGTCAATGTTTTCAGGTAGTACAAAACGACCCAATGCACGAGATACAGTTAGGAATGATCCAACTTTCACTTCATTGAAAAGATAGTTAGTTCCGTCTCCACCCTCTTTAAATACAATCAATAACTCTATTTCATTATTACCAACTGGCTCTGATGAGATGGAGTATTGTCTGTAGTTTTTCGTGCTGTTTAGCGGCATATCTACTTTTACGTATTGGCCAGCTTTGAAATCGAAGACATCTAAATCATTGAATCTGAGTTGAAATCTTCTTACTGTAGGTGTTTCTTGTATTATATTATATACTTCGGCTTGGTAATATTCTAATGCCATATTCTTTTTTGAAATTTGTATAAATGTAAAAAACTAAAATAATAAAGTTCAGGGAAATATTAATTTTTTGCTGATTATAAACTTTATAATTTGCTAAATCGTATTAAACATTTTTAGTAACGATTTATAATATGAATTCTTATAATTTAGCAATAAACGGATCTTGGATATTATTCATTGCATTAGCACTGGTTATTATCGGGTTTAGTTATTACTCTTATAAGAATACAAATCCACCCATATCTGGTATTAAGCGATATACTATGTTGACATTGAGAATAGTGGGTATGTTGTTACTACTATTTGCAATCTTCCAGCCAATAGTTACAAATAGATTTGATGAAATTATAAAACCACGCATTGCCTTGCTGATAGATGGTAGTGAGTCAATGACTATAACTGATGCAAAGTTAGATCGGTCTGAAATAACTAAAAAGCTTGTAGAGGAATTACAGTCAGAACTTGAAGAAGATGATTACTATTTTGTATTGAAAGACCAGTTAGAAACAAATAAGCAAGACAGTATTACTGAGCTGGAATATGATTCGAAAAGGACTAATCTGGCAAAACCACTAAGAGAATTGAGCTATAGACAAGACACAACAAATACGCAAGCTGTAATATTGCTAACTGATGGCTCTTACAACTCAGGTGAAAACCCTTTCTATGCAGCTGCCGAGCTTGGTAGACCTATTTTTACAGTTGGGGTTGGTGATACCACTGAACCGAGGGATGTAAAGTTAGCTGACTTAATTGCTAATGAAGTTTCTTATGTAAATACTCCAACGCCAGTATTTATTAATGTTGATCAGTTTGGGTTCAAAGATGAAGAAGTAAGTGTTAAGGTTACCGCAAATGGCGATTCAGTTGGTACAGAGACAATTAAATTATTCGAGAACCAGAAGAGATATAAATTAAAGTATTCGTTTACACCCGATGAGCCAGGTAACTATAAGATAGTGGCAAGTGTTTCTACACTTGAAGGTGAAGTTACAACAAAAAACAACTCAAAAACTAATATTATTAAAGTACTAGAGAATAAAAAGAGTATTGCAATCTTTGGTGGGCGACCGAGTTATGATGTGTCATTTTTTGTCAAAGAGTTGAATAAAAATAGTGATCAAGAAATACATAAATTTGTTCAGAAATCTAGTACTGAATTCTATGAGACATTTAGTCAGAAAGAACTGAGAGATGCACAAATAATTGCAATGATTGGTTTCCCAAACAAATCAACTGACTCCAAATATATGGAGCTGATAAAGAAAGAATTAAAGCGTGGAAAACCATTAATATTTATTACTTCTAGTGATATTGATTACAGAAAACTCAAAATAATTGAAGATTATCTTCCATTTAAAATTCTATCAGAAAGTAGTAATGAGCTACAAGTGTTAGCTAAGGTAGATGTAAATTCGGCTAACAATTCAATACTTAGAGTTGAGGGAGAATCAAATGCTTCTAATTGGAATGAATTACCCCCTATTTTTACCACCGAGACTTTTATAAAACCTAACCCAGAATCGACGGTTATTATGAGATTTGGGCTAGATGGAACTAACATGAATGAGCCGCTGATTGTTAGTCGCTCACTTTCTGGTAAAAAATCACTATTCTTCATGGGTTATGGGCTACAAAGCTGGAAATTAAAGGGCTATGCTAGAGAATTGGCTAAAGGAAATGAAGCAGTAGATTTGTATGCTCAATTAATAGAAAACTCACTCCGATGGTTAAGTATTGATAGTAAGTTCGAATCATTTTTAGTCCGAACTAATAAGAAACAATATACTGAAGGGGAAGAAGTTGAGTTTTTTGCTCAGCTCTACGATGATAGTTACTTAGCTCTTGAAGAGGCTGTGATAAAAGTTAAAATAGAAGCTGAAGAATATAAAACAGAGATAGTATTAAGTGAAATTGGAAATGGTCAATACAATTATAAATTAGAAAATCTTTCTAAAGGTGATTATAATTATAGTGCTATAGCTAAAGTGGATGGTAAGATAGTAGGCACAAGTGGAGGTAGATTCATAATTGGTGAACTAAACTCCGAATATGATGATCTGACAATGAACAAGAGTTTACTTCACAGTATAGCTGACGAGACAGGCGGTAATTTTTATCACAATTCTGTTGATAATCTAATTGATGACATAAAAGCAAAAGAAAACTACAGAGAAAAATACATATCTCAAACAAAAGACTATCCACTTTGGGACCTTCCACTTTTTCTTATACTATCACTTCTTTGCTTTGCCACAGAGTGGCTAATGAGAAAGCTAAGCGGACTTATTTAACTTACCTGATTAATTCTGAAATTTACAACAGGAAACTAATTACACAAAAAAAGTTTACTTTGTGCGACATAATGTTGGCAAAGTCGTTTTTGGTGTATAATTTTGCATTATAAATAAACTAAATATGGTTAAATAGTTTCCCAAATATGGAAAGTGACATAAAAATAACAACTCAACAAAAAATTGTAAATGCTGCTCAGCAAGAGTTTATGCAGTTTGGTTATACCAATGTTACGGTTGACGAAATTGCTCAAGCTGCTGGTGTTAGCAAAAAGACTATTTATAAATACTTCAGAAGTAAAGAGAACATCTTTTGGGAAGTAATGAAATGCAAAAAATCTGATAAAGAAAATATGTTTCAAGATATACTTGAAATGGATGTTGATTTTTTAGAAAAGATGCGTTTAATTGGTTACCGAACTGCTCAAGACATAAAGGATGCACCTATCGTCTTTTTGAAAGACCTAAAACGAAATGCACCTGAACTATTTCAGGAAGTGGAGCAACTTAGGAAAAAGGCAATTCTCAATACTTTTCGCAGTTTTTATGAAAAAGGAGTGGAGGAAAACTACTTCCGAAAAGACATACCGATAGAATTAGTAACACAAATGTATTATAGTATGATGAACAATATGTTCTCTCTAGTTTTAGATGAGAGCAAATACAACATAGAGCAATTATATGATTTTGTAGGTATGATTTTTTTCGAAGGAGTTTTCTCTCGTGAAGGATTTAAAAAATATAACAGAACAATAGAGGACAGTTGATAAGATATGCTATTAAACAAGAAAATAATTATTGCTATAATCGCGATAGCTACAATGTTCACTTCAAATTATGCTAAATCGCAAGAAGCTTTATCACTCGATGGTGCTATAAAAATTGCTTTGGAACAAAGCAAACAATTGCAATCAGCAAAATATGACGTGATGAAAGCAGAGGCAGATTTGGACGAGGTCTTTGGTAATGCTTTACCGAAAGTTGACGTAAGTGCTAACTATACTCGATATCTAATCCCAATGCAGTTTTTCATTGCTGGTGGACTTTTCCCTGGCACAGATGGAGGTGGACAATTTATTGAAGCGTCTTCTGATAATGCTGTAGATGCAAGAGTTGACGTTTCCCAAACTATATTTAACTCTGCAGTATTTAGGTCAATCAGTGCTTCCGATAACTATTTGGATGCTGCAAAAGCAAATATGAATGTTCAGGTAGACGAAGTTGTACTTTCTGTTAAGAATACTTATTACCAAGCTTTGGTGCAAAAAGAGTCATATGAATTAGTAAAAGCAAGTCAAGAAAATGCAACTAAGAATTACAAGGATATTGAAGCGCTTTTCGAAGAAGGGTTAATTGCAGAGTATGATAAAATTAGAGCAGAGGTTCAAGTAGAAAATTTTAAGCCTCAGCTCATTTCTGCTGAGAATGCTTTTATGAATGCTAAAAATAACTTGAAAGTATTGATTGGATTAGATCCGGATAATTTGATTGAGTTAACAGATAAACTAGATAAATTTGAATCTGAATATAATTCATTTGACTTGACTGATATACAAAATAAAATTTTGATAGAGAATCCTCAACTAAACACACTTACAATACAACAAGAAGTAAATAAAGATTTTATTTCTGTATACGAATCTGAGTACTTACCTACTGTTTCAGCTTTTGGGAATTACTCAATTCAAGGTCAATCGAATACTTTCGATTTCCCAACTGCTAGTACTTCTACAGTGGGACTTAGATTCAAGATGAATCTATTCTCAGGATTACAAACTAACGCTAAAGTAGAAAAAGCAGAATTAGATTTATTAAAAACGAAAACTCAATCAGAATTGCTTGAGATAAATTTGAAATCACAAGTCAAAAATCTTGTGAATAAAATAGAGTCAGCACAAAAGCAAGTAGATGCTAACGAAAAGAATATTGCACAAGCTGAACGTGGGTATGAGATAGCAAAAATTAGATATGAAGAGGGCATTGGTTCTCTTCTTGAAATAAATGACTCTGATTTGGCTTTGCGTACTGCTAAAACAAATAATTTAAGAATAGTTTATGAACTATTATTTTCATATGCACAGCTAGATCAATTGCTCGGTAATTACTCAAACATTTATAAAGTAAAATAAACAGGAAATAATACATTGAAAAAGATAATTTTAATATTAACAATAGCTGCATTTTCAGGAATGCTAGTTACCTCTTGCTCAGAAGAGTCAACGTCGGAGAGTGACAAAGAACAACAGCTACAAGAGTTACAACAACAAAAATCTGAATTAGAAGCAAAGATATCAGAGCTTAAAGAACAAATTGGTACTACCGAAAAGCCAGTTCCAGTAGAAACAATGGATTTGTCTTTAGGAGATTTTAGCCATTTTGTTACTCAATACGGTGAAGTAGAGTCGGACCAGGATGTTGAAATGAGTCCCAAAGCTAATGGAATTGTTAGAAAAATAAATGTCAAAGAGGGTAGGCGAGTATCAAAAGGACAAATTCTTGCTGTGCTTGATGATGATATGCTGATGAAAAGAGTAAAAGAACTTAATGATTCTTACGGGTTTGCTAAGACTATATTCGAGAAGCAAAAAAGAGTATGGGAAAAGAATGTAGGAAGCGAAGTAGAGTATCTACAAGCAAAAAACAATCTTGAGAACTTAGAAAACAGAATGGAGTTATTAAAAGAGGAAGTTGATAACGCAAGAATAAAGGCACCTTTTTCTGGTGTAATAGATAAGGTGTATATAAAGGAAGGACAGATGGCTTCCCCTAGTATGCCTGCATTTAGAATAGTAAGTCAAAGTAACTTGCAAATAAGAACTGACGTTGCTGAATCTGTTTCATACAGATTGACTGAAGGAAGTGAAGCGAAAGTTTTCTTCCCCGATTTGAAGTTAGACACTTTGAACCTAAAAATATCAGCGATTTCTGAAGGTATTGATAGAGTAAATAGAACTGTTAGCGTTTATGTTAACTTACCCAAAGCTGTATATAACAAAGTTAAGCCTGCAATGTTGGCAAGCGTTAGGTACAAAACAGCTAAGATTGATTCTGCACTAACAATACCTACTAACATAATTCAAAAAGAGGGAACTACAGATTATGTATTTGTAGTTGCTAAAAATGAAAAAGGAAAGACTATAGCTGACAAGAAGATAATAGTTGTTGGCAAATCTTTCAGTGGTGTTACTCAGGTAGAAGGTGGTATAACTAACTCTGACAAACTAATTACTGTTGGTTATGAGAACTTGAGAGAAGGCGATTTAATTAAATTCAACTAATAGAAGATACAGAAAGACGGATAAAAAATGTCAAAACCAAATTTTAAACCAACTAATTGGGCGATAAATAATCGAGTAAGTATATTCGTACTCTCGTTCATACTAGTTTTAGTAGGTATGTTGGCTTATACTGACTTACCCAAAGAGCAATTCCCTGAGATAGTAATACCAACGGTATATGTACAAACAATATACCAAGGTACTTCACCTGAGGATATGGAGAACTTAGTTACCAGACAGATTGAAAAAGAATTAAAATCTATATCTGGTGTAAAGAAGATTACTTCGCAATCTATTCAGAATTTCTCTGCTATCACAATAGAGTTCAACACAGATGCTGACCCAGCTGTGGCAAAACAAAGAGTGACAGACAAAGTAGATATGGCGAAAAGTGAGTTGCCAACCGACTTAGACCAGGAGCCCTTAGTACAAGAGGTTGACTTTTCTGAAATGCCGATTATGACTATTAATATATCAGGTGATTATAACTTAGATATATTGAAAAACTATGCTGAAGAAATCCAAGATAGAGTTGAAGGGCTGACTCAAATTACCAGAGCCGATATGATTGGTGCTTTGGAAAAAGAAGTTCAAGTAAATATGGACTTATACCGAATGACTGCGGCTAATGTATCATTCAACGATGTGTTTAGTGCTATTTCAAACGAAAACGTGAATATTGGAGGTGGTAACTTAGATGTTGGTCGCTTGGAGCGTTCAGTAAGAATAGTCGGTGAGTTCGACGATGTATCTGAAATTGATAATATATTGGTTAATAGTAGCAAGGGTAACAAAGTCTATTTGCGAGATATAGCTAATATTGAGTTCACTAGCGAAGACAGAAGTAGCTATGCTAGAATGAACAAGGAGCCAGTGATTGCACTGAGTGTAATCAAAAGAAGTGGCGAAAACTTAATCGAAGCTTCTGATGAAATAGCATTAATTATTGATGATATGAAAGCGAATGTTCTTCCTGATGATGTATCAATAAAAATAACAGGTGATTTGTCTAATAACACAAGAGTAGCAATCAAAGATTTGATTAACTCGGTTATTATTGGATTCATCTTAGTTACTATTGTACTTATGTTCTTTATGGGAGTGAGCAACTCAGTTTATGTTGGTTTGGCAGTACCACTGTCATCTGCCATTTCATTTATACTGCTTCCACCATTAGACTTTACATTCAACATTATCGTGACATTCTCATTCCTCCTGGGGCTGGGTATTCTCGTCGATAATGCCATTGTAGTTATTGAAAATACATATAGACTTCACTTTACAGAAGGAAAGCCAATCAAGGATGCTGCTTCAGAGGCTGCTGGCGAGGTATTCCCTGCAGTACTTTCGGGTACTTTAACTACATTGTCACCGTTTGTGCCATTGCTTTTCTGGCCGGGTATTATTGGTGAGTTTATGTACTTCCTTCCTGCAGTATTGATTATTGTATTGACTGCTTCGCTATTCGTTGCATTTATTATCAACCCAGTTTTTGCTGTTCAATTTATGGATCAGATGAAAGGGGGCGACAATGAAGGGAATAAATCGAGTAAAGGATTCTATGTTGGAACAACAATAGCTGCCGTAATTGGATTGTTGTTGTCATTTGGTGGTGTACCAATGTTAGGTAACTTTATTCTAATAGCTTTTGCATTAGGATACTTAAATAAATTCTTAGTGTCACCTATACTAATTAAAGGATTCCAAAATAAGGTTGTACCAGCACTTATTTCTGCTTACAAAAGCACACTTAGTTTTGCATTGTTAAAGTTGAAACCTGCTGGTGTGGTTTTAGTAGCAATTGGATTCATGATTATTAGCACTATGATTTTCATGGCTTCAAATCCAAAGGTATCTTTCTTCCCTAACCCTGACCCTAATAATGTAATGGTTTACTTAGAGTTACCACTGGGAACGAGAGCAGAAGTTACTGATAGTTTGACTGCAATAGTTGAAAACAAAGTAATTGACATAGTAGGTGAAGATAACCCAATTGTTACTTCTGTAATTTCTAATGTAGGAATTGGGGCAGGAGACCCTATGGACCCAGACAGGAGTGTTAAGCCGAACAAAGGAAAAGTAACTGTCGCATTTGTTGAATACGGAAAACGTAATGGCGAAAGCACTTGGGATTATATGGGAAAAATCCGTGAAGGAGTAGGGGACTACCCCGGAGTGGATGTAAAAGTAGATAAAGAACAAGGTGGACCACCTACTGGTAAGCCGATAAATGTTGAAATTATTGGGCCTGAATTTGAAAAGCTGATTGAAATATCAGAGGCATTCAAATATACTATTGTTGATTCCTTGGGAATACAAGGTATTGAGAATTTGAAGTCAGATTTACAACTCAACAAGCCAGAAATTCTTGTTGATATTGATAGACAGAAGGCAAACAAAGAAGGAATAACTACAGCTCAAATTAGTAATGCTATTCGTACTGCACTTTATGGGAATGAAGTTTCTAAGTACAGACAAGGTGATGAAGATTATCCTATTCAGGTTAGATTAAGAGACGAATACAGAGAAAACTTAGATCAGCTATTAAATCTAAAACTTACATTCAGAGAAAAAACCGGTGATTTTCGTCAGGTTCCAATATCTGCTTTTGCTGATGTTAAATTTGTAAATTCTTATGGTGGTATTAATCGTAAGGATGTCGAGAGGGTGGTTACTCTAAGTTCAAATGTACTAACTGGGTATAATGCTAATGAGATTAACCAAAAAATTAAAAAAGCAGGAGAAGAGTTTAATTTCCCTCCTGGATATGAAGTTAAGCTGACTGGTGAGCAGCAAGAGCAAGCGGAAACAGGTGCTTTCTTAGCTAAAGCATTTGCTATATCAATGCTATTGGTATTCTTTATTCTTGTGACTATGTTTAACTCTACTATAAAACCATTAATTATATTCACTACAGTGTTGTTTAGTGTTTTTGGTGTATTATTGGGTTATGCATTATTCAGTATGGAGTTCGTGATAGTAATGTCAGGTGTGGGTATTATTGCCCTTGCTGGTATTGTTGTGAACAATGGTATTTTACTAATTGACTTCACAGATATAAGAATAAAAGAAGGAATGAAGCCAATCAATGCTATTATGGATGGTGGAACTGTTAGGTTTACTCCTGTTATATTGACTGCTGCTTCAACAATGCTTGGCTTAGTTCCATTGGCAGTTGGTTTCAACATTGATTTCGCATCGTTTTTAGAAAGTTTCGACCCTAATATATCTTTCGGTTCAGATAATACTGCCTTTTGGGCACCATTATCGTGGGCTATTATATTTGGTCTTTCTTTTTCTACTGTCTTAACGTTGGTAGTTGTACCTGCTATGTACACGATACAGTTTAGTTGGAAACAGAAGTTTAAGTTATCGAGACAAAGAGGAAATAGTGCTGGTTCAGCAGCTGTTTATTCTCTATTTGGAAGAAGACCGAGCTTTAGGAAGCATTAGGAACATTTGGGATGGATTTTAGTGTTTGTTTATCATAGTCAGTTTCAAACACTAAAAAATCCAAACCATTAGTTACCATAAGATATTTAGTAGATTTGGCAATATTATAAATCCCTATTTGATTGAGTGTTGACTGATTAAGTTTTACACTCGGAGATTTACACTCCACAATCAGATAGGGATTTCCTTTACTATCGTGGCAAATTATATCCAAACGAAATGGTTTATCATTGATTGTCAATCCCTTTTCTACTTGCATCTTTGAGTAAGTGTAGCCATAATTGTTTACTAAAAAAGACATTAGGTTTTGCCTAACCCACTCTTCAGGGGTGCACTCAACATACTTATTTCTAACTGGATCGTATATCTTACTTCCCTCAAATTTATGTTGACTGATGGGAATGTTGATATTGGGCAATTTGCTCATTTTTGAAATTTATGCGTACAGTTTCGAAATATCAACGAATACGTCATATCCTTTGATCTTATTATCTATATAAGTAAAAATATTACAGTATTTCACAGATAGTGTAGTATCATCATGTCTAGTATAAGTTACTACACCAGGAGATATAACTTTATTACCTGATTCTATTATATCTTCAAAATTGTGAGATAAGCCTTTGATTGATTGGAAGAATCCACCAACGGCTTCTCTTATATTTTCCTTGCCAACTACTGGCTCTGCATCACTCATAGCAAAAGAAGAGTCATCAGTTAAGAAAGATACAAACTCATCAGCATCTTGATTATCTATTGCTGTGTAGAGATTTTTAATGGATTGTGTTTTATCTGACATAGTTTTTCCTATATGTTTTTTTGTGTATCAGCATAGAAGACGAAATTTGGAATTTATTTTACAAAATTTTAAACCTTTTCATTAACTTATCCCAACTAAAAAATTCTTATCAAAATTTCTTAACTTTGGAAATTATAAAAAGAAAAAAGATAAATAATGAATAGCGAAACAAAACTTCTACTTTGTAGCTCATCTACAGTACATCCCTTGGTTTATCTTGAATATTGTAAAGAAGATATAGCAGATTTTTTTCAGGGTACATCGAATATTATATTTATACCTTACGCAAGACCTGGTGGAATAAGCCACGAAGAATACACAAGTATTGCAAAAGGTGGGTTCAAGAATGCTGGACTTGAGATTAGAGGAATCAATGAATTTGATGACCCTAAAGAAGCTATTAAAAATGCTGACGGAATTTTTACTGGTGGTGGTAATACATTTCTTTTGTTAAAGACTTTATATGAAAATGATTTAGTTGGCCTGATAAGAAATGAAGTTCGCAGTGGCACAAGATATATGGGCACGAGTGCTGGCAGCAATATTGCTGGACCGAGTGTGAAGACTACTAACGATATGCCTATTGTCTATCCACCGTCATTCGATTCATTGAATTTAGTAACGTTTAACATAAATCCACATTACTTAGACCCAGACCCGACATCAACTCACAAAGGTGAGACTCGTGAGAAAAGAATAAATGAGTATCATTTCCAAAATGACAACCTAGTTGTTGGTTTGAGAGAGGGCTCGATATTAAGAATAGAAAATGAAAAAGTAGAATTGTTGGGTGACCACACAATCAGAATTTTTAAAAAAGGTAAAGACGCTTGCGAGTTAGATAATACTCAAGATTTAGATTTTTTATTGGGATAAAATACCCAAATCAGAGGACTACATGATACATTATAAAAGCCCATCGCAAATAGAGATTATGAGGGAATCTGCTCTTATGGTTTCTAAAACTTTAGCTACAGTAGCTGAGATAATAGAAGAGGGAACAACAACAACTGAACTTAACAAATTAGCTGAAGAGTTCATAAGGGATAATGATGCAGTACCGGGTTTTCTTGGTCTTTATGGCTGCCCGAGTACGCTTCTTACATCTGTTAACGAGGCCGTAGTACACGGGTTGCCAACGGATAAGCCATTAGTGAGTGGCGATATTGTATCTATAGATTGTGGTGTGCTGAAGAATAAATATTATGGCGACCACGCTTATACATTTGCAATAGGTGAAGTTTCCGAGAGAACAAAAGAGTTACTCGAAGTAACGAAGGAATCGCTTTACAAAGGGATTGAGAAATGTGTAATTGGTAATCACGTAGGCGATATTGGTAATGCTATCCAGACATATTGTGAAGAAAGAGGCTTTAGCGTAGTAAGGTCTTTGGTCGGTCACGGACTTGGTCGAAGATTACACGAAGACCCACAAGTACCGAACTTCGGTCATGCAGGTAAGGGAAGAGTTCTAAAAAGGGGTATGACTCTTGCACTAGAACCAATGATAAATGTTGGTACCTTTGAAGTCGAAGAACTTTCGGATAAATGGACAATAGTGACTAAAGACAGGGAAATGTCAGCTCACTTTGAGCATAATGTTGCTATAACAAGCGATGGCCCTGATATCTTATCAGATTTCAGTATGATAGAAAAAGTAATAGAAAAAAACGAAAATTTAGTAAATATATGAAAGACACATTGATTTTAAATAACCCTTACGATATGCACATTCATTTCCGTGAAGGGGATATGCTTAAAGAAGTTGCACCACACAGTGCAGAATCTTTTTCTGGTGGAATAATAATGCCGAATTTGGTACCACCAGTTGACAATGAGAAGCGTTTGGTTGACTACATAAATGAAATATCCGACTCCATTGGTGATTACAAATTTGAACCATTGATGACTATATTTTTCAAGAAATATAGCAAGAATTTCCTACTTTCAGTCAAAGATAAAATAAAAGCAATAAAGCTATATCCAGCAGGAGCGACTACAAATAGCGACGAGGGTATAAAAGCGATTGAAGATGCTTTTGACACACTTAGACTAATGGAAGAAATGGAAATACCACTCCTTGTTCACGGTGAGACTCATGGCTTTGTTATGGATAGGGAAACTGAGTTTCTCGAAATATACAAGCACTTGGCTACTGAATTCCCTAAGCTGATGATTGTTATGGAACATATTACTACAAAGGGTGCTGTGGAACTATTAGATAAGTATGATAATCTGCATGCTACAGTTACTTTGCAACATTTGTGCATCACTCTCGATGATGTTGTAGGAGTGCTAATGCAGCCACATAACTTCTGTAAGCCAATAGCAAAGAGACCAGAGGATATGGAAGCACTGCTCGAAGCGGCACTTTCGGCACACCCAAAGCTATCTTTCGGTAGCGATTCAGCTCCTCATCCTGTTGAAAATAAGGAATCTGCTTATTGCTCAGCTGGTTGTTTTACATCGCCTTTTGCATTGCAATATTTAGCACATATATTTGAGGATAATTGGAAATTAGACAATTTGCAAGCTTTCGTCTCTGACAATGCTGTCAAAAATTATGGACTAAAACCCAATGACAAACGTGTGACATTAGAGCGAAAAGAATTTGTTATTCCTGAAAAATATGGAAGCGTGGTACCATTTAATTCGGGTAAGAAATTGAATTGGTCAATAAAAGAAATAGTGTGATGAATATACAGATTATGGGCACTAAGAAGTGCAAGGAAACAAAGAAAGCGATTAGATTTTTTAAAGAAAGGAGAATAACTCCTCATTTCCGAGATTTAAATGAAAAGGAATTGAGCAAAGGAGAGCTTAATAATATCGCGAATAAGGTTGGGATAGATAATATGATAGATGAAGAAGGTAAAGCATACAAAGACAAGGGATTGCAGTTTATGACTTATGATGTAGCAGAGGAGCTATTAGAAAATAATGACTTACTTAAAACACCATTGGTACGAAATGGAAGTGATGCAACTGTGGGACACGACCCTGACAGATGGAACGAGTGGGTTAAATAAATAAAAATTGAATTATGATATTTAAAACAAGAAAATTAGTTAGTCCACCGGACTTGAATCCTGCTGAAACATTATTCGGTGGGCAATTGCTGAAGTGGATAGATGAAGAAGCAGCTATTTATGCAATGTGTCAGCTCGATGATAATCACATTGTGACTAAGTACATGTCAGAGATTGACTTCGTTAATCCAGCGTTTAACAATGATATTATTGAAATTGGATGTGAGACAATAAACGTTGGTAATACATCAATCACAATAAAATGTGAAGTCAGAGTGAAGAACACTATGACTACAATTATTAAAATAGATGAAATTGTGTTAGTCCACGTTGACCCTAACGGAAGACCAAGACCACATGGGAAAACAATGGGTTCAATTGCGGAGAATAAGGATGCTGTTTAGAACAAGAAAATTAGTCAAACCACCAGATCTTAGCCCTTCAGGAGCACTGATGGGTGGTGTACTTATGGAATGGATAGACGAAGAAGCATCTATATTTGTAATGTGCCAACTCAATGATAATCATGTAGTTACAAAATACATGTCTGAAATTGAGTTTGTTAGCCCTGCTTTCCGTGGTGATATTATCGAAATAGGTTGCGAATTGACTGCACTTGGTCGCACTTCTCTAACATTGAAGTGTGTAGCAAGAGTTAAAGATACACAGACTGTGATTGTTAATATAGACAAAATTGTATTCGTAAATGTAGATAGCAATGGCAGATCGAAGCCACACGGATTAACTTTGGAAACAGTTGAGAAAGACGATTAGAACTAACCAATAGTTATGTACTGAGTTTTTTCTTTGTTTTTATCGAATGTATGCTTAGTTCGCTCTAATGAAGAAAAATTGTTTTCTATTATCTGATGCGCTAAATGCTTAGCATCACCAATTATATTTACGTCCTCAACTATATCAACAAACATAAAGTCTGGTAACCCTGATTGCTTTGTACCGAGGAAATCCCCTGGGCCACGCAACTCCAAATCAATTTCTGAAAGGTCAAATCCATCGCTAGTAGTCTCTAATGCAGAGAGTCGTCGTACCGCAGGAATATCGGCCAGCTTTAATTTGTAAGGATTCTTATATTTCTCTGAACCAACTAAAATGCAATAGGATTGATGTTCGCCTCGACCAACACGCCCACGCAGCTGATGCAGTTGCGATAGACCAAATCGTTCCGCATTTTCAATCAATATTATCGTCGAATTTGGCACGTCAATCCCAACTTCTATTACTGTAGTTGATATAAGAATATCGTATTTGCCATCTGCAAACTCTTGCATTACTTCGTCTTTCTCTTTCCAGTGCATTTTACCGTGGAGTAACCCACATTTGAGATTTGGAAATATTTCTTTATCTAATTTAACATAGTGTTCGGTTGCTGACTTTAGATCAGTTAACTTCTCCGATTCATCTACCAATGGATAGACAATATATGCCTGCCGCCCTTTGCTTACCTCATCATCTATGAATTTGTATATTTTTGGTAAGCTGTTTTCGAACCGTACTTTGGTCAATATCTCTTTTCTGTGGGCTGGCTTTTCTTTGATTTGTATCACTTCCAGATCAGTATATTTTGTCATTGCCAAGGTGCGGGGGATAGGCGTAGCAGTCATTAGCAAAATATGAGGCACTGTAGTCTTATCGCCAGATATTTTGCCTAACTCTCGGAGCATTGACCTTTGGTCAACTCCAAATCGGTGTTGTTCATCAATTACTACATAAGCTAAATTGTTATACGCAACCTTATCCTGAAAAACTGCGTGAGTACCGATTATGATATTAGTCAGTCCAGTAGCAATCTTAGCCAATGCTTCTGATTTCTCTTTTTTCTTCATTCCACCAACGAGCAATTCTGTGGTAACTCCCTCTGGCAATAGCTTTTGTAAGCTTTTGTAATGTTGCTTTGCTAATATTTCTGTAGGTGCCATTATCAGTGTCTGATAGCCACTGTCCACGGCCATCATCATCGACACAAATGCTACTATGGTCTTACCGCTACCCACGTCTCCTTGAAGTAACACATTCATAGGAATGTCGGCTTTCAACCGACTCCAGATTGTGTTGAGTGCATTGCGTTGGTCTTCAGTTAGTTCAAAGGGAAAACTGCTGAGTAGTTCTTTTGCTTTACTTAATTTCTGACCGAGTGGAATTGCCTTTTCTGTTTCTACAAAATCACGCACTTGCGAGAGAATAGACAGTTGATAGAATAACATCTCCTCAAATTTGAATCGTTTCTTTGCTTTTTTCAGTTGCTCTAAGTTTGGTGGGTAGTGGAGATATTCCGTCGCTTCCAGTAATCCAAGTAAGCCCTCTGCTTTTATTATTTTTTGGTCTAATGTTTCTTGAATTTCATTCAGATGTGCATCTAAGCAAATCTTAATTATTTCTCTCAGCGGACGATTACGCAGCCCAACCTTGATAAAAGTGGTAGGTATTCTGTAAAGGGGTAATATCCCCTCATCTTTGAATTCCTCTAACTCATTTTTGTCGATAATATCAATCTCCGGGTGGCTGAATTGCAGACCATATTTCGATAACTCTGGCTTTCCGCTAATTAGCAGCTTCTGGTCAACTTTGTATTGCTTTTCAAAGAAGTGAGCATTTGCCCAAAAGTTGATAGTTGCGTTCACCTTGCTCTCATCACTTACGGTAAGTGCAAATAGCTTTTTCCTGTTCCTGAGTTTACGTGATTGTGTTTTTACTACATCGACCACGAATGAGTATTCCGTCTTTCGTATTTGGCTTGGCTCATCAAATAAGTCTATTTCACTACTGCTGAGGAATTGCTTAATCGATGCCAGGGTTTGCGAAGAATCCCTATTGATATAATCCTTTGGGAAGTAGCGAATCAAATCCGTAGGAGTCACAATACCCTCTTTGGCGAGTGCTTCTGCACGCTTGGGGCCTACTCCTTTTATGTAGGTTAGTGGTAGCTCATTTAGTGGTCTTTCCGCCATTATAAAATCAATTTCAATAGAGTTCGAAAATAGATTTATAAATATATGGATTTTTTTGATTTGGTGAGATTGTATTGGAAAACATAAAAAAAACTCCCACCTAATTCTTTAAGCTGGGAGTTCTAAATTAGATATTTATTATATTTCTATTCTTCTAGTAAAAGAGAACCACTTTTCATTACCTGAATTATGTCATTCTCAATTCCTAGCAAAACATTTTCTTCTTGCATTATAGAATAGATTCCTACACCTTCGACAAAGCTAAATTTAAGATTTGATTTTACTTTTTCATTTACACTAAGTGTAGGTGATGCTACCATTGCTTCTACTTCAATTGATAAGTTTGAAAGTAAAGCAGTGTAATCATCTTCTTGGTAGTTAACTGTTTCTGTTCCTACTTTAGAACCGCTTATAATCAATTTTCCTTTTACTGTATCTTGAACAATTACTTGATCTAACTCAACAAAGAAAGATTCCCAGTTGTCTTGATTAAAGTCATATATTTTTATCCAACCTGGAATAAGGATAGGTATTTTAGTATCTGTATCGGGTTCTACTCCGTCAAATTGATTTACATCAATCTCACCCAAGTATAAGTATATTCCTTCTCCGTCTTTAGATATATGGGTGAATAATTGCCCATCTTCACCTAATGTGTTATAATTCATTGAGTGTGCAGATTTGCCTTCATATTCTGCTTCTGAACCAAGAGTTATTGACTCTTCAGAAAGCTCGTCACCTGTTGGCTCTCCACTTTCATTTGTGTTATACACGCCATAATTCCAAACTATACCACCGACTAAGCCAAGTGAAAAGTTATCTCCATCTGAGTCAGTGCTGTTTTCATCACAACCTAAGAATACCAATGATACTGACATTAATAATATTGCAAATAAATTTTTCATTTTATTATTCCTTATTTATCCATAATCTTTGGTAATGCAGACTCATAAGCTTCAGACATTTTTTCAATTGGCTCATTGATGCTATTGTTTATCTTGAAGTTGTCTTGTACTACTTTACCCATTTTCAGAAGGCCTAAGTTATGTTCAACGGCTATCTCTGATATACGAGTAGCATCCTCTGGTGATGCAGATATAATAATTCTGCTGTGTGATTCACCAAATAATCCAGCATTGTCATTTTCTATATTTACTTCACATCCCAATCCGTCAGACGCCATAGCTTTCTCTGCCAAGCAGATTGCTATTCCACCTTCCGATGTGTCGTGAGCAGAGTTGATAACTTCTTCGCCAATTAGTTTCAATATCGCTTCGATCAAGCTTGCTTCTTCATCAATATCAATATCAGGTGCATCACCTGCTACCAAGTCAAATATTGTCTTTAAGTACTGGCTACCACCGATTTCTTTTCTGTCAGAGCCAAGTAGGTAAATATCATCTCCTTCATTCTTGAACTCAGAAGACATTACTTTATTCAAGTCATCAATTAAACCAAGCATACCAATTGTTGGAGTTGGGTTGATTGCACTTGTCTTAGTCTCATTGTGGAACGAAACATTACCTCCAGTTACTGGTGTTTCTAATCTTCTACATGCATCGCCCATTCCTTTGATTGCTTCCGAAAATTGGTAGTAAACTTCTGGGTCATAAGGATTACCGAAATTCAAGCAGTTAGTTATTGCTACTGGCTTAGCACCAACACAAGCTACATTTCTAGCTGACTCGCAAACTGCAGCCATACCGCCTTTATAAGGATTCAAGTAAACATGAGTACTGTTACAATCAGTTTTTACTGCCAATCCTTTGCCAGGTATTTCTTTTATTCTCATTACTGCGGCATCGCCTTTTATATTTACAGTGTTAGTTCTCACTTGAGAATCATACTGCTCATATACCCAACGTTTAGATGCGATAGTAGGGTCAGTTAATAATTTATAGAATACCTCAGTTTGACTCAAATCTGTCTTTAAGCTATCTAAGTCATAGTTAAGAGTCTCTTCCATATATGCTGGCTTCTTAGCTTCACGAACATATACTGGAGCTCCACCACCAAGAACAAGCGAGTGAGCATCTAATTGAGCCACTTTCTTACCTTGATAATTCAAATTTATTTCATTTTTGTCTGTTACTATAGCAACTTCTTTCATTGCTATGTCCCATTTTTCAGCTATTGCTAATGCTTCTTTCTCTTTACCTTTTGCAATTACAGCGAGCATTCTTTCTTGCGATTCTGAAAGCATAATTTCATAAGCTGACATATCAGTTTCACGTAGTGGAATATCATCTAACTCAACATCCATTCCTAAACCATTTGTGGCACTCATTTCAGAAGTTGAGCAAGAAATTCCAGCTGCACCCATATCTTGAACGCTAACTATTAATCCCTTGTCTATCATTTCTAAGGTTGCTTCTAATAATTTTTTCTCTTCGAAGGGGTCACCAACCTGTACAGTTGGTCTCATATCTTCAGTGTGCTCATCGAACTCACGAGAGGCAAGCAACGAAGCACCGTGAATACCATCACGACCAGTACTACTTCCAAATATAAAAACAGGATTGCCTACACCTTGTGCAGCTGCCGAAGCTGTCTTCCCAACTTCTACTATCCCAACTGCCATAGCGTTAACAAGAGGATTACCTTTGTAGCTATTGTCAAAATATATCTCACCACCTACTGTTGGAACACCAAAGCAGTTACCATAGTGGCTAATTCCTTTTACCACTCCACGTAGTAAGTATTTAGTTCTTTCATCATCCAGTTTACCAAATCTAAGGGAGTTTAAAGCAGCTATTGGTCTTGCACCCATAGAGAAAATATCTCTAAGAATACCACCAACACCAGTTGCAGCTCCTTGGAAAGGTTCGATTGCGGATGGGTGATTATGACTTTCTATCTTGAAAGCTATACCGTATCCATCACCTATATCAATTAGTCCTGCGTTTTCTTCACCTGCTTCAACTAACAAGTTCTTACCAGAACGTGGTAATGTTTTTAATTGAAGAATTGAATTCTTATAAGAACAGTGTTCACTCCACATTACAGAATATACGCCCAATTCAGTATAAGTTGGAATTCTTCCCAATACTTCTACTATTTTACCATATTCCGCTTCAGTTAGTCCTAGTTCTTTAGCTACATCGACATTTACGTCTATTTCTGAATATAATTCTTGATTGCTCATGAAATGCTTTTATATTTGGGTTAAAGATATTTCTCAAATTTACAATATTTATATATTTTTTACTACTACGGCAGAGAAAAGGTAATATTATGATGCAATTAAACCCCGATGTAAAATCCGTATGGGTTATCTACTACATACGTAGAACATTATTTTTAATAATTATAAGCTTTGTTTTTGATTATTTTGTTTTATCCGAGATGGATAATTGGCCACTATTTTTTGGCTTCCTTCCTTTAATAATTTTTGTTTTAGGAGCTATTTTCACAATTGTATTCCCGAAACTGAAATATAATAATTGGTTCTTCGAATTGAAGGACGATGAACTTTTTCTCAAAAGGGGGGTAGTAACAAAAATATCTTCAACAGCACCTTATTGTAGAATCCAACACATAGATATTGCTCAGAATATTGTAGAAAGAATATTTGGACTGTCTAGCTTAGTGGTTTACACAGCTGGGACTAAAGGAGCCGATTTGGTAATACCGGGTTTGCCTCATTACTACGCACAAGAGTTACAAAGTAAATTAAAAGAATATACGATAGAGGATGCCGTATGATAAACCATGAAAATGGTATATGGGAAAAACGGTTACATCCTCTTACAATAATCTATAGACTAATAACGACTCTACCTAATATAGCATTTCCTATTGTCTTTGTCCTGTATGGTGGAAATACCGAGGACTGGATATATATACTTATCTCTATATTTATAGGTTTTTTTGTTTTACCTGGACTGATTTTAAATTACTACTACTTTGATTACAGTATATCTGATTCAGAAGTAATTATTCGATCTGGAATATTTAGCAAGAAAGAAAGACACATAAAAATTGAGAGAATTCAAAATATATCAGTTACTCAGAACTTTGTGCATAAAATATTAAATATTGCAAAAGTTCAGCTTGAAACTGCTGGTGATGCTACTACTGAGGGTGTATTGGATAGTGTTTCGAAATCAGATGCTCATCATATCAAAGAAGTTGTAAGGACTTATCAGAACGAAAAAGAAGCTGAAAAAAATGAGGATAATTCAGAGTCATTTGAGTCAGATGATTTAGTGGAAGAGGTTGAAGAGAATGTTATATTCTCAATGAGTCTAATGGATACTATCCGATACGGAGCTCTTAGGTTTAGACCAATAGTACTAGCTGCATCAGCTTGGATTTTTTCTATGGTTTCACAATTTAGTCCAAACTGGACTAATCAGCTTGAACAAATATTGGAGTCAGGATACAAAGATTACATAAAGCAGATGGATATATTTATGCTAACACTTTATGCTATTCTTGGAGTATTTTCTATTCTTTTCATTTCTTGGTTAATTGATATCTTGCTTACGGTAAATACATACCACAAATTCAAGTTAGTTAGTGAACGTGGTAAGCTTCTTACCTCACAAGGGTTGTTCTCTACAAAGATAAGTGCAATACCTTTAAAAAAGCTACAGATGATGGCAATAAAATCTAACCCAATTACTAGAAAATTAAACTTTTATAGATTAGATATGCAAACAGCTGGCTTTGGTGGTGGAGATGGAACAAAAGCAAAATCAGAAACAGCTATTCCTTTTGCAAAGATTAGTCAAATAAAAGATATCATATTTCAAATTAGAGGAGTAGAACTTCCTTTTGAATTTAATAAAGTAAGTCCAAAAACTATAAGAAGAGCAGCTATACGATACTTAGTATACTCTGTCCCTTTTGGTGTAGGGCTATATTTTGCATTTGACAGCTTTTGGATTCTTCTGGTACTTATACCAATAATTGCTTTTGCTGCATACATTAGATATCAGTATAGGGGCTATAATGTTATAGATGATCAAATTTTTGTAAAGCAAGGGTTTTGGTTCCAAAAGATTTCTGTAATTCCTATTGAGAAGATTCAGACACTTCATAAGAGATCTACTTATTTCCAAAGAAGGCTTGATTTAGCAACTATTGAAATAGATACAGCAGCAACAGTATATGGAAATGATGCCTCTATAATAGATATTGATGATGATGTGGCAACAGAAATATTCGAGGAATTGAATAAGTTATTTATTGAAAATAAAGATAAGAATAAGAATCTGATTGAAGAGAAGTGACAAAAGTTTAATTGATTAGACTTTTGCCACTTTCCTTAAGAAATATTCTACCCAAACCACAAAGCTAATGCAGTTGCTAATCCTGTTAGCGCTGAAAGAGCTATAGTATTTATATTTTGCTTAACCAGTTCTCTTTTTTTGTAATCTTGTCTAATCTTGGTCCAAACCTTGAATCCAAAAGCGAAAGATATTAATGAAACTATTAGATAAGCAATGTTATCCGGGAAATAAGAATTCCACAAAAGTATATTTGCTACAAAAGAGCCAAGCAATATTGCAAAATAAATTGTCGTAGATTTCTTCTTACCGTATGTAACTACCAAATGATTCTTTCCAGTTTTGGCATCAGATTCAGCATCTGGGAATTGATTTATAAGAAGTATATTCGCTGTTAATAGACCGGCTGGAACACCTACTAAAAAACTACCCAAAGTAATATCTTGTGTCAGAATATACGCAACTCCCATAGTTACTAAAGGGCCGAATGCAAGCACTATAGAGAGTTCACCTAATCCACGGCGAGCAACTAATCTCAGTGGAGGAGCGGTGTAAAAATAACCTAGGAATAGACCTGCTATACCAATATATAATGCTGTAATTCCAACATTCAAAGTCAAATATAATCCAATTACTAGTGATACGGCAAGTAATGATAATCCTAGATTTTTGGTACCATTTAAGGTTATCAAGCCTAATTCTATAGCTCTGCTACCACCAGAATATTGTGTGAAATATTTATTGTTAGCACCATCTGTGCCGTCTTTAACATCAAAGTAATCATTCATTACATTTGAACCAAGGTGAAGCAACGCTAATCCTACCATACATAATATGAAATAGAAAGTGTTAAATTCAAACCCAGTAATAGATTGTGCTAAATATGCTGAGACAAATGCCCCACCTATTAGTCCAGGCATAATTACAGCAGAAACAAAAGGCATCCGTGTAATAGCTAACGCTTTGATTAGCTTGGTTGAGGTATTTATCTTTACATCTACTTCTTCATCTATCTCTTCTGTAATACCACAATAACCTGTCATTGGTTGGTCTTTACCATCATTGTATAAAGGCGTTATTTTTATTTTGGCATTTATTTTTCTGCCTTCTTTGTTTACAAATATAGTTTTTCCTTCATACTTTCCTTCTTCCTTAGCTTTATTAAGCCAACCTGCCACATTCTGTAACACTATTTCACCAGGAGAAAATAGCGATACTCTTTTTTTGTCTATTATTTCTTCTTTGTCATATCCAAAAAGTTTAATAGCGCCAGTGTTCATTGTTTTGATCACACCCTCAGTATCACACGTTATAACACTTTTCATGTTTGCTACCCTAAAAGTTAATTTAAGAATAAGGTAAATTGAATACTAAATCTGAAATTGAATCAACTTAAGTATTAATTTTTATTTAGATTAAAAACGATTTTGCAATATAAATATTTAAATAAAAATAACTATGAAAGTTTGATTTGTTTAGATTAAAATCAATGCTTTAAAAAAAATTTGATGTGTGTATGTAAGAAAAGTAAAAGTCTAATATAGAACTTCAATATTAAAATTTAAAGGCTTTAGCTTCCCATTCAGATAGTAACATAGCAGTCTTATCTCTATCACTTGTAATGGGATTTTTTGTTTGCCAATTTATTCCAATTTCTTGGTCATCGAACCGAATATTAGATTCACCTTCTGGATTCCAATAATTAGTAACTTTGTACTGAACTTCAGTATCGTCTTCAAGAGCTAGGAATCCATTTGCAAAGCCAGGGGGAACCCACAATATCCGCTTATTGACTGCTGATAAATCGAAGCTTTCCCATTGACCAAAAGTTTTCGAGTTGGATCTTATATCTACTTCTACTACTTGAGCAGAGCCGTTAGTTACTCTGATTAATTTACCTTGAGGGGGAGAGTGTTGGAAGTGCATACCTCTGATTACATTTTTCTTAGATAATGAGTGGTTGTCTTGAATAAAATTGGAATTAATTCCATGCTTGGTAAGATCATCTTTTCGCCAGCTTTCATAAAACCAACCTCTATTATCACTATAGACTTTAGGTTCAAAAAGCTTTAAACCTTCTAGCTTTTCATCAATTAATTCCAATGCCATATTTTTCTATTTTTTACTTTGCCTAACAAATGCTTTCAACAATTTCTCAACTTCTCTATTCGTACCGATATCAGCTAGAGATTCACCTGATGATGAACTTCCTGAGTTCAATGGTGGATCATCTGTCTCATTTCTAGTGTACATAAGTGTTATTGCATAAACAATCAGAAGTGTGAACTCTAATCCTAAAGCAAAAAGTACTAATGATGGCTCATTAGAGGGGATAAATTTTAAACCTCTTAGGCCAATTATTATAATCAAACTCGCAGCACCAATGTAAACAGAACCTATTATATTATTTGAATATCTTTCTGTGAAGTAGAACCTTAAATAAACTTTTATTCCACTATTCAACCCTATAATCTTTCTTATTATATTCGAATTCTGCCAGATGATAGCTCGGTGAAGTGTTCTCAAATCTTCAAGACCCATATTCCAATCTCTTTCAAAATCGTGTAAATCTCTTAAGTCAGCATTCAATAACTGTTTTCTTAATATGTTTCTTTCTTGTTCGCTATGAAAACCATATAGTTTCAGACATATTTCATCCAATAAACCAGCAGTTTCCCTTTCAATTTTTTGCCTTATATAACCTAAATTTTGAGGTAAAAGTGCAGATAGGAAAAATGCTAAAAATGAACCAAATATTAAACTAGGGATAGATAAAGAAAGTAGAGGGTTAAACCAATATCTGGCTTCCTGGGGGGTGCCTCTGTATACGTCAACTGCCCATGAAGTATAAAAGTCAGTAGTCTTTTTAGCAGAACCAGTATCTAACAAATAGTGAACATCGGTACCATCGTAAGTAACAACTCCAAGTAAATACCCCTCAAACATCATTTCGGCAGCGGGTACCATTAGGAAGTAAAATAATAGTGAAAATAACAAAATAAGAATGGTAAACACTCCAACTTGTAAGCTGTTATGTTCATTCAAATCAAAAAAGTTCTGTTCAGTATTATTCTTATTCATCTAAAACCTGTTTGTTGTTTATCAATTTATATAAATGCAAATTCCATTCCAAAATATAAATTTATTAAATTTAATTACTTTTGTGACAGTTATGACTACAAAAGCAAAAAAAATACTAATTATAAGGTTAGGAAGAATCGGAGATATGGTTCTTTCTCGTCCATTACTGGCCCAGTTATCTGAAAGTTCAGCTGATAACTCAATAGATGTTCTTGCAAGTCGGGATAATCACAGAGTAATTAGTAAAGATGAATTTGTAAATGATGTGATAGTTTGGGACAAAAACCCATTGAAAGCAATTCCAATATTAATGAAACTCAGAAGTAGGAAATATGATATTCTTATTGAACCAAAAGACCACTTTAGTCAAGAATCACAAATAATAGCTAGTGTTACGAATGCTAAAGAAAGTATTGGCTTCATACGAGATAAGAATTCAGTATTCGATATAGATGTAACTGAGTTCAATAGAGATTATTCTCACTTTCAAGACAGAATACTATCTACTTTGAGAGCATTGAATATTGAACCGAATTTCAATATAAACTATCCACTACCGTACGATAAATCTACAAACGATAATGAAGAAAAGTACTATTTATTCAATGTAGCAGCAAGCAGTGAATCAAAAAGTATAGGCATTGAGTTAGGTTCACAAATTCTGAATGATTTAATAAATAGAAATGTGAAAGTAAAGTTAATAACAGCTCCTAATAACAAAAAGGTTGTAGAAGAATTATCTAAAAGAAGTGGTTATGATATACTAACAACACAATCAATAGAAGCTACATACCAATACATTGATAGTTGCAATGGTTTAATTACTGCTGACACCTCGCTTGTGCATATAGCAGGTACTTACAATACACCTGTTTTGGTTTTTAGTAAGTCAATTGAGCGAGAATTAATAAAGTTTGCACCAAAATCAGGCATAAGTCTGGTTGTCAAGTCTGATAGCTCTGATAGTGTTGAAATATCTCCAAAGAAGATAAAAACTGCTTTGGATGAGTTTACTAAACAAACGTTGGATCAATAGTTCTGATAATATCATCAGCAATGTCCATAACTGCATCTGGTTTAGAAAAGTTTTTAACTTTTTCTGTCATTTCTTTTAATCTTTCTGGATTATGAATAATTGATTTCAAATGCTTCATTAGTTCAGTATCAATATCAGAGTCTTTTAATAATATTGCGGCACCCGATTCATCTAACATTTTTGCATTCTCATACTGCTCATTATTAGCTGCAGAGGGCAATGGAACCAATATAGAAGGTTTACCCAATACAGACAATTCCGCGACTGTAGTTGCTCCAGAACGAGCTATTATCAAATCTGAAATTGAATATGCTTCACCCATATCATCTATAAATTCTGTAATATGAACATTGCTAGGTAAAGAAGCAGGAAACACATAGTTTTTTCCTGTTTGCCAGATTACATTCACATCTAACAAATCTAACTCTTGTAAGTTCTTTTCGATGAATCTATTTATAGATTGTGCACCTAAACTTCCACCAAAAATAAAAATAGTTTTCTTGTTGCTATCTGACCCAAATTTTTCATAAGCAGCATTCTTATCTGGTAAGTTGAGTATGTCACTTCTAACTGGATTACCCAAACATTTGATGTTATTGATTACTGATGGGTCGAAAAACTTAGAACTCTCAGCATAGGAAGTGTATATTCTGCTAGCATTGTTAGCCAACCATAATATACTCTTACCTGGGTTAACATTAGATTCCATTAGGAAGAGTTTTCTTTTTAGTCTATTAGCTGCCAATCCAGGTGGATAGCTAATGTAAGCGCCAGTGCATATAACAGCGTCAATGTCATTTTTTTTTATAACTCTACGAGCTGCAGATATTGACTTTATAAATGTAATTGGATATTTCAATCCATTTATGTTTTTACCAGGGAAAGCAGTAATAGGCATACTATGATAATCAAAACCAAGTTTGGGCACCTTAATCGACTCTATTCTTTTTTCAGTACCAATAAATATACAGTTAATTCTATCTTCGTATTTTGATTTTAAATATTGGGCTACAGCTGTTGCTGGGAAAAGATGTCCCCCAGTCCCACCTGCTGCAAATAGTAAATTAATTTTCTTTTTCATTAAAATATTGAATGATTGTATCTTACAATTATAAATTTACTCACATATTTCCATAATTCAAATTATATTTATATTTTAGTATGAACAGCATAAAAAGAAACAAATTATAATAAATTCTCTGGGGGAAAGCATGAGAAATTTAATCCTAATTCTGTGGCTATCTGCGTTTGTAGTAGCACAATCAAAAACACCTGATATTGACTCATACCTTGATCTGGTAGCACAAGGCAAAATAGTAGAGGTAAAGTCTCATATTCCAGACTTATTGGTAGAGTATCCCAATGATCCTGGCGTAAAGTTATTGCTTGCGGTAGTGATAGACGACACTCATAAGTCAATCGATATATTTAAAAAAATTGTTGCTAATCACCCAGAAAGTAAATGGGCTGACGATGCTTATTGGAGAATAATACAGTATTATGCTCTGAAAGGGGAATTAAATAAAGCTAAATACGAGCTTAATTATTTCCGTACAAAGTACCCGCAGTCTGAATATATATTGGCCGCATCTGAAATGATAAGAATTGCTGATGGGATAGCATCGAACAGATCCACAATATTAGAATCTGATAATAATAGTACTACTATTGAAAGAAAAGCTGCTCCAGTTATGAGAAAAGACAATGACTCACAGCCAAATCAAATGAGAGATTTGAACAGGGAAGAACCCAAAAAGATTGGTATGGTAAGAGAAAGAGAAGTTCCAAGAGAAGTGGAAAAACCAGAGTCAGAATCAAACTCAGTTATCAAGTCACAACCTGTTAGAATACAGAAGATAACTAATAATAATGATGGCAACTTAGCTATAAGTAATAATAATCATAGAGTAATAAGACAAAGAATTACAATAGACGAAACAGAAGACAAGACACATCCATCTCAAATTGTAAAAGAACAACAAGAAAAACTGGCTACGAAGAGCAAAGATAGTACTCCTGTAGTAGAAGAGGCAGAATTAACAGCTTCGGAAGTTACAACTGATTCTAATATTGAAGTTCAAAAAGAAGTTGCGGAAGTTGCTGAAACAGTTGTAACTAAGACTGGTTATTATGGACTTCAAGTTGGTCTATTTGACAACAAAAAGAGTGCAGAAAACGAAATGAAGAAGTTCCTAAGAAAGAGAATGAGAACTGAAGTAAAAAGTAAATCAATAGATGGAGACAATAAGTTTGCAGTAGTAATTGGTAATTACTCAAGCTTAGAGTCAGCAAAAGCTGCAAAAATAATTGTTCAACAACAATGTGATTGTGAACCAATCGTTTTTGAGAAATAATAATTTTTATAATTAAAATGAGGATATTGATATGAAAAAGCTACTTATATTAATCCCTGTAGTTCTTATTTCAATATTTGTTATTTCACAAAATACGAAAGGTAAAGTTATGCCAGCTACTGATTCTGTATATGACTATATTGTTAATGACATCGATGGAAATGAAGTACCACTAAGCAATTACGAAGGAAAGGTAATGCTAATAGTTAACACTGCAAGCCAGTGTGGGTTCACGCCTCAATACGAAGGTCTTCAGGAACTATACGAACAGTACAAAGATGAAGGATTTGTTGTACTTGGTTTTCCTTGTAATCAGTTTGGTGGGCAAGAGCCAGGTAGCAATGAAGAAATCAAGAGTTTCTGCACAACTAAATTCTCTGTCAATTTCCCAATGTTCGAGAAGGTTGATGTAAACGGTGACAATGCTGCTCCTCTTTACAAATTTTTGAAATCTGAGCAGTCTGGCTTGATTACAGATGATATCAAATGGAACTTCACTAAGTTTTTGATTGACAAAAACGGAAAACCTATTGATAGATATGCGTCACAAACTACACCGAAGAAAATAACTAAAGACGTTGAGAAAGCAATAAACTCATAGTCTCTAAAACAATATTAAATTTACAAAACTCCCAACTAATCGATTTAGCTGGGAGTTTTTTTTATGCTTGTCACAGCGAGGACTGAAAGGACGCGGCTGTCCTTAGTTAGGTTGTCACACTTCGTTCGCAATGACAGATTTCCGTCTACCCATAGATTTGTTAATAGCAAATCCTCCCAACCTCCTTTAAAAAGAAGGAGCTAATTACTTTGAAGTCCTCCCTGATAAGGGAGGATTTAGGTGGGTTTAGGTTAATTAAAACCTCACCTATGCTTGTCAATCAATATTGCATTACCATCAGGGTCAAGGATAACAAAGCTGCCGGGTCCTTCCGCAGACTCATCTGTTTCGTTGATAATACCGATTCCTTTTTCTTTTAGCTCTTTTTGTATGTCTCGTACATCTGTGAACTCATCTAACTCATTGGCATCTTGATCCCAACCGGGGTTGAAAGTCAGTATATTATTGTCGAACATACCGTGGAACAGACCAATGAGTGTGTCCTCGTTCTTCATAATCAAGTAGTTGTGTTCCATACTGCCCGCGAACTCGTAGAACCCGAGTTGCTCATAAAATTCTTTCGATTTGGCTAAGTGTTTTACATTCAGACTTACCGAAAATGCTCCTAATTTCATTTTATTTTACTTTGTTTGGTTTTAATTTTGATTAATCTAATAAAATCTTCGACAATTTGTAACTATATTTAATTTTAATGGGTTGATATTTGTATTAACGCTGTCATTTTAATAAATAAAATAAGTATTTATAATAATTTACGGAGTAATTGATGAAACATTTTTTACTTATTACCTCAATACTATTACTTATATTAATATCACCGCATCTCAACTCTCAAGTTGAAGATGATTGTTTTTGTAAGCCACATTCTAAAGTCGAAGGCTCTTATGTAGAAGACGGGATATTTGTAGACAATTGTAATGGACAGGCCTCTTGTGATATTTATAATACTCCAATATATTATACAGAATTTTCATTCCTCACCTTCCAAACATTTGGACTTTCTGAAATTGATACAGGGTATATTGATTTTAAAGAATTGAGTAATAAATATCAAGATTTCAGGGAGAGAGTAAGACAAATAGATACAATTTTCAATCTAAGTACAATTAAAAGGATTGATGGTCTTGGAGGAGCTTATGGATTCGAAATTGAAATCAATTCATATCAAACTCGTGATTCAATTAGAAATGTAATAGAAAAATTATTTAGCCCTACAAATATTTTCTTCCCGAATGTGATTTTTTTAACCAGTGTTAATACTAATGAAGAAAGTAAAAAAGAAAAAATATTTATTACAACTACAAGTAATGGGGAAATTATAGTAGAAAATATATTAAAAAAAAGTGAAATAAGAATAATAGACTATCTTGGTTCTGAAGTTTATAAGAAGAGCCTAAATGAGAATAATGTTTCAGCTAATCATATCATAACTGGATTACCAAACGGCTTCTATTTTATTATAATCGATGGTGTTTTCTACGAAAAGATATTTATTTCAAGTCAATAAAAAAAAGGGACTTAATTAAAGTTCCTTTCTAGTATCTAAATTCTATAATGTAACTTACATCATCTCAATAATCATAGAGTTTGCTTCTCCACCTCCAATACAAAGAGTAGCCAAGCCGTATTTACCGCCAGTTCTCTTCAGTGCATAGATAAGAGTAGTAAGAATACGAGCACCAGAAGCACCGATTGGATGACCCATAGATACAGCACCACCGTGTACATTTACTTTCTCTCTGTCTATTCCCAATTCCTTGATTGAGTGCATAGGCACTACTGAGAATGCTTCGTTTATTTCAAATAAGTCAATATCGCCAACTTCCATATTCGCTTTTTTCAATACTTTCTGGATTGCAGAAGTAGGAGCAGTAGTGAACCACTCTGGCTCTTGCGCGTGTGAACAATGAGCAATAATTCTTGCTAATGGCTTGTGACCAGCTGCTTTTGCTGCTTCTTCGCTTTGTACAACTAATGCAGAAGCACCATCGTTCAAATTAGAAGCATTTGCTGCTGTTATGGTACCATCTTTTTTGAATACAGCTCTTAGGTCAGGCACTTTCTCAAACTTCACTTTACCCGGGTCTTCATCTTTGTCAACAGTTACATCGCCACGACGACTTGATATAGTCACAGGAGTGATTTCCTCATCGAACCAACCATTTTCCTGAGCTGCTAATGCTTTTTTGTATGAGCTGATAGCGTACTCATCTTGGTCTTCACGGCTGAAAGTATGCTCGCTCGCACAGATTTCACCAGCATTACCCATATGGAAGTTGTTGTAAACGTCCCAAAGCCCATCGTGTACCATAGAGTCGATTAGTTCTGTGTTACCCATTTTGTAGCCATTTCTCGCTCCTTTAAGGAAGTGGGGAGAGTTAGACATTGACTCTTGACCACCTGCAACTATAGTTGTAGCATCACCAGCTTTTATTGCTTGGTCGGCTAACATCACAGCTTTAAGTCCAGAACCACAAACCTTGTTGATTGTCATACATTCAACTTTTTTCGGAAGTCCTGCATAGATTGCCGCTTGTCTAGCTGGTGCTTGTCCAACGCCTGCAGTCAATACATTACCCATGATTACTTCGTTTACGTCTTCAGAATTTACGCCAGCTTGTTTTATAGCAGTTTTAATTGTTTCTGCTCCTAATTGTGGTGCAGAAAGTGGAGCCAAAGCTCCTAAAAATCCACCAATTGGTGTCCTTGTTGCTGATAATATTACTGTGCTCATTGTTTACCTTTTTTTTAATAGTTCAAATTTTAGTTAGTTTTATAATGGTTTTAAACCAAAATTATTTTTTTATTCTTACAAACTTAAGAAATTATACGAAATGAAACTTATTTATGAAGCTTTTGGTCCAGCAGTAACTAATGCTTTTATTGTAATTGACGATTCAACTAACTATGCGGTAGTAATAGACGTACCTCCAGGTAGTTTGGAATATATCAACCGTACACTGATTGAAAATGGAGCAGAGCTAAAAGAAATATGGCTCACTCATTCACATTGGGATCACACTGCTGATGCTCCAGATTTGAGGGAGCAACACAATGTACCTGTTTATCTTCACAAAGATGATGAGTACAGATTACAAGACCCAAATAGCTATGTCGGTGGATTTCCGCTTCCTTTTGAAATGAGAGGAATAAATGCTGATAATTATTTGAATGAAGGTGATGAGTTAATATTAGGACACCAGAAATTCAGAGTGTTAGAGACACCAGGGCACACTGAAGGTGGAGTGATTTTTATTCATAATGAAGAGAAAACAGTTATTGCTGGCGATACTATATTCAAAGGAAGCATTGGCAGGACTGATTTGCCTGGGGGGGATTTTAATCAACTTATGCAGAGTATAAAAGACAAGATTTTGCCACTTAAAGATGACTATTGGCTTTATCCTGGACATGGACCAAGGACTTCAGTAGGTAGCGAGAGAAAGAACAACCCATTTATCCAACAATATATTATCAACCAATGAAAAAAATAATAGCATTACTTAGTGTCATTGTATTTTTATCTGGATGCTATTCTTTCACAGGTGGAAATATACCACCGCACCTGAAATCAATTTATATTCAGCCAGTGGTTGACAATTCCGGATATGGTAACCCAACTTTTCGTGATATTCTTGCTCAGTCATTGATAGATGAGTTTAGAAGTGATAACTCGTTCAACATTAACGAAAACCCAGGTGGAGACGCACGGTTAGAAGTTAGCATAATAAATATTGCAGATTCTCCAGTTGCTGTTTCTAGCGGTGCTTTGGAAACAGAAAGAAGGGTAACAGTTCGGTGTAAAGCAATATACTATGATAATGTAAAACGAGAAGAAATATGGAATAAGAACTTTTCCTCTTATCTGAACTATGAGTTGTCAAATGCATTAGCTAATAGAAATGAAGCGATAGAACAGATATTAGAGCAAATATCGAATGATATTTTGCTTGCTGTTGTTTCTGGTTGGTAATAACTTAACGGTAAACAATTTTGTCAATCTCTCTCATCATTTCGTTAGCAGATTTGTCCCAAGAAAATTGGTTAGCCCACTCAACTGCTCCTTCAGAAAGTTTGTCTAAATATACTTTGTCTGTAATTAATTTTTCTAATTTTGCTGTAAGTTCTGGTACATTATCGTACTCATAGAGTTCACCGGATAGACCCACTTTGACAGAGTCACGTAATCCAGGTGAATCAGCAGACACAATAGGAGTACCACAAGCATTTGCCTCTATGTTAGTTATTCCCCAACCTTCTTTCATGGATGTATTTACTACAACGTATGATTTACTTAGAAGATGAACTTTTTCTTCATCTGTTACAAACCCGTGGAATTTTACCTTTTCCGAATAGCCACCTTTTTGTGCTAATTCTTCTAAGTGGGGACGGAAATCGCCTCTACCAATAATTTCTAATCTAATATTTGGGTGTTTCTTTTCTAATTTTTCGAATGCATCGAATAGATTATCTACAGTTTTGTATTTCTTCAATCTTCCGAAGTAAGTGATTGTGAAGTTTTCATTCTTTGTACAAACAGCCATTGGGTAATCGTCCTGCTCTATTGCATTATGGACTATAGAGATGTTATTTCCATTAAATCCACGGCTTATGAACTCATCTTTCGTGCTTTGCGATACCGTTACAATCTTTGATTTTTTATAAATAATGTTAACTAATTTCTCGGCTAATACTACATAAAGTCCAGCGATAATATTTGTTTCTCTAAATATACTTTTTCCAAAAAAGTGGTGAGTTAATACTAATAATTTCTTACCAATGTATAATGGTAAGTAAAATGGAATTTTATTTACGTCATCAATTATTACATCATAGCCTTTGTTCATAAACCCTTTTTTGTAGAGCTTCGGCACTTTAAAGTTGAATGTGTTTCTACTTCCACGACGAATAATCTTTATTCCATCAATAACTTCATCTTTCGGCTCACCTGGTATTTCACAACAAACCAATGTTACTTCATGTCCCTTCGCAGCTATTCTTTTGAATATCTCATGTAAATGTACTTCGGCTCCTCCGCCAAGTGGATTTTTAATGTCTTGCCAGTTAAAAATCAATATTTTTATATTCTTTGGCATTTTTCTTGTCCGTATAAATAGTAAAATATACTAAACTTTCGTAAGTATATATTTTATAATGCTTTAGTAATAATTATAACAGTTATGAAATTGTCACATATCGTCCATTGGCTACTATTGTCATCACTTTTGGCTATTCTTGCCTCATGCTCTAATATGAGTAGTGTGAGAAATGGAAAATATATATCAGCAAAATCTGAAAAAAAGCAACAAATAAAAAACGTTGACGAAAACTCAAATACTAATACGAACGAAATAGAAACTGTTGTAGAGACTGAGACATATTTGCCAGATGAGGAGAAACCAGCGGAAGCTGAATCGAATGTTTCGGTGAAAAAGATTCCCACATTGCAAGAACAGTTGGAAAGACTTAATAACAGACAAGATAATTTTGATAGTAGGATTTATAAATTAGAAGAGCAAAATGATGATATTAATAGTAAACTTGATAATTTAGCAAAATTAATTACAAAGAATAAAAATGATGTTGCCACCACTGGTGATGTCAAACCTAAAAAGAAGAAAGGGTCATTTGTACTTTATCCAGATGAAGTAGTTGAAAAGAAGAAGAATACAAAACCAAAAGTTAGACCTAAAAGCAAGGATAAAACTATAATAGAAAAGTATGCAACTACACCTTATGTAGTAGAAGCAAAGAAGATGTTACAGAGATTGTAAGTTACCATTGGGGCCAGCAAGAGTGCTATTGAGGCACTCTTACTAAATCCATTTCTATTAATTTTTCAGCTATCTGAACTGCATTCGTTGCTGCACCTTTTCTCAAGTTGTCAGCAACTACCCACATATATCCACCATTTTCAACGCTTGGGTCTTTTCGTAATCTACCAACAAAAACTTGATCTTTGTCATTAGCTTCCATTGGAGTGGGGTAATCGCCATCTTTCCAGTTATCTAATACTACCAAGTTCTTAGTTACTTGTAGTAGTTGCTTAAGTCCAGAAACGCTAAATTCTTCTTCTGTCTCAAAGTTCACTGATTCAGCGTGTCCACCCATAATTGGTAACCTAACACATGTGAAAGCCAGCTTCAAATCTGGAAGGTTCATAATCTTGCGGGTTTCGTTTACCATTTTGTTTTCTTCGTCTGTAAAGCCATTGTCTTCAAAACTATGGAACAGTGTGTTGAAAGCAATCGGCTTTTCATCACTATAATCACCACCAAGCTCTCTTTCTAACTTGTCTAAGCCCTTCTGTCCAGCACCTGTGATAGATTGATATGTAGAGCAGACTACTCTTTTCAGCTTGAAATTATCATCTATTGTTTTTAGCGGTAACATTAACTGAATAGTGGAGCAATTAGGATTAGTAATTATTCCCTTATGGTTTTTTAAAGCTTCCGGATTAACCTCCGGTACAACGAGTGGAGTATTTTTATCCATTCTCCAAGCGCTACTATTATCAACTACAACACAACCAGCTTTAGTTGCCAATGGCGAAAAGAAACGGCTAGTTTCTCCACCTGCTGAAAAGAGTGCTAAGTCAATTCCTTCGAAAGAATTTTCTTTTAACTCTTGAACGATTATTTCTTCTCCGTTAAAAACCATAGTTGTTCCAGCAGAACGTGCAGAAGCAAATAAAAATAATTTTTCTATAGGTAGGTTTTTTTCGTGAAGAAGAGTTAACATCTTTCTACCAACTAATCCAGTTGCACCTACTATAGCTACATTATATTTTTTCATATTACTTGATTCTCGTAATTTGGAATTACGTGCGAAGTTATATTAATTGTTTGTCCAGTTGCAGCATCTATATTCAGGTGAGCAAAAGCTACTTTCAAGTCATTCTCTGCAACTTGGAATTTGTGAGCTGTTTGCAATTGGAATCTCTTAATAGCTATGTCCTTTCTCATTCCCAATACGCTATCGTAGGGGCCAGTCATACCTACGTCAGTTATGTAACCAGTTCCATTCGGTAGTATCTGAGCATCTGCAGTTTGTATATGAGTGTGTGTCCCAAGTAATGCGCTTACCTTGCCATCTAGATACCAACCCATCGAAATTTTTTCGGCAGTTGCTTCTGCGTGGAAGTCAACTATATTTATATTTGTTTCAGATTTTAGTTTGTCAATAGCAAAATCAGCTGAGTTGAATGGACAATCAATCGATTGCATAAAAGTACGCCCTTGCAATTGCAACACTCCTACTTTTGTTCCATTGTCAGCATTGAAAGTAGTAAAGCCATAACCAGCATTACCAGCTGGGTAATTCATTGGGCGGATAACTCTTCTGTCTTTGCCTAAAAGTGGGCGCGACTTCCAGTTCTCCCATATGTGATTACCAGTAGTAATAACGTGTACACCAGCATCGAATAGCTTATTGGCTTCTTCTTCGTTTATTCCTTTTCCTTCCCAGACGTTCTCGCCATTAACTACTATTGCGTTGGCACTGTATTTTTCTTTTATCTTCGGTAGTTGTTCTATTAGGCAGTTCATACCAATTTCACCAACCACATCACCGACAAATATTAAGCTTATATCTTTATTCAATTTGAATTTTACTATTTTGTGAATATATACTAACACAAATTTAACAAATTAAATGGCTAATAGAAATGAAGATTTATACAAAAACTGGTGATGATGGAACAACTGGACTATTCAATGGTAAAAGAGTAGGGAAAAACAGCTTAAGAGTTGATGCTTACGGTACAGTTGATGAATTAAATACTGTTGTAGGTCTTGCAATTTCATTTGGTTGTCCAGAACCGGTAAAAAATGACTTGCAAAATATTTCAGAAACGCTTTTTTCAGTTGGTGCTGACTTGGCTACTCCTATCGATGATGGAATAAAATCTCAAGCAATTGAAAGAATTAATGAAGAAGAAATTACTAGACTTGAAAATGCTATTGACAGATATGAGGAAGAAATGCAGCCACTAAAAAACTTTATTCTACCTGGTGGTAGCCACTCTGCTGCTCACTTACATAATGCAAGGACTGTTTGCCGACGTGCTGAGAGGTTAGTTGTCGAATTATCAAGCCAAGAAAAAATAAATGAAAATATTATGAAGTACTTGAACCGTCTTTCAGATTATTTGTTCGATGCCGCCAGGTATGTGAACCATTTATTAGATGTAGATGAGAGATTGTGGAAAGGGAGGTAATATTTACATTAAACCTTTTATTCAAATAAGTGTCTAAACTATAAAGAACGATATTTAATAACAATTTAATAAAGGTGGTAACAATGATCACAAAACAAATTATAACATTAGCATTAGTTGGAGCACTTACTTTTAGTCTTACTACAAGTGATTTATACTCAAAAGGTAAAAGAGGCAAACACGGGGGTAATGACATAATGAAATTAGATACAGACGGCAATGGGTTTGTAAGCAAAGCGGAAGTTGAAGAATCAGGTAAAGAGAGATTATTAAAGCACTTTGATGAGATAGATACTAATTCTGATGGCAACCTAAGTGAAGATGAGGTAAAAGAGTTTGGCGAGAAGTTGAGAAAAGAACGAGGTGAGCGCAGAATTATGAAGCTAGATACAGATGGTGATGGTCAAATTAGTAAAGCTGAAGCAGAAGAGTCAGGTAAAGAAAGATTAATTGAAAAATTTGATGAAATTGACTCTAATTCTGATGGCAACTTGAGCAAAGATGAATTGAAAGAATTTGGTGGCAAAAAGAGAGGTAGAAAAGGTGGACGTGACATTATGAAGCACCTTGATAAGGACAATGATGGTAGAATCAGTAGAGAAGAAGCTGAATCAACTGAAAGAAAGAAGCTTTCTACTAATTTCAATCTGATTGATGTCAATAATGATGATAATCTAACTAAGGAAGAATTGAAGCAATTCCGCAAAAAGATGAAGAATAAAAAAAGTAAGTAAATATTTTGTTAAACGATTAAAATTGACCCATAAGATTAAATCCTTATGGGTTTTTTGTATTAAATTTAAAAAAAAAGAATATGCAAGCTATTGAAAAACAATAAAATATGAATAAATATACTAAATTACTGAATATATTAAGCAAATTGTTATCATAACTGCTGTATGAATTAAGCAAAACATTGATTAAAATGCTGGATAGGTTAAGCAATAAATCAACAAAAAATGTTCAATTGATTAAATAACATATCTTAGACTTTAAGATGATAATTAATCTTAATTTTATTCGTCTAAAAATAGGTAAGACTGGAATACTTTAAAAGAAAAAGAATAGACATGAGCAATACAACAAAAGATAGATTAGCTGAGATAGAAAAAGAATTGGCTGAGCTAAAGGAAAAAAGAACTGGACTAAGAGCGAAGTGGGAAACCGAAAAAGGTAAGTTGCAAGAAATTAGGGATATGAAATCTCAGATTGACCACCTTAGAACCGAGGCAGACCGCTACGAACGCGAAGGGAACTTCGACAAAGTAGCAGAAATACGCTACGGTCAAATTCACCAGCTCGAGAAAAAAGTAGAGAAAGCCAATAGCGATTTGGAAGAATTGCAAAAGACAAGCCACTTGCTGAAAGAACAAGTGACGGAAGAGGATATTGCTGATATAGTATCGAAGTGGACTGGTATTCCAGTTACTAAGATGATAGAAAGTGAGAAAGAAAAGCTTCTGAAGATGGAAGACTTACTCCACGAAAGAGTAGTTGGGCAAGAAGAGGCAGTAACAGCAGTATCTAATTCTATTAGGCGTTCAAGAGCTGGATTGCAAGATGAAGACAGACCAATTGGGTCGTTCATTTTCATAGGTACAACAGGAGTTGGTAAAACTGAACTTGCCAAATCATTAGCAGAATATTTATTCGATGATGAAAATGCAATAGTACGTTTAGACATGAGTGAGTATATGGATAAATTCTCCGTTACTCGTTTGATAGGAGCGCCTCCAGGATATGTTGGATACGACGAAGGTGGGCAGCTAACGGAAGCAATTCGAAGAAAACCATATAGCGTTGTTTTATTGGATGAAATTGAAAAAGCACACCAAGATGTTTTCAATATCTTGCTGCAAGTGCTGGACGATGGACGATTAACAGACAGCAAAGCAAGGACAGTGAACTTTAAGAATACTATTATTATTATGACTTCCAACATTGGTACAGAAAACATAACCAGCAAAATGGGGGAGATGACCTCTGAAAACAGAACTGCACTCCTTGCAGATGCAAGAGAGAAGATAATGGCGAAGATGAAGCAAGTTATGCGACCAGAGTTCATCAATAGGATTGACGAGATTGTTATGTTTAAACCTCTTCTGAAAGAAGAAGTAAGGGACATAGCGAAATTGCAGTTTGATAATTTGGTGAAGAGATTAGAGAAGAAGAAAATAGAGCTGACAATTACAGATGAAGCACTGAGTTGGTTGGCTGAAATTAGCTATGATGTGAATTATGGTGCTAGACCAATAAAGAGAATGATACAGAAAAAAATAGTTGATCCACTATCAATGTATATACTTTCGGATGATTTGGAAGAAGATTCATCTATTGTGATTGGCACAGACGGCGATGGTAAATTCACTTTCGAAAAAAAATAATATAGCTAAGTAAAAAGGAATTAGAGTGTTATAGGTTAATGACAAAAAAA
>JBDQHL010000011.1:0-36247 GCA_040264895.1 Bacteroidota bacterium
CAAAAATAAATACAAGTAAAACAATTGTTTTTTATTAACAATAATGAGGTAAAAAAATTAGTCTGAGTTACCAAATAAGTCAATAGTTAATCAGGTTATTCAACCACTTAGTAGGAAACTAATTGTTAACCGAATTCTCATTAAAGGTAAACGTTTGTTATTCTAATCTATCTTATCCTTCGAATTTATTTCTAAAATCTGATTAAATCATTAATTACCCCAAATTAATTGGTACAATTACTGATAGTATAAACAGTAAAATAGCTTATTTTCTATTTAGATTAACGAAATACAAAATAATAAAGTCTAAAAATCGAATATGCTTTAACTAATGTTTATTCATAGGAAAAATATATCAACCATTATAATTAGATGACTCCAATTAAAAGATTTTATGGGCTTTTGAGCCAATACAAGTCCGAAATCAAACAAATATATTTATATGCTTTGTTTATAGGTATTGTTAACTTAACATTACCAATAGGTATTCAAGCTATAATTAATTTCTTACAAACGGGTGAACTTACGTCCACTTGGGTATTGTTAGTGGTTGTAGTTATTATAGGTGTTGCAGTAACTGGTTTCTTGCAAATACTACAGTTAAGAGTTGTTGAGAATGTACAACAAGATTTATTTGCTCGCTCTGCCTTTGAATTTGCATACAGAATTCCTAAAATTGTTTACCTCAAATTTGATAAAATTTACGCTCCCGAATTAGTCAATAGATTCTTTGATACTATGACTATCCAAAAAGGACTACCAAAGATTCTAATTGATTTCTCGCAAGCAATATTTCAGATAATTTTTGGTCTGTTGTTACTTTCTATTTACAGTCCTTACTTTATTATACTTGGTACAGCTATGTTTGTACTGATTTGGTTAATATATAAATTAACTGGAAAGGTTGGTTTAGAAACTAGTTTGATGGAGAGTAATTTTAAATATAAGTTGGCATATTGGTTAGAAGAAATAGCTAGACTTTCAGATTCATTTAAATTAATTCCCAGAAGTAAACTTCATTTAGAAAAAACAGATTACTTCTCAACCAAATATTTGGAGCACAGAGAAGACCACTTTCAAGTATTGCTAAAACAGTTTAAGTTCTTCGTTACTTTCAGAGTGTTTTTAGTCTTTGGTTTACTCTTTTTGGGTGGTTTACTAGTATTCCAAGAAGAGCTTAATTTAGGTCAATTTGTTGCAGCAGAAATTGTAATTATCTTGATTATCAATTCCATAGAGAAAATAATCAGATTAATTGACATTATTTATGATGTTCTAACAGGCCTGGAAAAAATTGGTATTGTTACGGACATGGATCTAGACAAAAATGATGGTCAGATTGATGTTGAAGAAGAAGAGGAATTCAAGGTAGTTGCAAAGAATATAAGATTCAAATTCCCTGATGAAGAAAGGTGGTTACTTGATAATGTCTCATTTGACATTAAAAAGAGTGACAGGATTGTACTTGAAGGTAAACCTGGTAGTGGTAAATCATTATTATTAGGAGTTATCTCAGGGTTGTATCAAATTAATGAAGGTGAATTATACGTCAACGACTATTCCTATAATGTAATGAATAAAGAAAGTTTGTTCGACAATATTCACTTAACTCAAGGACAAGATCAATTGTTCAAGGGCACTTTGAGAGAAAATATTGTGATGGGAAGAAAGATTGAAGATAGAGATTTGAATAATGTAATTAACCAATTAGGTTTAAAACCTTATATTGCTCAATTACCACGTGGTATAGAGTCTGAAATTTTAAGTACAGGAAAAAGAATAAGCAGAAGTATAATCCAAAAAATCATATTAGCTCGTTCTATAGTTGGTAAGCCAAAGTTACTTTTATTAAAGAATCCACTTCAGTTCATGAATAAAGAAGACAGAAATAGTATTATTGACTATTTGACGTCGGAAGATAAAGACTGGGCACTTGTAGTTGTTTCAGATTTTGATTATTGGAAAGAAAAGTGCAACAAAAACATTTGGCTAACTAATGCTTAATATTACAAATAATAGTATATCAAATAAATATAAGCTAACTGATTTTAATTCTTTTCAAATTCTGAAAAAGAGTAAAATTAGAAAAACTTCTATCTACTTGTCTTCTGCACTTCTAATAAGTATAGTTATTTTCCTATTTTTGCCGTGGAGACAGAATATACAAGCTGATGGCTCTGTAACAACTCGTTACCCACAACAAAGACCGCAGTCTATTCAATCAGTAATTGCTGGTAGGATTGAAAAGTGGAATGTGAAAGAGGGTGACTTTGTGAGTAAGGGTGATACAATAGCATTCATTTCCGAAGTAAAAAATGAGTACTTTGATCCAGAATTAGTAGATAGAACCGGCGAACAGTATGATGCCAAATTCGAAAGTATAGACTCGTACAATGAAAAAATCATAGCACTTGGAAAACAGTTTGAGGCACTCACAGAAGTCCTCAGTCTAAAGAAAAAGCAAACTTTAAACAAGGTAGAACAGGCAAAGAATAAAATTGCCAATGATAGTATTGATATGGTTGCCTTGGAAAATAATATGCAAATAGCTCAAAATCAGTATGAACGAATAAAAGAGCTGAATGAGAAGGGGCTAAAATCACTTTCAGAATTACAAGATAAAGAGTTAAAACTTCAGAATGCTGGAGCAAAGTATAGAGTACAAAAAAACAAGTTACTAAATCGTAGGAATGAGCTTAACAATTTATTGATTGAGCTTTCTGCATTAGAAGAAGAGTATATGGATAAGCTTTCCAAATCACAATCAGAAAAGCAATCTGCTATCTCCAAGAAATTAGAAACAATAGCTGATGTCTCGAAGTTGAAAAGTACTCTAAGTAATTATAACACAAGACAACAATTCTATAACATAACTGCTCCTCAATCTGGATACGTAACTCGTACACTGAAAAAAGGTATAGGTGAAACTCTGAAGGAAGGAGAAACTATAGTTTCTATTATGCCTCAGAAATATGAACTAGCAGTTGAGGTACAAATAAACCCAAGAGACATATCATTAGTACATGTTGATAGCGAGGTAAAAATTAGGTTCGACGGTTGGCCTGCTATTATAATTAGTGGATGGCCAGAGCGAGCAACTGGTGTATTTACTGGTAAGGTTGTAGCTATAGATAAATTTATCAACGATAAAGGCGATTACAGGGTAATAGTTAGTCCTTTAGAAACAGAAAAGCCATGGCCCGACAACTTATTTGTTGGTACTGGTGCTGCTACATTCATGTTGCTTAACGAAGTTCCAGTTTGGTATGAGATATGGCGACAGCTGAACGGATTCCCTGCTGATTACTATGATACCCAGTACAACGTTGGTTCTAAAGAAAAGTCGAAGAAATAATATTATGTTCACTGATGGTGCCATATCGAAGGTTTACAATACAAGTGTAAAAACATTTGTGTACAAGCTATTAGCTCTGTGCATATTTGTAATTCCTTTCAATCAAGCATTGTCACAAGATGAAAGTACACTTACATACAGTGAGTACCTCAAGATTGTATTAGAAGAACACCCAATAATCAAAACAGCTGAGTTAAACACAGATTTTGGTGAAGCGAGTATGCTATATGCCAATGGTTTGTTAGACCCACTAATTAGTGCTAGCTGGAAACAAAAAGATTTTGATAAGAAGTTATATTATCAAATGTATGATGGGAAGTTAGATATACCAACCAGGTATGGAGTTAGTTTACTTGCTGGTTATGATAACACCGATGGTCAGTTTCTAAATCCCCAGAATTTTTTACAACCAGACGGGCTTTTCTTTGTTGGTTTAGAGGTTGATTTATTGCAAGGTTTGCTTGTCAATGAACGTAGTGCTACTTTGGACAAAGCAGAAATAATATCTAGAATGTCTGAGAACCAAAGACAGTTGGAAGTGTTGGAACTATTGTATCAAGCAATAGAGAACTATTTTGATTGGCAGATGTATTATGAAATTGATAAAACTTTAGATAGCAACAGAATACTTAGTCAAACCTATTTGAATATAACTAAGCTTTCTTTTGAGAACGGCGAAAAGACTGCTATGGATACCTTAGAAGCATTTCTGCAATACCAAGATGTAATAGCAATGCGCCAAAAAAATCAGATTAAGCTACTTAAATCTAGATTAAAGATTGAGAACTTCTTGTGGTTAGATGACGAGCCAGTAAATCTAAGAGAAGAAATAACACCAGAAAACATCAATACAGAGTTAGCTACAAATGTTGAGGATTTGGAGGTGGTAGTTTCATCCCACCCAAAGCTTTTAACCTTGAACAACAAACGTGAGATGCTAGAAGTAGAGCAATCACTAAAAAGTCAAAAGCTATTACCCAAACTGAAGGCAAAGTATAACCCTCTTCTTGGAGTAAATGATAATCCAGTTAACGAAATTGCATCAGCTAACAACTTTACTTTTGGTATCGGGTTTTCCATGCCTCTATTATTCAGAAGTGCCAGAGGTGATGTAGAGTTGGCAGAGATAAAATTGAAAGAGATAGATTTCAAGATTGAAAACGAATACCAACAATTGCGAAATAAAATCAATGCAAGTTGGGCTAAACAAAGCCTACTATTCCAACAGACTGACTTATTACAAAGAAATGTAGAAGGTTATAGAGCACTTCTCGACGGTGAGAGAATAAAGTTTGATTTGGGTGAAAGCACAGTGTTTTTAGTAAACAAAAGACAAGAAAAATACATTGACTCACAAATAAAACTCATCAAAACCCAGATAGACCAGAACAAAGCAGCATTAGAATTTTATTACAATACAAATGCTATCAATAATTAGTAGTTAGCCTACCCTCCCAAAACTTACTATTTGTCATTTATAAAATATTGTGCTAATTTTAATCATAGTAATCAACAAAAGAGAACTAAGATGAAGTTAAAGCACTTAATAGATGGACTGGAATACAAAGAAGTAATAGGAACGATAGATAAAGAAATAAACAACCTGCAGCACGACAGCCGTGAGGTGGATCAGCACGATATATTTGTAGCAATAAGTGGTCATGATTCCGATGGGCATGATTATATAGAGTCTGCTGTTAGCTTTGGTGCAGATGTGGTAGTTAGTGAAAAATCACCTGATTTACGTTATGACAATGTTACCTTTATTGTAGTAGAAAATAGCAGGGTTGCACTGGCTAAGTTGGCTACAAACTATTATAAAAACCCTTCACAAAATTTGAAAATGATAGGTGTGACGGGAACAAATGGTAAAACTTCAGTTACCTTTTTAATTAAAAACCTGCTAAAAAAACAGGGACAAAAATCTGCAATTATAGGAACTACAGGTATATATATAGATGATGAGAAAGTTGAATCAACACTTACAACACCCGATTCTGTTACGATAAACAAAATATTGAGACAAGTTGCAGATAAAGGGATAGAGTATGTAATAATGGAAGTATCATCGCACGCTTTAGACCAAAACCGAGCTGCGTACTTGGATTTTGATATTGCTCTATTTACCAATATAACACACGACCATTTGGACTATCATCAGACATTCGAGGCATACTCGGAAGCAAAGAAATTGCTTTTTGATAATCTGAAATCAGATGGAATAGCTATTGTCAATGTGGATGATGCCGGATACAAAGATATGATAAGCGATACGGAAGCAAGTGTATCACTTGTTGGGTGGGATGTTAATGCAAATTATCAGATTAAGAATGATAAGATAAGCAACGACGGCAGCCAGTTCGATATTGAACATAATGATAAGTCAGTAACTGTTCACTCGCCTCTAATAGCTCAGTTCAATATTATGAATCTCAGTTTGTCATTGGTTGCAGTTTCCAAAATATTGCAAGAAGAACTGCTAGTAACGGCAACTGGTCTTAGCACTATAACTACAGCTCCAGGTAGAATGGAAAGAGTTAATTTGTCGAACGGAGCAATCGCTATTGTTGACTATGCACACACCCCAGATGCGTTGGAAAAAGCAGCAAAGGTAAGCAAACTAATGTCAGACAAAACCAAGGGTAAACTTATAGTTGTGTTTGGTTGTGGTGGTAATAGAGATAAATCCAAAAGACCAAAAATGGCAGAAGCTGCCGAGAAATATGCCGACAGGATAATAGTGACCGACGACAACCCAAGAACAGAAAACCGAGAAAAAATATACGCTGATATAGAAAAAGGGCTTACTAAAGCTGGAAATTATGTTGTGATTGGAGACCGCAAGGAAGCAATAGTGGAAGCGGTAAAAATATCGAACAGTGGAGACATAATACTAATAGCCGGAAAGGGACACGAGAATTACCAAATAATTGACAAAGAGAAAATACACTTCGACGATAAGGAAGTGGTTTTAGGGGTGTGAAGTTAAAGCTGAGTAATGATAAAAATAAATTTATCACAGAACATAAACTAGATAATTAAAGTTTAACTTGAATAACTGCCCAAAATTAATACTGCTATTATGACTAAATCTACAATAATTCTAACCCTATTTATACTGACTTTATCTGCTGCCTTAGCAGATGAAGGTGATACAACTAGAAGCAATTTCCTACAAGAAATGATAGAAGTAGTGACTGAGATAAAAGCTGCTGACTACGGTACAATTGATGACTATGCTATGTTCCCTATGGTAACTAATTGTGGTGAGGGACAGAATTACAGCTCTATATCTAAGAATGATTTTATTGACAATGTGGACTCGCTACTGAGTGATGAGATAGTAGAGAGACTAATAGATAAAAAAAGTATTGAATTCAGCATGAAGCGTGAGGGTGGCGAAACTGTAGAGCAGAAAGTAAAGATAAAGTATGACTACATAGAGTATGACGTAGTGGCTCAGATAGAGATAAAAGTGATAAAAAATATAGTATTATATTTTAAGCAATGCAATGACAAACTAAGATTAGAAAAGTATATATGCGACGAGCAACCAGAAGAAAAGTTAGATCATTGGTATGAAGAGTATTAAAAGCAACGAGAAGTTACTCTAATTCATATCACCACCATCACCATCGAAAGCAGACCTTTCTCTTTGTTTAGCTTGGTTAATTCTGTAAGAGAATGTTAAAGTAACTTGTCCTGCTCTCCATTGGAAGTCAGATTCTCTGAAGAATGTTTCACCATTCACTATAGAGCGACGACGCCTCGTGCTAAATATGTCATTACCAGATAATGTTAATGTAGCATTATTATCAAGTATATCTTTGGATAGACCAAAATCTAACCACCACATACTAAGGTTTTTCCCTTGTGGAGTGTCCTCTGGAGCCCTATAGACAAAGGTTGTCTGAAAATTAAAACCTGCAAACTTTAATTTAGATGAAAGACGTGTGTTCCAACTAAAATACTCACTATTTAAGTTGAAGACAGTGCTATTACCTGTTATTGTGGATGCAAAAACATTTACATTTACATTTGTTGACCACCAATCTGTAAAATCATTTGATAAGTTGAACTCCATTCCATACGAATCTTGAATACCGGCATTGGCTGGTCTAAGTTGAGTTACTCCAGTTGAGTCAATGAATGTGACAGTTTGTATAATGTCTGTGCTGTGTCTGTAATATACATTCGACAATATAGAGCCAGATTTCCAATTGAATAGATAACCTAGTTCATAAGAATCAGCATATTCGGGATTTAAATCCGGATTACCGCCCCATATATTACGCGAGTCTGTAAAGCTAGAAAATGGCATTAATCTCCGGAACCAAGGTCTTTGAATTCTTGCCGAATAGCTTGCTTGCAATGAGTGTTGTAAATCTAACTTATAATTGAAATGTGCAGAAGGAAAGTAATTAATATAATCTCTTTGATTCCTGTAGTTTGTTCTTAGCAACTCGGTTGTGATATCCGAATATTCAGTTCTTACTCCTAACTGCCAACCGAATTCTTCCATTTGATTACCAGCCATTACATAAGCTGCAATTATATTCTCATAATAAACAAAATTATCATTGAATCCATCTAAGAACTCAAACTCATCACCAACTTGCTGCTTTACCCAAAAGTCATTATCTATCTTTCGTAGGTTTGCTTTTGCACCTGCTTCGAACTTACCGTCTTTGCTGAATGGGTATATGTAGTCTAATTGATAGAGCTGATTTTTTTCAAACTCCAAATTATAGCTTCTTTGAACTATGTCATCAATTTGATCGCCTGCTTCGAATATATTCGATTCTTCTATGTCTTTATCTTGCTCAAATCTTGAGTCAAATAGTAGTTTGTGGTCTTTGTTACCATCGAATATTTTTTCGTAAGTCAGATTGAACTCAATATCATTTTTAGATTCCATCTCGTCATCAGTTCTATTCGATATTCTATATATTTCGCCATTTGGCAAGTAATCTGTATATGTCAGTTCTGAGTTGTTTTCTCTATCACCGAATCTGTAATTACCAGCAAAAGTAAGTGTGTTTCCACCATCGAAGAAGAAATCAGAACCAATTTGTAGGTTTGCTCCCAAGCCACCTCTTAATCTATCTAAGTCTGTATTGGTGTAGTTAAAAGTATCGTATTCGAAGAAAAATTGATCTGTAGTGCTTGACCCAGGTGCTCTTCTGTAATTTATACCTACTGTACCGAACAAGTTCATTTTATCTGAACGGTAATTTGATGTCGTGGTGAAAGCATGATTGTGAGGGTATCCAGTTCTGAGTGAAAAATTACCGTTGAATCCAGCTTCTTGTTCTTTCTTTAGTACTATATTTATTATTCCAACTTCACCCTGTGCATCGTAGCGTGCCGATGGGTTAGTGACTATTTCAATTTTCTCTATCATCTCACCCATTAGTTGTCTTATGGATTCAGGATCACTTGTCACTAACCCAGACTGTTTACCATTCAGCAATATCTGAACATTACCAGAGCCACGAAGTGATACATTACCATCAGGGTCTACGTTTACGGATGGAATATTATCTAGTATTGCGGAACCATTACGCCCAATATTAGAAACATCTTTGTCTACATTATAAACTCTTTTGTCAAGCTTAAGCTCCATTAGTTCTTTTTCTTCCGTTACAACTATTTCTTCAGTCAAAACAGATGATTGAACAATAGTGATAGTTCCTAAATCTAAATCATCATTTAGTGCAACAGGGCTTATTATCTTTGGTTCCATTCCCACGGAAGTAACTCTAACATAGTATTTGCCTTGTGGGGCATTGAACCTAAACTTACCAGCTATTTTGGTTACACCCCCAGTTACTATACTAGAATCAGTAGATGAATGCAATGCTACAGAGGCACCGATCTGAGGTAATTTGCTATCATCTATTACTGTACCAGATATATCATATTTGTCTTGAGCTGAGAGTACTATTGAGCTAATTAAAAATGCGAGGATTAAATTTTTCATTAAATAGTTTTTTTGTCGTTGTCTTTCTAATTATTCCTTCCACGTAGTAGGAACACTGTTAGTATATATAGCAATAAGAAGTTTGATAATTCTTAGACAAAGTTTTACTTTAAAAGTTTAGTGGATTTCTTATTTTTGTTGTAATATTTAAAAATAGACAGAAATAATATGAAAAACATAATCATTACATTGATTCTAACTGTTGTATTCATGTCATGTAGCGATGATTCAAGTAATCCAACAGGTAATGATGACAAAGATACCTCGGAAGTTGAAATCACTCATAATTACAAAAAGTATTTTGCATACTATCCATTCGATGGTGACGTTGCAGATAGTTCGGACTCTGATTATGATGGCATAGTTAATGGAGCAATTTTTGCTCCTGATAGATTTGATTCAGCAAATTCTGCAATATTTTTTGACGGTGCTAGCCATATTAATTTGCCATATCCAGGAATGTTAGATTTCGATGGAGATTTTGCTGTTGCTTTTTGGTCAAATATAGGAGAGCAGAAAAACATAACTGAAGCAGGACATTTTGATTTAGTAGGAAATGCTATTTGGTTCGAAGGTGGTTGGTTTGTTGGCGTCAATACTTTTCAGCAATATCAGACAATGACTTGGCTGAGAGAAAATGTTGGTGAGAGAATCGCTTATGACAAAGAAACCTACTTCGATGAAGAGTGGCATCATATAGTCTACAATTTTGATAGAATTAATGATAATGAAACTCTGATAAAGCTGTATATAGATGGTGAAGAAAAAATGGCGAAGTCTACTAACACACCTAGCCACATGAACTATATACCTAATATAGGGGCAAGGGTTGACTTGACTTCATATTTCACAGGTACAATAGATGATTTGGTAATTCATGATGAATTGATAACTAGAGCAGATATAGATTCGTTGATGGGGAATTATTAAATATTTATGCCCAAATGGAACTATATTATATTGATTTTATTTCTTTTTTACTCTTTGAACAAAGCTAATGAGTTCGGTGATGTGCTCATAAATGAGATTATGTTCGATGTTGGCCAGACAGGGTATGAATACATAGAAATATATAACACTACTACAGACACTTTATCTATTGATGGTTGGTATTTTGCAGATGAATCAGATGTATTGAGAAATAGATTTAATAGAATAATAACAACTCTCTTGTTACCACCAAGTGGGTATGCTATTATTGCAAATGATAGCTTGGCTTACTATAGTACAGAACCTGACATGAAGGGAGTATGTATTGATGACTGAATCATCGTTTAGCTTGAATAATGGTGGGGATATGTTCCAGATTATGGATAGTGATATGGCTGTGTTAGACTCAGTTCGGTATAGCGATGATTGGCACGAGGATTACCTCACCGAAACTAAAGGTATAAGTCTTGAGAAATTACAACCCAGTTTACCAAGCAATGAAAGAACAAATTGGCTGAGTTGTACAGATGAGAATGGTGGAACACCGATTGCTCCAAATAGCTATTCGGGAGTAATGACTAATAGTGGCACTATTACTGTGACTCCAAATCCTTATTCACCTAGTTCATCGACCGAGCCTTACATAGTAATTGAGTTTGAGTCAGGGTATAGAAATGCTCTTTATGATTGTACCATATATTATGAAAATGGAACAGTTGCACGAAAGTTAGCTGAATCAAAATTTGTTGCTGAGCGTGGTATAATTACTTGGAACGGGCGAGACGAACGTGGAGACTTTTTGCCGCTTGGCCCTTATCCGGTTGTTGTAACAGTTACCGACCAGCGAGCTGGCAAGTCGGTAATGCTTAAAGAATTGATTGTGATTGCGAATTAGAATTAGTTTTACTTATTCACTATCGCTACTTTTACTACTTGCGATTCATCTTTTGTTTCTGATACGGAATATAGTAAGTACACACCTGGCGAAGCTTTTTGCCCATTCTCATTTCTCCCGTCCCAAGTGGTCACTCGGCTGTTTACCTTTATTTTTTTAACTAATTCACCATTGATAGTTACAATTCTGATATCACTGTTTTCTGCTAGACCTTCTATAGTTAGCATATCGTCTCTGCGATTGTCAAATGGCTGAGGGAACACCTTAACATCATAAGTTTCTAGTGGCTTAACAGCACTTGTCTGTAAGCTATACATACCCTGGTCAGTACCAATATACATTCTACCAGTATTCTCATCATATTCAAGTGAGTAAAGCTCGTTTGTTGGTAATGGACTATTGTCTTTGTTTATAGTCTTAATTACATCTTCACCTTCAGGATCTAATACAAAAAGTCCGTCGGCTGTGGCTACCCATTTGTTGTCAGTTGCGTCAACTACAATCTCTCTTACGTTCTGGTTTGCCATAGCTCTTACATTTACAATAATTGGAGTAGCGTTGTTAAATACTGCCGAAGGGTTAACTATTCTATTTACTCCACCAACAGTGCCAATCCATAGTGTTCCTTGTTTGTCAGTTACTACAGCAGTTTGAGTATTACTTATCAAATCAGAATTGTTTGTGGTTAGTAAACCACATATATCATCAGTTTTATCAGTGAGGGTACCTCTGTCATTGTAATATGTTAGACCTATTGGTAACTCAGCGCCATATAGCTTTACATCAGCACCCGATGAACCTACCCATTTGGTTCTGTTCAAATCAACTTCCATTTTAAAAGTACTTCTTCTTTGGCTACCTAAGCAATGAAAAATAGTTTCATATTCCCCGGTGGGTGTGCGAACTACAAACAATGGTCCATTACCTGAGTTACCCCAATTTACAATCCATAAGTTGCCTTGCTCATCTTCGTATGTGTCACCAGTTATAGTAAAGCTACCAGTTCCAGTTATTGTTTCTAAAGGGCTATTGTCAAAATTTATTGAGCTCATATTTTCTCTTTCGCCATTAGGGAAAATATACAAACCACCTCCAAAAGTACTGGCAGTTATATCACCATTATCTAATTCGTTTATTCTGACAACTCTATTCTCATCAAAAACTGGGTAATCTGTTCTGTTGTAGTATCCCCATTCTCCATCTTCTAAAAACATTAGTGCTCTGTTTCTTATTTCATTCGATCCTACTCTACCAGTACCAGCCCATAGTGTTCCTTTCGAATCCACGAATATATCCGCAAAGCCATTAGTAATTGGTGAGTTTGGTCTTATAGTTTCTTGTGTTTCACCGTCTATTATTTGTATACCGGCTGTGCTTCCAATGTATATTTTCTCATTATTGTCATCGAATTGAATTCCATTAACAAATTGATCTATTTTGAATACCCCTCGGTGCGAAGGAAACTCTTTCATTTCATTGTCCAAAAAGTAATAAAGCTGATTGTTTTTTGAGACTAACCCTTTGATTAATCTCTCATCAAAACTGAATAAGTTTTTGAGTGAGTCATTTTCCCATATATATATATTATCGCCCGACGTTGCATATAGTTGATTGTTTATCCATTTCAGGCTCAATATATCTTCCGAATCGAACTGTTCTGAAGGCACTATAGTTTCCCAATCGTATCTGTTGGCTATGCTATTGTCTAAGTCAGTGTAAACAATTCCGCCAGCAGTGGCTAACCATATTCTGTTATCATATATTTCTATTTCGTAAACTTCAGTACCTGGGTTTACATCGGCAAATCTTTTTACATCTTCTATAGTTACATTTTCCTCGTGATTGAAAACCACTAACCCAAATCCACCTGCTATATAGACTTTCTCCTCAATTATGACCATATCATTTATTTGTGGATTAGGGAAGTTTGCGTTGCAAATATCGAATATGCCACTCCACTCACCATCTAAATAAATATCAAATACACCGTCGACATAGCCAACGAAAACTTTATCAGATGCTTCGTCATGTGTTATATATTGAGCATTTATCCTACTTAGAGATTCTATATTAGAAAATTGCTCTGTGTCTGTATTGTTAGTATTTGCAAAATAAATTCCACCTCGGGTAGCAACATATATATTGTCGCCATCCTTGTCTAGTGAATTTACTTCGTATAAGGATGTGTATGCTTTCCAGTCAGATATTTGTAGCTCTTGTGCTACTAATTGAATATTGCAGATAGTACCTAAAGCAATAATAGAAACAATGAGTTTTAACATTATATAATCGAATTATTAATTAATAAAAGATGGTACCAATGATTTATATTTTCACTCATTAATTTGTTGTAAAACTGAAATCATGTTCAGCGTAGTTTCAGCAGCTTCGTAACCTTTATTTCCTTTGTTTCCACCTGCTCTTGCAAATGCTTGGTCCGAATCGTCAGTAGTGAGCAATCCAAACCCAATAGGAACACCAGTTTCAAGCATAGTATCTGTTATACCACGCGAACAGTCACCTGCAACGAAATCGAAGTGAGGAGTTTCGCCCCTAATTACACACCCAAGCGCGACTATACCGTCGAAGTTGCCAGTTTTAGCAAGTGAATTACACGCCAACGGTAGCTCATAAGCACCATCAACAACTAAAGTAGTTATGTTTTCTTCGGATACTCCCTTTTTACTAAGAGCCTGATAGCTACCTGCTAACAACTTTTCGGTAATTATTTCGTTCCAAGTTGTAGTAATTACGGCAATTCTACAATTTTTGTTCACTTTTGTCGGAATTATTTTTCTCATAATGATAGTAATTTAGTTATTATAATATAATTACTTAACTTTGTTGCTTATACAAAAAGTTAAAAACGAAATTTACATTTTTAATAAATCTAAAAGGATAATATATGAAATTAATGAACTTATTTGTAATCGGAGCCATATTATTTGGTATTGCTTGTACAGATATGAACGGACAGGTAGAATTGAAAACTGAGCAAGATTCATTAGCTTACGCTATTGGTTTACAATGGGGTAAAAACCTAATGGTTGATGATTTGAAGTTAAATTCTGAAGTTATAAAAGCCGGATTGGAAGACGCTTACAAAGAAGCACCAAAGCTGACTGACGCAGAGATGCAAACAATACTAACTAGCTTGCAACAAAAATTGCAAGACAAAAGAATGAAAGAACAACAACAAGCTTCATCTAAAAATTTAGAAAAAGCTGATGCGTTTTTAGCAAAAAATAAATCTGCAAATGGTGTGAAAACTACTGCTAGTGGTTTGCAATACCAAGTGATGAAGGAAGGTAACGGTGTATCGCCCAAAGCTACTGATAATGTGAAAGTTCACTATCACGGTACTTTGTTAGACGGCACTGTGTTTGATAGCTCTGTACAAAGAGGCGAGCCAGCAGAATTTCCACTTAACAGAGTAATTCCTGGTTGGACTGAAGGTCTTCAGTTAATGAAAAAAGGTGCGAAGTACAAATTCTTTATACCTCCTGGCTTAGCTTACGGGGCACAAGGAGCTGGTACAATTGGACCAAACTCGCTACTTATTTTTGAAGTTGAGTTAATTGACGTTACTCCACCAACAAAATAATAGTCGATAAATATAACTATTGAATAAGCCCAACCTAATTGGTTGGGCTTATTTTTGTATCTATGGATAGGTTCTCTGCTGAAAAAACTAGACTTAAATTATCATTGCGAAAACTCAGAGCGAAGTGAAGAGGATGGGTCAATCTCACAATAAAAAAAGATAGCCGGGCTTCGCTCGCTATGACGGCTAATCCTCCCAGCCTCCTTTGTCAAGGAGGAGCTAGACCTGTCCCAATCGAAGGAGTTCTAATCCTTGTAATTCCTCCCTGATAATGACGGACTTAATTCTTCAACGTCAAGTCGAAATTACTACATCGTTGTGGCATATTCTCACCCAAAAAAAAAGGCAAATGAGAAAAACTCATCTGCCTTATTATAATTAATCGTAATTGACTGAGTTATTTAGCCATTGCTACTGCTCTTTTCTCTCTGATTACTGTTACCTGAATCTGTCCTGGATATTCCATATCCTCTTGAATTCTATTAGCTATTTCGTCAGCCATTTCGTCAGCAGTAGTATCATTTACTACAGTTGGTTCTACAATTACTCTTAGGTCACGGCCTGCTTGAATTGCGTAAGTTTTGATAACACCATCCCATTGGTTAGCAATAGATTCTAACTTCTCTAATCTCTTGATGTAGTTTTCAAGTGATTCACGTCTTGCACCTGGTCTTGCACCACTGATTGAATCAGCGGCTTGAACTAGTACTGCAATTGGAGTTTCCATTTCAATATCTTCGTGGTGAGCACCAATAGCGTTGCATATAACTGGCTTTTCTTTGTACTTCATTGCCAGTTCCATACCAACCATTGCGTGCGGACCTTCCATTTCTTTGGGAGCACACTTACCAATATCATGTAGCAATGCAGCTCTTTTGGCAGTGTTGATATCTAAATCAAGTTGCGCTGCCATAATACCACATATATTAGCAACTTCAATAGAGTGATTGAGTAGGTTTTGACCATAACTAGAACGGTACTTCATTTTACCAATAAAGTAAACAAGACCAGATTTCATATTAGAAAGACCTAAGTCAAGTAGTGCTTTGTGACCTACTTCAACTATTTCTTCCTCTAATTCTTTCTCAGTTTTGTTTACAATCTCTTCTATTCTTGCTGGGTGAATTCTACCATCTAGCATCAAAGTCTCTAGTGAACGCTTAGCTACTTCTCTTCTGAAAGGATCGTAACCAGATATTATTACAGCTTCCGGCGTGTCATCAATAATCAAGTCAATACCAGTAGCTGCTTCGAAGGCACGTATATTACGTCCTTCACGCCCAATTATTCTACCTTTCATGTCATCGCTCTCTAGCTGAACTACTGAAACTGTATTGTCAATAGCTATGTCAGAAGCAGATCTTTGTATTGCTCCCACAACTATATTCACGGCTTCTTTTCTAGCTTTTAGTTTGTAGTCTTCTCGTATTTGGTTTAGCTTTTGTGCAGAGCGTTTTCTAACACTTGTTGCCAACTCTTCGTAGATTTGCTTTCTTGCTTCTTCACGAGACATACCAGAAACTTGTTCTAGTTTGTGGGTCATCTCATCAAACATCTGATCTGTTTTATTTTCTTTCTCGTTCAGAGTTTTTTCTTTTCTTTTTAGGTCTTGTTCAAAATTATGCAAGTTTTTTTCCTTTTTCAGGATAATATCAAGTTTTTCGTCAATACCTTTTTCACGGGTTTGTACAGCAGTTACTTTTATCCTAAGCTCTTCTTTCTTCGATTTGTAAGTATTGTTGAACTCTTGCTTTTTCTTCTGCCACTCTTCTTTTATTTCTTGTTTTTTCTCTTTCTTTATTCGGTTTGATTTTTCGTAAGCATTGTCCACAATACCTTTGGCCTTTTTCTCGGCTTCCGCTATTTTCTTGTCGCCAACCTTTTTACCAGCGAAGTAAGCAATAGCACCTAATACAGCTGCAACTGCAATACCCACGCCAATGTCTAGCATTATTGAATCGTCCATTTGTTCTCCATGTAATGAATTAGCATGATAAGTAACAAAATAAAAGCGTTTACTATCCTATTAGACCACAGCCATTAAGCACATGGCCTATGTGACGTGTTGAACCCAATTCAAACACGGTGGGTGAAAGCCCAACTATATCTAAAATCCGCCGATCCTTCTCCAGTTCTCTAAATAACCGAAGACTGATTAAATGTAATAGAAATCACATTTTGCGGCCCGATATCAATAATCGGAGTCTAACTCCCTATATAGTAGTTATAGATTCTATTACGTAAGACAAGAATAGTAAACGCGAGTTAATTCTGTTTATACTGCTAAGAATAAAAGTAGGGTAAAATGTATGAGATTGAGCAGATTACGATAATGATTCGGTAATTATGTTTGACATATTCGTTATTTCATTTTCCAGATAATCTAAACTCTCTTTGAACTTCATCTCATTAACTTTTGCCTCTTCGTATATACTTAAGGCCGATAATGCAGCCACATCTTGCTCAGATGCAGATGGTGGTAATGCATTTTTTCTTATAAAATCGAACATTTCGTCAACCTTAGCAGCAGTATCTCTTAAGTCTACTTCACTACTATCGTTAGACAAATTGTAATTTTTGTTTCCTAGTTTTACTTTTACAGTATTGCTCATCAATCTTGTCTTTTTATTTAGTTCACACTTTGTAAACTATACTATAATATCAAAAATTATTTAATTTTCAATGATATTTTCAATTTTGTGCAGATATTTTTCTAAACTGTCTGCTAACTTTAGACGGCTTTCTTTTGTTTTTAATTTGAAATCTATTGCTTTACTTAGCTCGTCTTCTAATATTTGAATTTGCTTATATCGTTTCTTGACCAGAGCTTCCAGACTTTCCTTTTTGGCTTCTAATTCTTCAACATTTTGTTTTACTTCTTCATTTTCGTCTACTAATAGCTTAATTCTGAATTCATGCTTGTCAACTTTATCTTGTAACTCGCTAATTTTTCCAGTTTCTTGTTTCACATCTACATCGTCAAAGTTCATACTTCCAAATAGTGTTTGTCCTAACACCCCATAGCCAGCATCGTTTAGCTCTTTTACTTCTTTTTCTTTTTTATCTAATTTTTCTTGTAGCTTATCTATTTGCTCTGAAAGTGATTTGTTTAAATCTTCATTACTCTCACTATTTCTTATTTCATCTAACTGAGATTGAAGTAGTTCAATTTGTTTTTCTTTATCATTGATACTTGCTTCATACATTTTTTTCTCTTTTGCATGCTCTTCCTCAAGTAAGTGAGTAAGCTGCTTTAAGTCAGAAATATTCTTAACATATTCTTCTTCGTCTTCTTTTTCTGACTCTACGTATTCGTCATACTCTTTTGCTTTCTTTTTAAGAATAGGGAATTTTTCTAATTTTTGATTTGCGTGATAAAGTTCATTCTTTAGTTTGGCATTTTCTTCTTTGTGAGCGGTGATAGTATCATCTATTTTCAGAAGTCTTTCTTTTTTCTCAGCCAACTCTTTTTTAAGATGATATTGATTGGTTTCAATATTGTTGAGTTTATTGCTTTTTTCTGATAGCTCTTCTTCATATTTGGTAAGTTTAGAGTTGAACTGATCTAAAGTGGTCTGTATACGCGCTATTTTTTCGTCCTTTTCTTCAGCCTGTAATTCATTATCTTCTATTTCTTCGTTAAGTGTTTTGTTCTCATTAACGAGTTGTTCTACCCTGTATTCCAAAGACTTTATTTTTTGGCGGAGTTCTGACTCTGTGTCCTTTACTTCCGAGAGTGAATTGTCATTATTCATCAGAGTTTGGTACAGGTCATTGTTCTTTTCTTTTAACGTGACATTTTCTTTTTTAAGCTCACTTAGCTGAGAGGAGGCTTTAACAAGTAGTTCCTTGAACTCATTTATTTTTAGGATTAATGAATCACTTACCATATCGAATCTTCACTTTTGATAAATATATATTTAATTATGACTTACGTAACTGTGCTTTGAAAGTGTTTTCTATATTGTTTACTAATTTGCCGATTACTTTATCTATATCAGCATCTTTAAGAGTCCGCTCTGTTGATACAAATTCCATAGTATAAGCAACACTCTTTTTGCCATCAGGTAAATTCTCACCTGTATAAACGTCAAAAATATCAGCAGACCTCAAGTATTTGCCACCATTTGATTCTATTAATATTAGTACCTTGCCGGCATCTAATTTTTCATCGATGACAAAGGCCAAATCTCTACTTGTAGATGGGAATGCTGAAACTGTATTGTACTTGCTTGGAGCTTTTTCTATTTCATATAATTTGGTCATATCCAATTCTATAGCAAATACTGGTTGCTCTACTTCATATTGTTTCAATATTCTAGCGTCTAGCTCACCGAAGTGTCCAAGCATGGTTTTGCCTTGGTAAATACCGCAGCTATTTCCTCCAAATCCTACTGTTGCTTCTTGCTCAAATTTTACGTTGCTCAACTTAGTAAATTCTATTACATTTTCCAATAAACCTTTTATATTATAATAGCTTACTTCTTTACTTTTTTCACTCCAATTCTCAGGTGTGTTGTTCCCAGATAGTACTATTAGTATTGTTTCAGACTCAGCTACTCCTGCTACAGTATTGTTATCATCATCACTGGATTGGAACACTTTCCCAACTTCGAATAATTGCAAATCGCTAGTCCCTAATCTTATATTTCTACTTATCACTCTAAGCATTGAGGGGATAAGTGAAGGACGCATTATGGATAAATCACGACCCAATGGGTTGGAAACTACTAAAGGTGTTTCGGTGAATATCTCAGCTGATGCTGGATCAATTTGGTTTTGGGTTAATGACTCATTGAAGCCACGATTTATTAGGAAATGACGTAGCTCATCTCTTCTTTGTGGTTTTTCCAATTTCTTTGGCGTTTTACGAGAGTCGAAAGATACATTTGCGAAGAACTGTGGAGTTAAGTTGTCGTAGTTATACATACGTATAACCTCTTCTATCAGATCTATCTCAGCTTCTATATCGTGCCTGTAATTTGGAATTTCGAACTCAGCTTTTTCAGCATCTTGGCTTACTAATTTGAAGTTCAATGACGTAAGTATTTCGTTAATTTTTTCTTTTTCTAACTTAATACCAATTACTCTCTCAACTCGTGAATATCTTAGCGATACGTTTATATTTTCTTTCTTATTTGGATATTCATCGACTATGCCTTTTTCTATACTACCACCAGCTATTTGCTCTAGAAGTTGAGCGCAACGGTCGGCTGCGAGTTCAACTGCATCAATATCAACACCACGTTCAAATCTGTATGATGCATCACTATTAATACCCAATTTCTTAGCTGTTCGGCGTACAGAATTCGGTGAAAAGTAAGCTGATTCAATCAGTATGTTTACAGTGTCATCAGTTACTTCTGAATTGCCACCACCCATTACTCCAGCAACAGCAATAGGTTTTTCGCCATCGCATATCATCAGCATTTCAGAGTCGAGTGTACGCTCCTTATCATCAAGTGTTGTGAATTTCTGTTTGTCACTAGCATTTTTGACTATAATCTTATTTCCAGCAACTAAATCATAGTCGAATGCATGTAGTGGTTGACCTAACTCCATAAGCACAAAGTTTGTAGCGTCAACAACGTTGTTTATTGGCCTGAGACCAACTGATTTGAGCTTCTTTTTTAGCCAAGCAGGTGATTCTCCAACTTTAACCCCTAGCACTACTCTAGCAGCATAGCGTGGGCAAGCATCTGTGTTTTCTATTTCAATCTCAACTGAATCGGATACATCAGAACTATTAGTATTGTGAGTGGTGTCTGGTAGCTTTACTTCTTTGCCGAAGTATGCTGCCAAATCTCTGGCTATTCCAAAATGACTTAGGCAATCGCCTTTGTTTGGAGTGATAGCTATTTCGAATATTATATCATCTAATTCTAAATAATCTGCAAGTGGTTGGCTTGGTTCAACTCCTTCGGGTAACTCCCAAATTCCGTCGTGATCTTCGCCTAACTCAAGCTCCATTTTACTGCATATCATACCATTGGACTCTATACCTCTTATCTTTCTTTTAGATAGTTGGAACCCATCTGAAGGCACTGTTGCTCCCTCTGTTCCTAGTACAACATTCTGCCCCTCCTTTACATTGGGAGCACCACAAACTACAGTTTGCTCACCGTTCACAGAGTCAACGGTACATAGTTGCAATTTATCTGCATCGGGGTGGGGTGCAATTTTTAGAATTCGAGCTGTATAAAAGCCATCATATTTCTTTCTGTCGTCTGTTATTTCCTCTACTTCGAGCCCTGTAGTTGTTAATATATCAACTAACTCGTCCGTTGGAACTGATAAATCTATATATTCTGTGAGCCAATTATATGATAATTTCATTTTTGTCTAAGGTGTATTTCATTTTAATTTAAATTAAGCAATATGCAATATACATATTTTTCGGAAAGGTTGCTATAATAACAACAAAAAAGCCCAGTCAAAAAATGACTGAGCTTGAATATTAACTAATCCTCCCAGCCTCCTTTGTCAAGGAGGAGCTAGGTATGGAAGTCCTCCCTTTGTGTGAAGTTTGGTGGCTAGTACGTTGAGCTTGTCGAAACGCACTTAGTACTAAAGTTCACTTCGACAGGCTCAGTGAGCTTTAGTTCTCCCTGATAAGGGAGGACATAGGTGGGTTAAGTTACAAAAATCCATCTCTTCATAAATGAGAGCTATAAAATATAACTACTTCCTAATCAGCACCTTCACGTATCCGCTGTCTGCTGCGTCGTTGAGGGCGAATCCTATTTTAGTTCCAGAGCCACCAAAAGCCGCGGCCTTACCGTCGGTGGCTAGTACAATGCTGTCGCCTTTGCTGATGGCACCACTTGCTTCCATAATTGTTGCACCTATGGCTATTACAGATGCCACTTCACCAGTGGACCAAGCCAAATCTGTAACGCCTAATAATTCTGCGCCATCGTCAGTTAGTTCTCCATCGAAATTGATTGCTCTGAATGCAGATAAATCTTCACCTGCTGTGTAGCTTAGTATTAGAACTGGGCTGCTTGTTACTGTGTTTATTGGCATAGTTTACCTCTTAGTTGTGGTTAGTGTTTGAAATTAGATATGCTGCATCTCCTGCAGTTACGTTAATTGAGTAGTTGTCTGTGTAGCGAAGGACCTTGATTTTGCCACCATTTTCATTGTAGGTATCTACTTCGGGCATTCCCTTTCTTCTGAAAGTATAGCCATAGCTAGGGTTGAACTCCGAGCGGTTTCCTTTGGTGCTGCTATCTACATAAGCTAGGACTATATTGTCTGCCCAAATATCAGTGAAATCATCGCCATCATCGGTGTAAACTGACAATCCAACCGATGTTGTCTATTCGGTTAGTTCTTTTATAGCTCAGTACGGCTGTATAATGAGATGATAAAGCTGACAAACAAGGAGATTTCAAAGGCGATACTGTCACAAACACTAACAACAGATGTAACTAATGGCAGCAAAGCAGCTGCTGAAACTCACTACAAGATAAGGGAAGAGTTAGTATTAGCAGACAAGCTGTTGGTAGAAGAAGCAGTGAATACGCTAATTATTTATGTATCGGAGCTAATTATGGTAAGCCATTGGAAGCAAAGTTCAAATTCAGAGAGTAGCTAGAGGACATTGACACCAGATTAGACCGAGATATTAAGCTGTTAGGGAGTGGTGCTGTTGAATTCACCAAAGAATATTGGATGGAAAAATATGGCTATGAGAAGAAAGATTTAGTTGTTTAGTGAATTATATTTCTTATTTTTTTGGATAATTGTTTAAATAAAAATACATAGAGTAAATTATGAAAAAATTATTATTACTAATAGCAATAGCTATTGCTTCAACTACTATGGCTTATTCACTTAGCCCAATAGTAGCCGTTGTGAATTTTGGCGACGGAGAAGATATTTCTGTTTCTGTATCAGAAGGAGCTGGCCAAGCAATTTACACAGAAAATATTGATCCACTAAGCCCTAATTCTTCGGGTTTGCTAGTATTCCCTGTCGGAGTAGGTAGCTCAACTTGGGCTGGTATTAGCGAAGCATCTGTAACAACTTAACATGTTCTAAATGTGATGGACAACGGAACAGTAATTGCACAATTTAGATTAGATTATTTGATCGAAGCATCTGCAAGATCTGGACTAATTAGCTCTGAACTAAGAGTAAAAGGAAACTTCAGTATGAACTCTGAAGAGTTTACTAATTCAGAAGAGTTAGGAGACATCACTTCAAATATAATGGTTTATACTGGTGAAGATGATGATTTTTTCGAAGTTGAAGATTTGAATTCTAACCTACCAGATAATGCTCTTTATTATATTGTAAACAATGGTAATGATGAAATACGATTTGATGATGAAAGTAATTGGCCAAATATTAGTCCAAGAGAATTTATTATTCTAATGAAAGTATCTGGAAGTTATTTCATATTGAATCATGAGAGATCCAGACAAGATTTCCCTTTAGATAACTAATATTTAATTAGATGAAACATCAAAATTCCCACTTCTTTTATTAGTAGTGGGATTTTTTTTGTTTACTTCCTTCTTTTCTTCAGATAGTCATATGTTCCAAGTAGTGAATATTTGTACTCAACAAATACACGCCAAGAGAAAATCTGGAAGTCTTCGCCGAACTCGCTTGTATTGTTGAATGGGATGTTTTGAGTGAAGCCAAGTGAAAATGTCGATTTTTCACCTGGAGTTAAGTTTATCATTCCAGTCAAATCTGCGCTAATCAGGGGAAAAGTCAAATCTGCAACTTCCGAATCTTGCAGAGTTTCATCTCTCAAACTTCCTATTCCTTCTATCCCCTCTACAACAACTCTGCTCGAGGTGGGTTCTTTTGTATGTACTAAGTTAGAACCTATTGGAAATGAAATTTTCGGAGCAGCTCGTACTGAAAGCCAACCAACAGGGTTGAATTCTAAGTATGGAGCTAATGATACGTATGAAAGGGACATATCCGCAGAGTGACGAAATTCTACATTTGCACTTTTGCCATCCAATTGTGGGTTATCGGGTGCACTGATAGTAATATTTTCAATCTCTCTGTAAGAAGAGCTTATATTCATAAAATCTAATGATAAATAGCCACCAATAAATAATGTTTGGCTTATTCTTAATTGATATATGGCACCAAATGTATAGCCAGTTCCAGTACCATCTATAAACTCACACCCTTCACAATCTACATAGTGAGTTCCATTCTGCCAATTTGGACCTATGCCAGCAAACCCACCAATGGATTCATCAGCTAAGCTATTAACATTTGGGAATATTGGGTTCGATAAATTGAACCCCTGCGATTGTAGTGATATTGAACTTATTAGTATTAATCCAAATACAAATAGGGTTCTTTTCGTCATTTCCATATTATTCACTTAATTTTTGATTATATTGCTATTTAAAGCAAGTTAAATTCTATTATAATATAAAGCATCAATTTATGGAAAAAGTTACAAATAGTACTAATAAATTAGATAATTTGTCAACTGTTACTAAATGTAGGGCAATTGCAACTCATATTCTTAACCGATATGACAGAAGTGATTCATATATAGACAAACTATTGGAATCGGAACTAAAGCGAACGGATATGGGTAGGAAGGATAAGGCATTGTTAACACAATTGGTTAATGGTACTGTCCGATGGCGAGCTAAACTCGATTGGGTGCTTATTGGTTTTTTCCATGGTGAGTTCCACAAATCATTGAGCATAGTGAAGAACTCAATGAGGATTGCACTATATCAAATATTATTTATGGATAAAATCCCAGAACATGCTGCCATCAACGAATCAGTTGAATTAGTAAAGCAAGTTCAAGGGCAAAAAGCTGCTAGTTTAGTGAATGGTGTACTACGTAATATTGTTAGAAACAAAGCTAATATAAGATTCCCAAATGAAAATGATGATAGAATATTCTATTTATCAATTATTCATTCTCATCCGAAATGGATGACTAAAAGATGGGTTAGATTTTGGGGAGAAGAGTTTGCAATAGAGCTTATGAAGGCTAATAATCAAATTCCTTATATAGCCATGCGAATAAATAAACTAAAGACAACCAAAGAAGAAGTAGAAGCAATATTAACAAAAAATGAAATCAAGTTCGAAGAGTCAGTATATCATCCTGGTACATACAAGGTAAAAAACCTTGGCAATAGTGTTTCCAAAACTGAGATTTTTCAGAAAGGATTTATGACTGTTCAAGACCCTGCTGCTTCACTTGCAGCAGTTCTTACTGATGCTAAGCCAGGTATGAAGGTGATAGATTTGTGTGCCGCTCCTGGCGGGAAATCTTTTAAGATTGCTGAAATGATGGAAAATAAAGGAAAGTTAGTTTCCAATGATAAATATTGGGGTAAACTAAAGATGCTTACTGCAGAAGCTGAAAGACTAGGTATAGAAATAATAGAGCAGCACAAAGAAGATTCAGCCGAATGTACAGCAGAGGAAAAAGCTGATGTCGTTTTGATAGATGCACCTTGTTCTGGAAGCGGCACTTTCTCTAAGAAGCCAGATATAAAATGGAAAAAAGAGATAGAAGATGTATATAAGTTGACAAGAATACAAAAAGACATATTGAAGAATGCTCCAAATTTAGTTAAAGATGATGGAGCTATAGTTTATTCTACTTGCTCTTTGGAGCCAGATGAGAATATGGAGATTGCAAAGTGGTTCTTAAATACATTCCCTGAATATAAAATAGACCCAGCAGAGCAATACTTACCTAAAGAAATTTGTAAAGACGGCGCTATGCAAATGTTCCCACACCTTCATGGTACAGATGGTGCATTCGCTATTAGGTTCGTAAAGAAATAACTCATATTTATTAATCAGAATGGCTGATAAAAAGAAAAGTAATTTAAGTATAGGTGATGCATATAGAATAGCATGGTCCTTCACAGAAGGAAACCGTCTACTGCTCTTTACATCATTTGTTTTAAACATATTGTTTTCAATATTCAGTGCTGTAACCATAGCACTCATTAAGCCTATACTGAGTTTTCTATTTGAAGTTGAAGACAAAGATGCCGCAAATGACACACCGTTAGATATTGGATTTTTTGAGGATATCAAAGACTCATTTTTCGATTTCTTTATCAATTTGATAACTGATGATTCCATTGAATCAACTATGATTCGACTTGGAGTTGTAATAATAGTTATGTTCATCTTAAAGAATATTTTCAAGTATTTAGGTGCCGTTGTTGGGAATATTTTTAATCAGAAAGTTATAAAAAAAATCAGAGATACGGTATTCTTTAAGGTTACATCTTTGTCAATGGATTACTTCAACAAAGAGAAACAAGGTACTATAATATCAAAAGTTGCCAACGATGTTTCTTTACTTAATAATACCACTGTTGCCTCAATAAACGGTATAATTAGGGATATTATTCAAATTGTAATATTCCTATTCTTCTTGCTTACTATATCAGTAGAACTGACATTGTGGGCATTTAGCACCTCTATTCTTTCGTTAGTCTTCATCAGGTTTTCAGTCAAGTATTTAAAGAGATACGCATCTAGAATGCAAGATGCTATGGCTAACTTTACAACAACACTTCAAGAGTCAATTGGCGGGATAAGAGTACTGAAGGCACTAAATGCTAAAGAAGCTACAGACCAAAGATTTGCTGTTGATACAGAAACATATGTGAAATCTGCTATAAAGCACAAAAAGGTTATGGCTTTAGTCCCAGCTGTTAATGAAATATGGGCAATACTTGGACTTTGTGTAGTTCTTGTTGTTGGCGGTCAGCAAGTATTAGTAGCTAAGACTGTGAAAGCTGATGACCTTATGACATTCCTTTTCATGCTGTTTGCTCTCATGACTCCTATTACAGCTCTAATTGGCGCTTACTCTAAGTTGCAGCAGGGTATTGTTGCGGGTGAAAGAGTGATGAGTATATTGAATGAAAAACCAACTATCATAGACGGAAATGTAGAGAAGAATACAATTGAAAATAATCTAATATTTGATGGAGTAACTTTTGGCTATACTGATAGCCCAGTCCTTAAAGATTTAGATATAACTCTAGAAAAAGGGCAGAAGATTGCATTTGTTGGTGGTAGCGGAAGTGGTAAATCAACAGCTTTGGATTTGATTACTAGATTCTATGACCCAATGCAAGGCAAACTCTTATTAGATGGTATAGATGTAAAAGATATAAAGTTAGAAGATTATAGATCTCTATTTGGAATTGTCTCGCAGGAGAATATCCTGTTCAATGATTCTATATATAATAATATTATCTATGGTATGGAAGATGTAGAAGATGATAGTGTTATAGAATCAGCTAAGATTGCTAATGCGTATAAATTCATTATGAAATTACCAGACCAGTTTGATACTGTAATCGGTGACAGAGGTGTAACTCTTTCTGGTGGTGAGAGACAAAGAGTAGCAATAGCTAGAGCATTGGTAAGAAATCCTGAAATACTAATATTTGATGAAGCAACTTCAGCACTCGATGTTGAATCTGAGAAAGTAGTACAAGATGCTATTGATAGTTCACTCAAGGATAAAACTGCCGTAATAGTAGCTCACAGACTATCGACAATAGTGGGTTGCGATACTATCTATATGTTCAACAATGGTGAAATTGTAGAAAAGGGAACTCACCAAGAGTTATTAGAAATGAATGGATATTATAAGAATCTATATGATATTCAATTTGAAAATGGGAATTAACTCTATTCCGTATCTCCAGACTTATTCAAGTACACAGCTGCATCGTACATTTTAGCATTCATGTAAATCTCTGGGATTACAATATCGCTCTCTATGTATTCTACTTCTACACCTGCCTCTTCAAACATTGACATAGTTCTTCTAGTTGCATCTACCCACTTACCATTTGTGTGAGCATCGTAAAAATCTTGACCATTCTGATGGATTACAACCTTAGAGATTCCAGTTTGTATTATTCCTCTAGCACAGTCTGTACAAGGAGCCCAAGGTACATAAAGCTTACAGTCTTTTAGTTCAGTGCCTCTTCTTGCAGCATTGTATATGGCGTTTCTTTCAGCGTGTTCCATCCAAAAGTACTTTTCATCGCCCTCTCGACTCAATCTAGTTTCTTCCACGTCTATTTCAATTGATCGGGGAAGTGAGTTGTAGCCAGTAGAAACCAACACGTTATCCCTGTCAACTATTACTGAACCCATGTGGGTGTGACTATCTTTACTTCTCATTGCTACTAGGTAGCACATAGTTATGTATAACTGATCCCAATTTGGTCTTTTCAACTGCTCTTCTCCATTATTTTTTTTACTTTTTCAGCAAAGTCTACTAACTCACAAATTTATTCGTGAAAACTACCTATGAAACTGAATTCTTTATATTGGTCTAAGTCAATTAGTATATTTACGGAAATATTTAGCTTAGTATTCATAGAACAAATTTAATTAATAAATACTAAATCTCACTATTAATAGGTAAAATAACTCGAACTTTTGTACCTTCAGATTCTTTTGATTCTATGTCAATCTTCCCGTCTAGAGAGTCAATAGACTTTTTAACAATGGACATTCCTAAGCCGGTGCCCTCTATCGAACCAGTATTGCTGCTTATAAAGAATGAATCAAAAATATTTGCAATGTCTTCCTTTGGTATACCTATGCCTCTATCTTCTAAAAAGAATTCGATTTCATCTGATTTTAATTCTTTTACTCCTACAAATACTTCGGTATTTCTTGGAGAGTATTTCACCGCATTCATTATTAGGTTATTGATTATGTGATCAACTAAGGTTTTGTCAGACTTTATCGTCATTCTTGAGGGCATATCAAGTATAAATTTATGTTTTCTGTTGTCTATAAATATTATATTTTCTGTGATAGATTTGATAGTATTTATTAAATCAAAGTTGATAATATTTAATGATTTACCAATCTCAGATCTGCCCATCATAAGTACATCATCGAGCAAATTGGTCATAGTAGCAACAGAATGAGCAATATTGTTAAACTGTTTTTTTCTTTGCTCTGGGGTCATTTTATCCAAATGATTTTGAAGTAAGTTACTAGTAGATAATATAACTGTCAGAGGTGTTCTATACTCATGAGAAACCATTTGGATAAAACGTGTTTTTGATTAAGTTTAACTCTTTCTCATTTTTTAGTGATAGCTCTAACTCTTTCTGTGTTTTCTGAAGCTTTGCTTGAGTGTTTTTCCTTTCTTCATTTTCATAACTTAAATTTTCTAATGTTTTTTCTAATTGCTCTGTTCTCTTAGTTACTATTTTTTCTAGGTCTCTATTTAGCGCTTTTAGCTGCTTTTGATATTTAAATTTGGAAATTGGAGCGGCAAGAATCTCTGACACGGAGCTTAACACTTGAATGTCACTTTCGCTATATGCATCCTCTATGTGGTAGTCCTGTACCATAAGTACGCCTTATATCTCATCGCCAATCATCAATGGAACACCTAACCAGCTTTTATAAATCGCACCATAAACCTGTTCATATCCACCAATGTGAGATCTAACTTGCTCCTCATTGAGTACTATCGGTTGTCTGTTTTTGATTACTTGATAAGTAAGTGATATGTCATCTGATATGTCTATGGACTCAAAATTATCCTCTGTCTCATCATAGAAATAAGGGAAATTTATTTTCTTTTTAACTTCATCTATTTACCCAACAGCAAAGTTTGTGGCGTTAGTTATTTCTTTTAGATTGTCATGTATCTTAGCGTAAAGCACATCCAAATTTCGACAAAGGTTAGCTTCTCGTGATATTCTGAAAAGAGTTTCTGTTATTTGCTTTGTTTTGTTTATTTCAGTCAAATCAGTTAAAAACAATAGCAAGTTGCCATTGTTATTTTCAGTTAATTCAGCACTCTTAATCTTGAGTACATGCTTATTGTTATCTTGGAGAACCAAACTAATCATATCAGCTTTAGGGTTAAACTCCTTCTGTTTGACTATTTTATCTATTACTGCAACCGAGTCATCATCGGCACACAAAACTTTAAGATTCTTGTCTAATAAATTTTTATTTTCAATGTCTAAAAATTTGAAAGCTGTGCCATTACCATCAATCAAATTTGCTCTTTTATCTACTACAAGGATTATAATATCTACATACAATAGCAAACTATCAGAATACTTTGGTCGAGAAATTTTGGAAAACTACAAGCAAATAGCATCTGATTATGGACTGTCATTAAACAATTCACAAAAGTCAAAATCTGAATTTGTAACAAGTCAAAATAGAAGTATAACAGCAGTTGGAGTTGGTGGAACTCTAACAGGAAAAGGAGCAGACTTAATAATAGTAGATGACCCAATTAAGAATGACAAGGAAGCTAACTCTGAAAATAGGAGAGATAGTATAATGGAGTGGTTCAGTGCTACTTTATTAACTAGGTTAGAACCTGGTGGCTCTGTTGTACTGGTAATGACTAGATGGCACGAAGATGATTTGGGAGGGAGATTGATGAATAAGTCTAATTGGGACACTTTGATATTTCCAGCGATTGCTAATGAAAAAGATATTTTAAATAGATCAAAAGAAGAAGCTCTTTGGCCAGAGAGGTATAGTAGAAAAGACTTGTTAGAAAAGAAAGAAAGAATAGGTCAATATTGGTTTGCTGGACTATATCAACAGGAGCCAGCACCAAATGACGGTGGACTATTCAAAAGAGAGCAATTCCAATACTTCAACTTGCAGAATGATATGATAATAATCAATGGGAAATTTAACGGAAAGTTAAATGAGATTTATTTTACGTGCGATTTGGCTATCTCAACCAGTGATAAAGCTGACTATACTGTGATAGCCATTTTCACTACTGATGAGCTGAATAGATTGATTTTGATTGATTTATTTAGAGATAAAATTGAGCTTACAAAACATAAACATATTATCGAAAAGCTTTATCGGAAGTATAGGCCTGCACTTATTGGAGTTGAGTCGGTACAGTACCAAGCTAGCTTATTCTATCAATTAAGTGATTTGGGTTTGCCAGTAGTAAAACTAATTCCAAAAAAGGATAAGTTCTCAAGAGCATTGCCTCTATCTGCTTTAGCTGAGGGCGGGAAAATATTGATTAATAGAAATATTAATATAGCTTCGGACATTGAAAAAGAGTTAGTGAATTTCCCAAATGGTAAGCATGATGATATTGTTGATGCTTTATCTTATGCAGTTGAAATGTTGTCTAGAAAGTCAAATATAAAACCGGTTGGAAGAATAGTAAATAAGCCCGAAAAATATAGTTTGTTCAGGTGATTACTTAGTTAAATTATCTAATATACCAGCTAACTTTTTCGAGGCATTTTTTCTTTCGTATTGTTCTATTTTTTCATCATTTGGTTCGTATAATTGCTCTCCTGTCTTCCAAGCATTGTAAAACTCAAGGAAGTTTTCAGCAATTCTATCTATCTGGTTTTGATGAGCTACTAATCCAGATTCTGTTTCATAGATTAAGTCAGCAATAGCTGATTCTAAAGGTGCTATAACGAGCAATGGACGTTTAGTACCCAAATATTCATAGACCTTGCCTGGTACTATTTCTTGGCTTTCTTTTGCTTCGTCTACTATTAATAAAAGTGCTTCTGATTTAAGTAAATAACTTATGCTTTCACTATGAGGGACATAGCCAATTTTTGTGATTTTATCTGCAAAACTAGCCGATTCAAACATTTCTTCTACTTCAGCGCCAAATCTACCTACGAATATTAGATTCAAATCATCTGAATTGACTTTTCCTGAATCTATTAGTATCTCAATTGCTTCAAATAGTTGATTTGGATTTCGCCTTCCATATAGTGAACCCGTGTAAGTGAGAGTGAATTTTTCATTTCTTTTGTACTTTATGTCTGGAAAGTCGGTAGAGTCATATCCATTTGGAACATGATGGAATTTACCTTCGTTCAGATCACCATATTTTCCTACTGCATCTTTTATTATTCCTTGCCAAGCAGCTTCTACAACTGTTGCATTTTTGAACACACTATGTTCTAATTTCCTATCTATAGCGGCAGGTAAAAACCATCGATTTGGCGTGGTCAGAAAACCGGTCCATGGATCGCGAAAACCTGCTACCCAAGGTAGTTTTGTCTTAGTCTGTATTTTGTTAGCAATCACAGAGCAGGTGTATGGTGGTGAGCTACTATAAATCGCATCAATATCATATTTCTCTAATATTTTCTCAGCTTCTTTTATTGCAGAAAAATACCAACCTATTCGAGCATCAGGGATAAATAGTGTAGCTCTTATTTGTTCGGCTACTTTATCCATAAACTTACTTTTTTGGCCTTCTTTTTTTATATTATTTACATCAATTGCTTCTCCCTTTTTCCTGCCTGTAAACTTTCTGTATAGGTCATAGGGTTCATAAATTTTACTTTTATGTACAACCGTATTTTTGGGAATTTCTTTTAGAAGTGACTCATCTATTGCTTGATATTCTCCATTCGACACAGTAAGTACGATTGGATTCCAGCCATAGTCTGGTAGGTATTTTATATGCTTCAATACTCTTTGAACACCGGGGCCACCCGACGGAGGAAAGTAATACGCAATAATGAGTAAGTTTTTCAATTAACCTTCGAAGAATTTATTAAGAAAATGAGCAAACATCTCGTTGTTTTGGTCGAATATTTCATCAGAGAAAAATAGACTGTCATGGTCTTGTGAATATGGACCGTCATCAATATCGTCGAAGCAATGTGCATATAAATTTATTAATGAATCCATAGTTTGCTCAAGATGACACTGGAACCCATAGCAGTTCTCATTCACTTTAAATATTTGAACATCGCATTGTTGCGAGGTGCCTAATATTTCTAATCTCTCATTTGGTATTATCTCATCTCCGTGCCAATGCAAGGTCTCAATAATGTCATATTCGGGTATTATATCTCGCTCTTCTGACAAGTAAACGTCGAACCAACCAATTTCTTTTTCTTTCATTGGGACGATTTCACATCCTACTGAATTTGCTACTAATTGTGCACCCAAGCAGATACCTAATACCTTTTTGTTTTCTCTGATTAGGTTACTTATGAACTGCTTTTCATCTAATAGCCAATAGCATTCATCATTGTCGTTGGCACTCATAGCTCCACCCATAAAAATATAACCATCATAGTCATCAGTAGGCATAACGCCGTCCTTGTAGATATGTATTTCTTCAAGCTCATGACCACTGTCAATAGCCCAATCAGCAATGAAAGCAGGCCCTTCGAAGTGACTATGGATAATAGCAGCTAACCTCATAATTCTTCCTCCGAATCTATGTCGTTAGTTTCATATAATAGTTTTTCAGTATCAGTCTGGTATTCTGACACATTTTTTAATTTTTTGTGCATCTGTCGTGTTCTTACACCTACCAATTCATTGATATTGTTTTTAGCTCTTTCTAACTGAGACAGAGTAGTGTCTAATACGTCTCCAAATTTACTAAATTCATGTTTAACAGCACCTAATATTTTCCAAACTTCACTCGAGCGTTCTTGAATTGCTAAAGTCCTAAATCCCATTTGCATACTATTTAGGAATGCTGCCAATGTAGTAGGTCCAGTTAGATTAACTTTGTATTTTGTTTGTATTTCGTGGAACAGTTCGGTATCTCGAAGTACTTCGGCATACATTCCTTCAAAAGGAAGAAACATAATAGCAAAATCTGTAGTTACCCCTGGGTTGATATACTTATCATTTATATCCTTAGCGTATTTACGAACTGCGGAGTGTAGTTCTTTTCTTGCAGCTATAGCTTCGGCTTCTTTGTTTTCTTCAAATGCTAGAACTAAACGTCTATAAGAATCAGAAGGGAATTTTGAATCAATAGGTAGTAATACTTTTTCCTCACCATCACCAGGTAGCTTTACTACAAACTCGACTCTTTGTTGAGTGTTTTCTTTTGTCTGTGCATTTTTTTCGTAGAGAGCGGGAGCCAATACTTGTTCTAATATTTGCTCTAATTGGTATTCTCCGAGTACACCTTTTAGCTTCACGTTGCTCAAGACTTTATTAAGCCCATCAACATCATTAGCTAACTGTTTCATTTCGCCCAGTCCTTTGTGAACCTCTTCTAATCTTTCACTGACTGTGCTGAACGCTTGAGCTATTCTTGATTCTAAAGTCTTTTGTAGCTTTTCATCTACAGTCTCTTGCATTTTTTGCAGATGCTTATTGTTCTCCTCTTTCAGAGTAGTTAGATTTTTATCAACTTGATTATTAAACTCTGTAAGCTCTTGCTTAATAGAATCCTTAAGCTTTTCTATTCTTTCTTCATTTGACTGTGATAAGTCTTTTATCCGTCGCTCAAAGTCAATGAATTTATCGTTTTGTCTAGTCGATTGCTCTTCATTTCTTTTTAATAAATCTTCCTTTAAGCTAGAGAAGTTTTTCGAAAGCTCTTCTCTGTTACCTCTAAAATTATCAGCTATTTCTGCTCTTAGATTTCGTTCTGATTCAGACTGAAATTCACGTAAGTGCTTGAATTTATCATCTATGTCATCAGTGTTTGCATTAGTGCCACTTGGTTTTCTGAAGTTCAGAAATACTAAGATTACTATGATGATATTTATGATAAGTAAAACAATTAACATAGATTTAATCTGATCCTTTTATTACTTTTAGAATGAATGCTGCTCTGTTTTCTTCAAATACATTTGGGATTTCATTCTTTAGTAAGTCGAATATTATATCACTCTCTCCTCTAATCTGGGTGCTCATTTTGTTTGTATCAACTTCTAGCCCATCAGTAGTATTTACTACGGAGATAAATTTCTTTATTGGTTCTATATAGTTTTTATCCAGTGGGTATAAACTAATATCAACTGATATTCTCATAATTTAATTCCTTTAATTACACGTTGAACCTAAAGTGTACTACGTCACCATCCTTCACAATATAGTCACGACCTTCCATTCTTAACTTACCGAGTTCTTTTATCTTTTGCTCACTTTCTAATTCAAATAGATCAGTACAGTGATAAATCTCAGCTTTGATAAAGCCTTTCTCAAAATCGGTATGAATAACACCAGCAGCTTGAGGTGCTGTGCTGCCGTCTTTGTATGTCCAGGCACGGACTTCTTTTTCACCAGCAGTGAAGTAAGTTTTAAGGTCAAGTAAATCATATCCTTTGCGAATTAGCTTGTCTAGACCACTCTCATTTAAACCCATTTCTTGTAAAAATTCTGATTTTTCTTCTGCAGTATCAAGTCCAGCAATTTCTGATTCCAATTTGCCACAAATTACAACAACCTCACTATCATTTTGCTTAGCAAATTCACGTACTTTTTGGACATATTCGTTTTCACCTTGTAAGTCATTTTCATCAACATTACAACAATATACCTGTGGCTTAATTGTAATTAAATGAAGATCTTTTACTGCATTTTGTTCGTCTTCAGTTAAACCTAAGCTACGTGCTGGTTGACCTTGATTAAGTGTGTCTGCAAGCTTTTGATAAATTGGATCAAGTTGTCTAGCTAAGTCAACTGCTTTTTTATCACTCGATTTGAATACTTTCGCATTCTTATCTTTTCTTTTGAGCACAGATTCCAAATCTGCAAGTGCAAGCTCTGTTTCTATTGTTTCTATGTCACGAATAGGGTTAATATCTCCATCAACGTGAACTATGTTTTCATCTTCAAAGCATCTTACTACATGAACGATTGCACCAACTTGTCTGATATTACCAAGAAATTGGTTGCCTAATCCTTCACCTTTTGAAGCACCTTTTACTAAACCAGCAATATCAACAAATTCAACTATTGTAGGTATTACTTTTTGAGGCTTTATGAAGCCAGTTATTTTTTCTAATCTTTCATCTGGTACTTCTACAACACCTACATTTGGTTCGATTGTACAAAATGGATAGTTTGCTGCTTCTGCTGGTGCTGAAGTCAGTGCTTGAAAGATAGTAGATTTACCAACATTAGGTAATCCAACTATACCGCAATTCAATGACATATTATTTTCTCTTTTTTGTTTCTGTTATTAATACGAAATTAATATTTATTTATACTAATTGCTAAATTATACTAATCAGCAACATTGGTTGGTATAACAATTGTAAAGTTAGTTCCTTTGTTAACTTGACTATCAAAATCTATTGACCCATCAAGTGATTCTATATATCTTTTAGATATTGGTAAGCCTAGTCCTGTACCGGCATTCCCAATCGTATTTTCCCCTCTGTAGAAAGGTTCGAATACTTTATCTCTCTCATTTTGTGTTATCCCTATTCCGAAAGTTCTCTTGTAGCTGGAAAATATTGATATTCATAATTTATAAACTATAGAGTAATAGTTATTAAATAAATAACTCCTAAAGGAATAAACTTTTTTAAAATTAAAAATATGATACAAAAAAAGACACCAGACTTGACAACAAAGCCAAAAATTTTTTCTAGTAAATCATCTGTCCAAGGTTCTAAGTTATATTCTTTGTTCACTTATTTTATCTAATTCTTTCTTTTGATTAAATTTGCTAAGTAAATTTAAAAAAAAATTAGAATGATACGTTATAAC
>JBDQHL010000012.1:0-33827 GCA_040264895.1 Bacteroidota bacterium
ATATTATTATATTAGAAAGTTTTTGTAACGAATTAGATTCTGATATATTAGTTTTCCCTGAATTGTCTACTACCGGTTATTTACATAAGGATAAAGATAAATTAATAGAGATCTCAGATGATTTTAATAGTGAAACTATAAATAACTTCCAAAAGTTGTCAACAAACCAGGATAAAATAATAATTTTCGGGTTTTCAGAACTAGTTTCTGATAATATCTATAATTCTGCAGCTGTTCTTATACCTGATGCCTCTAAATCTACAGTTTATCGAAAGACACATTTGTTCTACAAAGAAAGATTTATATTTAATAAAGGGGATACGGGATTCAATGTAGTTGAATATAATGGTCTTAATTTGGGTACTATGATTTGTTATGATTGGAGGTTCCCAGAATCAACAAGAGCATTAGCATTGAAGGGCGCAAACTTAGTAGTTTGCCCATCCAACTTGGTGACAGGAGTTTGGCAAAATGTTATGAGTGCAAGAGCTTTAGAAAATAAAGTCTATATGGCAGTCGCAAATAAATTTGGGATAGAGCAAGACAAAGAAGAAATACTCGAATTTAATGGTGAATCTGCTATCTACTCATATGATGGTTCCTATATGGCAAAGGCAAGTGCGGACAAAGAGGAAGTGATAACTACAACTATATACCCAGAAGAAACATTAGACAAATCGTTCAATGAATATAACGATATATTTAAGGATAGAAGACCTGAGATGTATCCTTAATAAAACAAAATCTACTACTTTTACATATTAAATAGCGAAAATTCATAAATTACTAATTGCATTGAATCAATAATGAAAAATTTATGTTTTCTTCTATAAAAAAAATACATTTTGTTGGGATAGGTGGTATTGGAATGAGTGGTATAGCTGAGATTCTTTTATCTCAGGGGTTTACTGTCAGCGGTTCTGATATGTCCCAATCTGAAAATACTGATTATCTTGTCAAATTGGGTGCAGAAGTTCATATCGGACACGCCGAATCAAATGCCGAAGATGCTGAGGTAGTAGTTTACTCTAGTGCTGTAAATCCTAATGAAAACCCAGAAACATTGCTAGCAATGAAAAGTAACATACCTGTTATCAGAAGAGCAGAAATGTTAGCAGAGCTCTCAAGACTGAACTATTGTTTAGCTATTGCTGGAACTCACGGTAAGACGACTACAACATCAATGATAAGTTTAGTTCTAATAGAAGCTGGAATAGATCCAACTGTTCTTGTTGGTGGTAGATTACAAGACTTTGGTGGTACTAATGCAAGGTTAGGAAAAGGAGATTGGATAGTAGTTGAAGCTGATGAATATGATAGGTCTTTCTTACAATTAACTCCTACTATTTCGATTATAAATAATATTGAAGCAGACCACTTAGATATTTACAGAGACTTAGATGATATTTATGAGACCTTTACTGAGTTTGCAAATAAAGTTCCATTCTATGGGTTAGTTGCAATGTGTCTCGATGATAAAGGATGCAAAGAGATTTATTCAAAAATCAATAAAAAAATAATAACTTATGGATTTTCTAGACACTCTATTGTTAGAGCAGATAATCCAAGTTATGAGAAGAGAAAAAGTTCTTGTGAAGTATATTTAGAGGAAGATTTATTAGGTGAAATTGAAATTGGGATGCCAGGTAAACATAATCTTACTAATGCAATGGCTGCAGTTACGGTTGCATTGCAAATGGACATTCCTTTCGAAACTATAAAAAGTGCTCTGAAAAAATTCAACGGTGTATTTAGAAGATTTGAACGAAAAGGCACTTATAAAGATTGCCTGGTAGTTGATGATTACGCACACCATCCATCTGAAGTAAAAGCAACATTAGAAGCTGCTAGAAAAGGATGGGATAAGAAAGTGATATGTATTTTTCAACCTCACACATTTACAAGAACAAAAGAATTAGCTGACGAGTTTGGTATATCATTTCACGACGCCGATGTACTTATTGTAACGGATATTTACCCAGCTAGAGAAAAACCAATAGAAGGCATAACTGGTGAGCTTATTGCAAATTCAGCTATAAACTACGGTCACAGAAATGTGATTTACGTTAAAGATAAAGATAATTTAAAAACAGTATTAGATAAACAATTAGACGATGAATACGTAATTCTTACAGTCGGAGCTGGGAATATTTATAAATTTGCCGAGCTTATTGTTAACATTAATTAATTAAACAAATAAACAGAAATATGAAACACTTTATTATACTTTTTGCATTTTTATTAATTCTGCCTAATGCAGCTAAAACTAATGATTATGATGATAAAGTATTAGCCGAAATAGACGATGAAGAAGTTACCTACGAAAGACTCGAATATGCTTTTCAAAAGAATATGGTAGGAGACAAGAAGGAACTGATAGAGTTAGAAAAAGATTCTTTATTAAGCTTTCTTGATTTGTTTGTAAAATACAGATTAAAAGTAAAAGACGCTATTGACAGAGGATTCCATAAAGACCCTGAATTAGTAGATGAAATTACCACTAATAAGAACTTGCTTACAGAATCATATTATTATGATAAAAAAGTTTTTCAACCTTCAGTAAACAGATTACTAAACAGAAGACAATATTATCTGAAATTTGGATATATTTTATTCCCTTTTACGGAAGAAGCAGAAGGGAAAACTCAAGTAGATCCAAAAGATTACGCTCAATCTGTTTTAGATAGTATCAACACAGGTAAGATAACTTTTACTCAAGCAGCTCAGAATCATTCACCGGAAAAAGATTTAAGAGAAAACGGTGGAGTTGTGAATAAATATCTTATATCTGGTACAATCCAGAAACCTATTGAAGATGTATTATTTGAACTAAACTCTGGTCAGATAAATGGTACTTTGTTAAAAACAGATTATGGGTATTTCATAATAAAACTTGTTGACAAACTACAAAGAGTTCAGTTAAAAGCAGCTCATATATTGATTGGTAAAGAAAATACAAATGAAATGCTGACTGATAAACAACATAGTTTAGCTGACTCGCTTCTGAAGCTAATCAGAAATGGAGAAAGCTTTGAGAAGTTAGCTGAGCTTCATTCTGATGACCATGCAAGTGCTGTGAATGGAGGAGAATTGCATGATTACTATGATTTATCTACTGGTTTTGTAAAAAACAAAGGTATTTTGGATGATTATTTTGTAAATACTCTGATGAGATTAAAAGATGGTGAAGTTTCAGATACTATACATACAATTTATGGTATCCATATTGTAAAAAGGGTTGATACTAAAAAGCCGAATATAGAAAAAGATAGAAAAGAAATTGAATCAATGTACAAAAGAACAAGGTATGATGATGCAAAAAAATCATTCTATGAAAATTATGTACGAACAAATGGATTTGAATTAAATAGTGAGTCACTAACTTCTATTTTGAGTAACGTCGATTACACTAAAACAAATCTTGATTCAAATTGGGCAAGTAAGATTCCTAATGATATCAATGATGATGTTTTATTCGAGTTTGGTGATGAGGTGTGGACAGTTTCAAAATTTGCAAATGTACTATCCGATAAATCCAAGACTGAATATAGAGCTACTCCACTTAGCAGAAAAGGGCTGCAATCTGCCATGTTTAAACTAGTAAAACCACAAATACTTCAAATGTGGTCAAAAGAGCTTATGGAAGATGATAAGAAATATCAAAATTTAGTTAATGAGTTTAAAGATGGTATTCTATTATTCAAGGTTGAAGCTATAGAAGTATGGGATAATTTGGAGTTGGATACAGCTATGGCTAAGGCTTATTTTGACACAACAAGTAAAGAGTTCTACACTGAAAAGAAATATGACTTATCGGAAATATTTATACTCCAAGATACATTATCAAAAGAATTATATAAGAGAATTCAAGATGGGGAAGACTTCAGAGAATTAGCTGCAAACTATACAGTAAGACAAGGCTACAGAGAGAAAAAGGGATACCACGGCATGGTTAGCGCTGAACAAAACAAGTTTTCTCGTCAGCTAAAAGGAGAAGAGATAAAGGATGGAACAATAATACCTCCTAAAGATTATATGAGTGGAATTAGTATTATTAAAATCAATAAAGTAATTGAACCTAGAGTTAAGACTTTTGAAGAAGCACTTATTGATCTGGCTCCAATTGTCCAGTCTTTAAAACAAAAATCGTTAGTAGATAATTGGCTAAACAAAGTTAGAAAGAAACATAAAGTAGAAATAAATAACGACGTAATTGATGAGATATATGAAGATTAAAAATCTTATAGTAATAGTATTTATATGTAGTATAGTAACAACATTTTCCCAAATTAAAGAAGGGGAGACGCTTAATAGTATTGCTGCTGTGGTAGGTAAAGAAGTTATAACAAATGCTGAAGTTCAAGCAGAGGTAATGACATTTCAACAAATGGAACAAAACAGTGGTCTTACAACTCAAGAGCTATATGATAAGGTACTAAATAACTTAATAAATCAGAACTTGATGGTCACCAAAGCATTAGAAGACTCCATATCAGTTACAGACCAAGAGCTTGACGATGCTTGGGATAATGCACTTGGCAATTTAGTAAGAAGGTACGGCTCTGAACAAAGAATCGAAGATGTTTATGGCAAATCCATGAATAGGTTGAAATTTGAGTATTCTGACCAAATTAGAAAGAACTTGTTAGTTCAAAAACTTCAACAAAAAGAATTTTCGAATGTAAAGGTTGGTCCAAGTGAGATTGAAGCATTTTTTAATGAATACAAAGACTCAATGGAAACAATTCCGAAAAGAATTGAGGTTTACCATATAGTAAAAAATGTCTCTTCAGATTCTGATAAGATTGAAGAAACACTAAATTTGGCGAAACAAGTCAGGGACTCAATATTAAAGGGTGAAATAACTTTTGAATATGCTGCTTTGACTTATAGTGCTGATGCAGCTACAAAAAATGATGGTGGAAAGTTAGGATGGTTCAATAAGGGTAAATTAGTTCCAGAATTTGAGAATGCTGCATTTAAGTTACAAACAGGTGAGCTTTCTTTGCCTGTTAAATCGCCTTTTGGTTACCATATTATACAAACTATAGAGAAGAAAGATAACTCAATTAATACCAAACATATTGTGTTTTCTATCAAAGCTACAGAAGAAGATAATTTGAAAACTAAAGATTTTCTGTTAGATTTGAAGAAACGAGTTGAAAATGGTGAGTCATTTGAAGAGTTGGCTAAAATTTATTCAGATGATAAAGAAACAAAAGGATTTGGAGGATTGATAGGTAAATTGACTATGAATAGTATTCCTCCCAACATTAAAAATTCTATAGAATCTATGGGTGATGGAGAAGTTAGTGAGCCAATGGCTTATAATGCTGACCCGACCAAGACGGCTTATCATATAATTTATAAGAAAAGAGTAATAGGATCTCATCAGCCATCCATTGAAGAAGACTATGAGTTGATAAAACAATATGCAACGAATAAGAAACAGCAGGAAAAAATGAAAGAGTTTTTTGAACAACTTAGGGAGGAAATATTTTGGAAAAAATACTAAAAGTAGCTGCTATATGTTTTCTTGTTATCACAATAGCGAGTTGCGAGTTCAATACTCCAGACATTACATATAGTGATAGAGCAGGTAGTGAACTAATGAGTTATGTTTCGCCTGATGTTGTTATAGACAAAAAAGGTGTCTTCGTGTTCCAACTTGAGTCTAAAAATGATGATTCTGTTAGTTATTATGACTCTGAAACTAAGGGAATTGATATAGCAATAATTGATTTTAAAGAAAAATTCAAATATAGATATAGTGTTGGCAATGTCGATTCTATAAGAGTAAGATTAATTGACCCAAATGGAAATGAATTATTTAATCTAGAAGGTCCTAACAAAACAGCAGAATACACTGCAAATGCTGGGGAGCATTCATTAATTGTTGAGAATTTAAGAAGTTCAAAAGGAATTAGAAAAATATTTTCAAAACCAGATTATGATACAATCAAAACTTTAAGAATATTCAATAGATACAATGATGTGATTTATACAATATTGGAAGAAGATGATTGTGAGGATTGTAGTTTAGTCAATGTAAATTTACAAGGCTACAAGCTAGATAGTATTAATTTCACAAATGCTGATTTTCAAAATGCAGATATGAATGGTGCTAATTTAAGCTACAGCATTTTGAACTATTCTAATTTCTTATCAACTAAAGTAGATAGCGCTAACATATCATATACATTATTAGACAAACCAAGAAATTTGAGGTTAGCAAGCTTTTATTATACTAATGCCAGAGGAATAACGATAAGAGACGCTGATTTGGATAATACCGTAATGTGGGACTGCGATATATCAAATAGTACTATAACTGGAAGTAGAATGGATAATACTGATTTCTTTGCCTGTAATTTAAAGCATTCTAATTTAACAAACAATTCATTTGAAAATTCTTCTCTTGAAGACTGTGTATTGGATTCCTCTGATATTACTGGAACTAGCTTTTGTAACACTGTTCTTAATGACGTTTCATTCTATTACACTAAGGGTGATGAAACAACTAAATGTGTCCCAGACACTGCTAGAGGAACCTGGAATTAGTATATAGCTTAATAAGCCACTGCTACTACTGCAATATCAACTCTTCTTGCTCCAGCTTGCAATAGTAATTCTGCACAATAGTTTGCAGTATTTGCTGTAGTTAATATGTCATCAATTAGCAGTATTCTTTTATTAAAAACAGAATCCTTATCTATAACTTCAAATTTTCCAACTAAGTTATTCTTTCTTTCCTTATGTGATAGCTTTGCTTAAGAATGAGTGTATTTATTTCTCTTAACAGCATTTGTTATTACTTTTAATCCAAGTCTTTTCTCTATTTCTGTTGCAATTATTTCTGACTGATTGAACCCTCGCTCTCTCAAACGAGCTTTATGAATGGGGATTGGAATTGAGAAATCATAATTTTCTTTATCAATTAGTCTTGATAACATGAATCCAAACTCTTCACCAATTCCTCTTATTCCTAAATACTTGAATTTATGAACAGCATCTAGAATTCTATTTTCCTCAGCTAATTTGAATAAAGCAATTACTTTTGATAATGCCAAGTCATCTAATTCATATTTTTGAATTAATCTATCTCTTATAGTCAGTGGGTGAGGTGGTATTTGAAGTGATAATAATTCTGATTCATCAAAATACTTATATGGATTATTGGAGTGAATTACTTTACCTGATACTAAACATATTCTTGGTTCTAAAGCATCAAGTAAAGTATCTATACTATTCAATATTTGTTTTTTTACTTTAATCTAAATTTGTCACTATTTGTAAAACTTAGTAGCAGTGATAGAACTATCAGACCAGAATTTTCTAGTATTTTCGACCATCCAACTTTTTGTCCACCTCCACTACTTGAACAACCACAAGAGATATCGAGTCCCGAAGCGAAAGCAATGGCAACAGCTAATGTAAAAACTACTAGTAACAAAGTGGCAATAATACCATTTTCTTTTAATTTAATTCCGAATAAGATTAGCAGACCTATAGTTACCTCAATCCATGGTAATGTAAGAGCCATTATTTGAATTATAAACTCTGGCATCATATCATAATTACCAATTTCGTTAGCAAAACTTGCTGGATCAGTTATTTTTGATATACCATAAAATATAAAAAAGCCTGCTATTACTAATCTAGCTACCAATACTAATATGGGGTTGTCTATTATTTTTTTCATTTCTTTTAGTTTACTTTTCTTTAAGTTAATTTTGAGTAATTTATTAATTATGAGACTAATAATCAAATGTCATTTGTAAGATCAATATCAGGTATACGTGCTACTCTCAACGAAGGTTTAAAACCAGACATATTATCTAAGTATGTTAGTGCTTATTGCAACGCTTTGCCCGAAGGAGAGATAGTAGTAGGAAGAGATGGAAGACCTTCAGGTACATGGATTGAGCAGTTAGTTGTAGCATCAATCGCCGCATGTGGTAGAAAAGTTGTTAGAATAGGCATAGCACCAACTCCTACTGTCCAACTTATTACAGAAAAGTCTGATGCAGCAGGTGGGATAGCTATAACAGCATCGCATAATCCTGGTAATTGGAATGGTCTTAAATTCTTGAATGAATATGGTGTATTTTTAAATCAAGCAGAAAATGAAAAGTTTTGGAATATCTACGAACAGGACTTAGTAGCCTATTCTGATAATGAACAAAATAGTTTAATTACTGAAGATAAGGATGCAGTAAGGTTACACATAAATTCAATTTTAAATACGGACCTATTTGATTTAGAATCAATAAGTGAATATTTATCTAGTACTAATTATAAGGTTGTCGTAGATGCTGTAAATGCCTCAGGTTCAAAATATGTTCCTAAGCTTCTAGAATTACTAGGTTGTGAAGTTGTTCATTTGTTTACTAATAATAGTGGAATTTTCCCACACACACCAGAACCAATTAATGAAAACTTGACAGCTATTTGTGAGGCAATAAGCGAACACAATGCTGATTTAGGAATTGTTGTTGATCCGGACGCAGATAGATTAGTTCTTATCGACAACAATGGAAATCCAATTGGAGAAGAAAAGACAATTGCATTAGCAGTAAAGTCCGTACTTAGAAACAAAGAAAAGTATATCAAAGGCTATTCAAAAGAGATAGTTGTGAATTTGAGTACAAGTTCAATGGTAGACTTTATAGCAAAAGAGTATGATGCAAAAGTTAGTCGATCGGCAGTTGGTGAGATTAATGTAGTAGAATTAATGAAGAAAACTAACGCTATCATAGGTGGAGAAGGTAGTGGAGGGGTTATCTTTCCTCATGTTCACTATGGAAGAGATTCCTTAGTTGGGGTGGCACTAGTTATGCAGCTTATATCACAAGAAAAGAAATCTATGAGTGAACTTTCTTCAGATCTACCACAGCTTATTATGAATAAAAATAAGATAGAAGTAAAAGAAAACCCCAAATCAATTATTGAAAAATTAATACAAGAATTTAAAGATTATAATACAGGTACAACAGATGGTATTAGAATTGAATTTGAAGATAAAAGTTGGGCTCATATACGTGCTTCAAACACTGAACCAATTATAAGGATTATTTGTGAAAGTAGCACAGAAGAGAGTTCTGAAAAGCTGACAAACACATTTATTGACAAAGTAAAAGAATTATTTTAATGTGTTGAAAAAATATTAAAAGGAGTATTATATCTCATATCTATTAATATTATCAATAGGTTTGGTAATAATGCTACAATTAAGAGTAAAAAGAATAGGGAATAATTTGTCTCATTAATTTTTGAATAAAGATATATTATTTTAAATTTACGATTGCTATCAAGACGCTGTTTAAAAAAGTTTACTTATTGTGTCTAAAATAGCTGAAATTAATTCAAAAAGTAATTAGGAATAACGTGAAAAAATCAGTTCTAGATTACGGACTTCGAGTTAGGTTACCGATCACAGTGTTGGTAATACTAATTGCGTATGCTATTACATTTTATGTCTCTCGTTCTGAAAGAGACGGCGTCGGATACAAACCAGATCAGCCAATCAATTTTTCTCATAAGCTACACGCAGGTGAAATGGGCATAGATTGTCAATATTGCCACGTTGGTGTTGAGAAGTCAAGACATGCAGTAGTGCCACAAGCAAGTACTTGTATGAATTGTCACACAATGGCTAAAACCGATAGCCCAGAAATAATAAAACTAACTGAATACTATGAGTCAGGTGAAGCTATTCCATGGAAAAGAGTTCACCAAGTACCCGAGTATGCTTACTTTAACCATAGTGCTCACGTCAATGCAGGAATTGATTGTGCATCTTGTCACGGCGATGTAGCTGCTATGGAAAAAATCGAACAAGTTCATGCATTCACTATGTCTAACTGTTTAAGTTGTCACCGTGAACCTCATGAAAAAATGCCTTACTTAGCTGATAAGATTAAGAAAGGACCAGAAGATTGTAGTGCTTGTCACAGATAATAATGGTAAATGAAATGAACAACAAAAAAAGAAATTTCTTCAAAATTATGGGTGCTAGCGCTGTAGGTCTTTCAATGACTTCTTTGTTAAATGTTAAAAAAGCAGATGCAAAGCAAGTTAACCGCGTAAGTAATAATAGTGATAGTAAAATTGAAGTAAAAATTCACCCACAATCTGTTAAAAGAACAACAAAGGGTTAAGCTAAATGAATAACTCAGTGGACAAAAATAAAAACCAAATCGATTTGCCTGTGGTACAATCACAGTCAGAAACGAAACATTGGAAAAGCTTAGATTCTTATAATGACACTAATGATGAAAATCAACTTAGAGTCAAAGACAATGAATTTGCTGAAGGTGCCGAGAATTTTGATATAAATTCAAAATCAAAATTTTCCCGTAGAAAATTTATGGGGCTAATGTCAGCTTCATCTGCTTTTGCTATGGCTGCTTGTACTGATTATCGCGACAAAGGAGAAATAGTTCCTTACGCTGATAAACCTGAAGAGGTTATTCCTGGAATACCTAATTATTATGCTTCTACTATTACCTCAGATGGTAAAGGCCAAGGAGTTTTAATTAAGGCTAGAGAAGGAAGACCGATATTAATTCAAGGTAATCCACAAGATCCAATCAACATAGGAAAGTTAGAACCGACTGCTATTGCTCGTATATTAGATATGTACGACCCGACTAGAGTTCAGTCACCTTTGAAAAAGCAAAATAATAAGTTAGTTCCAACTAATTGGAATGAAATTGATAAAGAAATAGTAAAAATTTTGCAATCATCTGCTAATTCTGGTAAAGAAATTGCCTTAGTTACAGGTAAAGTTGTATCTCCTACATATGCAAAGTTAATTGAAGATTTTAAAGAAAAGTATCCAACGACTAATGTTTATTCTTATGAGATATTCAATGAGAATAACAGAGAAAACGCTTGGAAAAAATCATATGGTAATGGAAACTTCCCATTAATTGATTTAGAAAAAGCGTCAGTAATCGTTTCAATAGATTCTGACTTTCTAAGCACAGACGGTGAAGTAACTGAGAATGTTAGACAATTTGCAACAAACAGAGATGTTGACAATCCTGATAGCTATAGCAGATTTTATCATGTTGAGGGTTCATACTCACTAACGGGTTCTAATGCTGATTACAGAATGAGGTTAACTCCTGAAAATTACTTAGATGTAATTGCAGCACTAGTTAATCATTTTGCAAGTAAGCCTGGAATGCCTACAATGTCTGGATTCAAATCTCTAGATTCATTAGCGAAAGAGAATAACTGGAAACCTGAAGCTGTTAAGAATTTATTAAATGACTTAGAAGCTAATAAAGGAAAAGCAATCGTCTTAGCTGGTAGACAACTACCAGAAAATATTCATTTAGCAGTTAATTACCTAAATGAATTAATAGGTGGTAGTAGCCTATATAGAACTGATGCAAAAAGAGCTGAATCTTTAAAGTTATCATCTAATAGAGATCTAAAGCAATTAGCATCTAATTTGTCATCGGGAAAAGTTGGTGCATTGGTAACTTTAAATACCAATCCAGCATACAATATGCCGAATATTTTCAATGAAAGCACTCTTAGCAAAGTAAAAGCTCATATTGCTTTAACTGAATTTGAAAATGAAACTACAAAAAATGCTAGTTATGTACTAGGTGTTAATCATGATATCGAATCATGGGGTGATGCTAAAACTAGAACTGGTATTTACACAACTCAACAACCAGTAATATCCACACTTTATAATACAAGACAAACTGAAGCAATATTGCTTAATTGGATTAATGGGGGTGAAAATTATACTGAAGGTATTTATCACAAGTACTTACAAAACAACTGGAAAAATAATATTTACCCAACTTTGGGTAAATCAGTTAATTTCAAAGAATTTTGGTTTGCAGCATTGCACGAAGGTGTTGTAACTTACAATGAGGTATCAGTTTCTATTAATACCTTTAACCAATCTTCAGTCACTGGGATTAAACCAAACAAGAAATCGAATTACACTGTTATTATACAAGAAAGTCCATATATAAGAGACGGTAGATATGCCGGCAATGGTTTCTTACAAGAGTCACCACACCCTATCACAAAAATAACTTGGGATAACACTGCTATGATGTCTCCAGCTACAGCTGAACAATTGGGAGTGAAAATGGGTGATTTGGTTGAAGTATCTCTTAATGGTGGTGCTGTCAAATTGCCAACTCTAATTCAACCGGGTATGGCTGAAAAAGTTATAGCTGTTGATTACGGATATGGAAGATCAAACAGTGGTGTAATAGCTAATAAAGTTGGATTTGATGTAAACCCACTTATGTCTGATAAAGGTATGTCAAAATGGGTATACACTGGAGCTAATGTTAAATCTACGGGCGAGTCCTATGATTTAGTCTCTGTTCAAGAGCATCACTCTTTAGATGATAACTTCTTAAGAACAGACATAAGAAAGAACCCTGAAGGTGAAGTTATTGGTGGTGGTGAGACTTTCGCCAGAGCTAGAAGTATAATTCAGGAAACGACATTAGACAAATACAAAGAAAATCCTAATATTTTACATGAACACGCACATGATGTGTTCAGTATAAACAAGGATTTTGAATATAATAATTTGAAATGGGCAATGTCCATCGACTTAAGTAAGTGTACTGGCTGTAATGCTTGTAGTCTTGCTTGCTATGTAGAAAACAATATACCTGTTGTAGGTAAAGAGGAAGTTGGTGTAGGTCGTGAAATGGGATGGATGAGAATTGACAGATATTATGCTGGAACCCCTGAAGACCCTATCATGAGCAATCAACCAATGCTTTGTCAACACTGTGATAATGCTCCATGTGAGAATGTTTGTCCAGTAGTTGCTACTACACACAGTGAAGATGGTTTGAACCAAATGGTTTACAATAGATGTGTTGGTACAAGATATTGTGCTAATAACTGCCCTTATAAAGTAAGAAGATTTAACTTCTTCGATTTTCGAGACAACTTGGCAAATGGATACTACAAAACTGAATCATCTAAAGTAATGATGAATCCAGAAGTGTCTATAAGAGCTCGTGGTGTCATGGAAAAATGTACTTTCTGTGTTCAAAGATTATCGAAAGCAAAACAAATAGCAAGAGAAAAAGGAAAAGAACTGAAGGGCAGCGAAGTAACTGTTGCTTGTCAAGATGCTTGTCCTGCTAATGCAATTGTGTTTGGCGATGCAAATGAGAAAGGATCTAAGATACACGAGAGAAGAGAACACAATTTGGGTTATCATGTTCTAGACTTCTTGAACGTTAAACCAAATGTTACATATATCGCAAAATTAAGAAATACAGATTCATTGGGAGTAAAGAGTGAACACCATTGATTACACAAAGAATGAGGTATTTGTAGAAGGGAATAGGACCCTGAAGCAAATCGATGATGTTATCATCGCACCCTTAGACAGGATTCCAAATCTGAAATTTTTCATAGCATTAGGTTTCACATTAACATTATTGTTAATAGGAACTGTTGCTATCGGACTTTCATTTTACTATGGTACCGGTCTTTGGGGTAACAACAATCCAGTTGGGTGGGCTTGGCCTATCGTAAATTTCGTATTCTGGGTTGGTATTGGTCACGCTGGTACATTGATTTCAGCAATTTTATTCCTATTACGTCAAAAATGGCGTAACGGGATTGCAAGATTTGCAGAGGCAATGACCATATTTGCCGTTATTACTGCATTAATATTCCCGATTATTCACACTGGTCGTCCTTGGATTGCAGCTGTTTACTTATTGCCATATCCAAACCAACACGCTGTGTGGGTTAACTTTAATTCACCACTACTCTGGGATGTATTTGCAGTATCGACTTATTTCACAGTATCATTAGTATTCTGGTATGTAGGTTTAATTCCTGACTTTGCTGTACTAAGAGATAGAGCTACTGGTAAAATTAAAAAAGTTATATATTCAATCTTCAGTTTAGGTTGGAGATTTTCAAACAGACACTGGCAACATTATGAGATGACTTACCTTATTTTAGCAGGTTTGGCAACTCCTTTAGTATTGTCAGTACACACAATCGTATCATTTGACTTTGCTGTTTCAATCTTACCTGGTTGGCACACAACTATATTCCCGCCTTACTTTGTTGCGGGTGCAATTTTCTCCGGATTTGCAATGGTGCAAAACTCATTGGTTGTAATTAGAAATGTATTTGATATGCAAGACTTGATTCCTTTGAACACACTGGAAACAATGAATAAAATTATATTACTAACTGGTACCATGGTAGGGTATGCTTACTCTATGGAATTCTTCATTGCTTGGTATTCAGGAAGTCAACCAGAATATTTCACATTTGTTAACAGAGCATTTGGTCCTTACTCGTGGGCTTATTGGATAATGTTTAGCTGTAATGTGTTTATTCCACAATTATTCTGGTTTAAGAAAGTTAGAAGAAGCATTCCATTAATGTTTATCATTGCAATATTTGTAAATATTGGTATGTGGTTCGAGAGATTTGTAATTACTGTTACTTCTCTTTCAAGAGATTACTTACCATCAAGTTGGGCGTATTATTCACCAACAATAGTAGATATAGCAATTTTACTAGGTAGTTTTGGATTGTTCTTCACACTTACATTACTATTTACTAGGTTCTTACCGTCAATAGCAATCGCAGAGATAAAAGCTGTTTCGGAAGGAGCTCAACCTTCACATCATGGAGGAGATCATGAGTAAGTTATATTCTATAGCGGCTCTATTCGATACTCCAAATAGTATTATGGACGCTGCGGCGAAAGTACAAGACGCTGGTTATGAAAATTATGATGTAAATACACCTTATCCAGTCCACGGAATGGATGATCAGATGAAGTTAAGACCTTCAAAAATGGGTTATTACACTATAACTATTGGTCTAACTTTTATGTCGTTAATGTTATTCTTTATGTATTGGGTTTATAATATTGACTACCCTCAAGTAATTGGTGGTAAACCATTGTTACCACTACCTGCATTTGTACCTATCTTGTTTGAGGTAACAATTCTGACAGGTGCTGTATTGACTGTGGCAATTATGTTAATTTTCTATTTCAAATTCCCTAATAATTCGCATCCCTTACACGATACGGATTATATGAAAGCAGTATCTTCTGATAAGTTTGGTATTTGTATAGAAGCAACTGACCCTAAGTTTGATATTAATGCAGTTAAAAAGTTTTTAAAATCAATTGGTGCAAGTAAGGTAGATGAAATCTACTTTGATGAGGAAGAGGTAAGTCATAAAAATAAGGTGTTAGAACCAAAATTTGTGATAGGACTTATTGCTATTGCTGGATTTACTTCACTCAGTGTTTATCTGCACATGAATAAGGTACTTTATCTTCCACCATTCGACTGGATGTTAGTACAACACAAAGTAACTGCTCAAGATCATTCAGATTTCTTTGATGATGGTATTAGCTCAAGACCTCCAGTGGAAGGTTCTGTAGCTAGAGGTTTTATGCCATATCTTTATTCTGATGACATTGAAGGTGCATCTGAAAATTTACAGAACCCTTACCCAGCAACTGCAGAAAACATAGAATTAGGAAAAAGAAAGTATCTAACTTATTGTAGTCCCTGTCACGGTGATTTGGCAAAAGGTAATTCCAGATTGAATGGTCAATTCCCTAATGGCCCAACCCTACATTCTGACAAAGTGGTAAACTGGACGGATGGTAGATTATACCACGTTATCACTCAAGGACAAAATGTGATGCCTGGGTACAAACAGACTGTTACACGGAAAGAAAGATGGTCAATAGTCAATTATGTTAGAACATTGCAAAGAGCTTTAGATGCAAAAGAGGAGGATATGCAATGAGTAACCACGAAACTACTATGAATTATCAAAAGAAAGATTTACCTAAGGGTATTTTAATAAAGGGCGTTATTTTATTAGCATTAGGACTAGCTGCAGCAGTATTTGCTTATCAAGTTGATCCATTGCGTGCATCATTCAACAACTTAATATCATTATTATTAGTTGTTAGTGTTGGAATGGGAGCTATATTCCTTGTAGCATTGGAACACATTGTTGGTGCTGTATGGAGCGTTCCATTCAGAAGGATTGCTGAACATCAAAGTTTTATATTTTTAGCTACACCTTTGTTAGCTATTCCAGTAATTTTTAATATGCATGATATGTATCACTGGACACATTTGGAAGAAGTATTATCTGACCCAATATTATATCAAAAATCTCCTTACCTTAACGACTCCTTTTTCATAGGTCGTTCAATAGGTATTTTTGTTATTATGTCTATTTTTATGTTCATGTTCTACAGAAATTCTAAGAAACAAGACGAAACCAAAAGCCAAAAAACAAGTAAATTTAATGCTGTGCTTTCAGCACCATTTATGATGATCTTTGCTATTAGTATTACAATAGTAGCTATCGATTATGCAATGAGTTTAGAGCCACACTGGTTCTCTACAATATTTGGTGTCTATTATTTTGCTGGAACTTTTGCTACAGCAATTGCAGTACTAACTTTATTAGTATTGAATTTAAAACATAATGGTAACTTGGTCGGTAAGATCAACGGTAATCACTACTACAGCCTTGGTGGGTTGATGTTTGCATTTACTGCCTTTTGGATGTACATGGCATTCTCACAATATATGTTAATATGGTACGCTAATATACCAGAGGAAACATTTTGGTTTCTACCAAGAATGGAACATGGTTGGGAATACATGTCAATTGCATTGATATTTATCAAATTTGTAATTCCATTTGGATTGTTACTTAACAGAAACTCAAAAATGAATCCAAGCAGATTGAAATTAGCTGCTTACTGGATAATTGGTGCTCACATTTATGATATGTATTGGTTAGTTATGCCAACTTACAATCATGCTAGTGGTACACATGGGCCAGTATTCGGTTGGATGGAATTAGGCTTTGTTGCCTTGTCAGCTGGAATTATAATGGTTGTTTACTATTTGGCTGCCAATAAGAAGAATCACTTACCAATTGGTGACCCCAAGTTGCAACGTGGTTTAGATTTTCATTTATAATAATTAGCAATTGAGATACAATGTCTGAAAATAAAAAATATCAAACTGAAGTAAACTTCAAAAAAATATTTACTTCTCCTTCAAGATGGATGGGATTAATATATGTTGTTGTGCTTATTTCTATTATTATAGCTGGTAGGTACTATGTTCAACATCAAGACTATATGTCTGATAATGACCCTATGTATAATAATTCTTTGCCCGAAAGGCAAATGGATGTGAAACAACAAAAAGGACAGAAACAAGAAGGTGTTGATGTAATGACAGTAGGAATGTCACCATCTGAAGAGTTAATCAATACTGGTAAAGAATTATACGCAAATAATTGTGCCTCTTGTCATGGAGATGAGGGTATGGGAAATGGACCAGCTGGTGGCGGATTAAATCCAGCACCTAGAAATTTCCACGAAGAAGAAGGTTGGACAAATGGTAGAAGTTTTGCAGATATGTACAAAACTTTAGAGGAAGGAATAGTTGAGAATGGGATGAACTCTTATAATCAACTTACAGTACAAGAAAGAATTGGTATTATTCATTATGTTAGATCTTTTGTAGACTTTCCTGAAATAGATGAAGAAGAGTTATCTACTTTAGATTTGACTTATTCATTAGCAGATGGAAGAACTACAAATAATCAAATCACTATTGAAAATGCTACTCAATTAGTTTCAAAAGAGAACACTGAAGGTTTAGATAAGCTTGTAGCCCAAGCTGAAAATTCTAACAAAGAACTATTACAGAATAGTTCAAGTGAAATAGAAAGGGTTGTATATATGTTTAACAAAGATATGTCTTGGAAAGGAGATGTCTCTAGATTTAAGAATTTAGTTCTTAGTGATTTAGTTGACAATGGCTTCAATTCAAGTGTAGTATATCTATCTGACGAAGAGTGGAATCAACTTCACTCACAACTATTAGATGTTTACGCAGCTAACTAAATACAACTAAATTAATGTTCTATAAAATACTTGCTCTTTACATATTAATACCAACAATTTTGTTATCTCAAAAAGAGGCTAATGAAAAGATTGGTGTTGAAGAAAAACTAGGTGAATATATACCTAAAGATGTCAAATTTACAAATTCCGATGGTGAAGTTGTAGAATTGATGGACGTATTAAACGGTAAACCTGCAGTTATCTCTATGGTCTACTTTAATTGTCCTGGTATATGTAGCCCATTGTTAGAAGGATTCGCTGAGGTTATCGAATCTACGGATATGATACCTGGTGAGGATTACACTGCCATTTCAATAAGTTTTGATCACAAGGAAGATAGTAAATTGTCTTCTAAGTGGAAAAAAAATTATTTGGATGGGATGAAAAGGGAAATTAATCCAAATGGTTGGAAGTTTATGACTGGAGATAGTATTCAGATTGATAAGCTTACCAGTGCAATAGGATTTAACTTCTCTGCAGAGGGTGAAAAAGACTACTTACATAGCGCAATTCTTGTAGTTTTATCGCCTGATGGAAAGATAACTAGATACCACAATGGTACAGAGTTTCTTCCGTTTAATTTTAAGATGTCTATAATAGAAGCAAATAAAGGTGTGGCTCAGCCAACCATTAATAACTTCTTAGAACTTTGTTTTAAATATGATCCGGAAGGAAGAAGTTACGTTTTAAATTTACTGCCAATTGTTGGTGGTACGGTGACTCTAACACTACTTATCTTTATTGGATATTTAGTGATTTCATCAAAGAAAGAAAAAAATAAATCGGAGAGTGTTGCGAGATGAGTAACAACAACGGAAAATTAAAAGATTACGTAAGTTTTTACGATGTAAAAACTCAGCACAAAGGGATTCTATCTTGGCTGTTAACAACAGATCACAAGAGGATAGGTATTATGTACTTATTCTCCATAGGTGCATTTTTCTTAGTTGGTTTGACTTTTGCATTTTTAATGAGATTAGAAATGTTAACTACAGGTCCAACTATAGTAGATGCTCAGACATATAACTCATTCTTTACACTGCATGGAATGATTATGGTATTTTTATTCATAATACCTGGTATTCCAGCTGTATTTGGAAACTTTTTTATTCCAATGCAAATCGGTGCAGAGGATGTGGCCTTCCCACGACTCAATTTAATGTCATTTCACCTATATCTAATAGGTGCATTGCTAGCGATATTCTCGTTAGTGTTCCAAACTCATATTGATACTGGTTGGACTTTCTATGTACCATATAGTTTGCGAACAGGTACGGATATTGCCTTACCATTGTTAGCTGCATTTATTCTTGGGTTCTCATCTATCTTAACAGGTCTTAACTTTGTTACTACTTGTCATAGAATGAGAGTTAAGGGTATGAAAATGTTTTCAATGCCACTATTTACGTGGTCATTATATTCTACTGCATGGATTCAAGTAATTGCAACTCCTATTATAGGTATAACAATAGTTTTAGTACTATTAGAAAGAACATTCAAATTTGGAATATTTGACCCAACATTAGGTGGTGATCCAGTATTATTCCAACACTTATTTTGGATATACTCTCACCCAGCCGTATATATTATGGCAATACCTGCATTTGGTGTAATATCTGATGTAATTGCTACTTTCTCTAGAAAGTCTGTTTTCGGATATCATGTGATGGCTTATTCGACTTTAGCTATTGCTGTTATCGGTTACATGGTATGGGCACACCACATGTTTACAAGTGGTATGAGTGACACAGCAAGAACTGTATTCTCATTCTTAACATTCTTTGTTGCTATTCCAACTGGTGTTAAGGTATTTAACTGGGTTGCAACATTGTGGCGAGGTACTATTGTATTATCTGCTCCAATGTTATTTGCACTTAGTTCTATATTTTTGTTCTCTATTGGTGGACTTACAGGCTTACACTTAGGTACTATTTCAACTGACATTCACTTACATGACACTTATTTTGTTATTGCTCACTTTCACTATGTAATTATTGGTGGTATACTATCAATGTTCATTGCTGCATTGCATTACTGGTATCCAAAAATGTTTGGTGTTATGTACAATCAGAAAGTAGCAAAAACTGGTGTAGTAATGTACTTTATTGGTGCAAATGTTCTTTATTTCCCAATGTTCATCATGGGTTATATGGGAATGCCAAGAAGATACTTTGATTACTTACCAGAATATCAAATTTATCATGTAATTTCAACAGTAGGTTCTTGGATACTTATTACAGCTATATTAATGATGATAATCAATCTAATAGTTGCTAAAGTTAAAGGAAACAGAGTTGCTGGTCCAAATCCTTGGGGAGCTAAAACACTTGAGTGGGCTATGCCATCTCCGCCACCATTATTAAACTTTGTGGAAACACCAGTACCTACAGATGATCCTTATGATTATAGTGGTCATGATGAAAGAGAATTCATTGAAAACAAAGAAAAAGAAATTCAGGAGGTTAACTAAATTGAGTACTACTTCTGTTGATAACCACGGGCACGGTAACAACGCAGCTCATGGATACGGAGATAATAGTCAACTTTATGTACACGTACACAGAGATGATTATGGATCTAAATTTGGAATGTGGCTATTCTTATTCACCGAGGTTCTTTTATTCGGTGGTTTATTTATCCTTTATTATGGATATAGATTAGCTTATCCTCAAGACTATCATAATGCAGCTATGGAACTTAATATTGTCATGGGTGCAGTAAACACTTTGGTGTTACTGACTAGCTCATTGACTATGGTATTATCTATTGTTGCTTTAAGACGTGAAAGTATTAAAGTTTCTTTATTTTACTTGTTTATCACCTTTGCTTTTGGAGCAACATTCTGTGTAAACAAATACTTCGAGTGGTCAGCAAAAATTCACCATGGTATTTATCCTGGTTCTGAAGATTTGGCTACTAGACCTGCAGGAGAGCTTGTTTTCTTCGGTTTGTACTACTTGATGACTGGACTTCACACTTTCCACGTTATTGTAGGTATGGTAATTATGGTGTTCTGTTATGTATTTATCAAAACAGGAACTATTAATTCAGACAAGTATATAGTATTAGAAAATGCTGGACTTTATTGGCACTTAGTCGATTTGATTTGGATTTTCTTATTCCCATTATTCTATCTATTACATTAAAAGGTTGAAAATGAGCGGACACAACGAAAACACAGGTGTTGATACACACGACCACGTACCCAGTTATGGGAAAAATGTTATAATATGGTTAGCATTAGTTGCTTTGACTGCTTTGACAGTAACTGTAGCAAGCGTAAACTTAGGTGATTACACTTTCTTTTTCGCTATGCTGATTGCAACAATTAAAGCAATGTTAGTGATAAATATTTTCATGCACATCAAATATGATGATTTCTTTATGAAAGGTATACTAGTTGCATGTGGGTTTATTATTCTGGCTATATTTGTTATTTATTCATTTGATTTATTAAATACATACCCCGGTTAGAAAATGTTTGATCAAGCTTCAAAATATGCTGGAACAGTAGATAATGTAATGATATATGTAACGGTTATTTCCGTTATTATGCTCTTGTTAATTACTGTTGCAATGATTTATTTTGTCATTAGATATAATGCAAAAAGGAACCCGATTCCAACTCCTTATCATGGGAATGTTGCTATCGAGGTAATTTGGATTGTGATTCCAACTATCTTAGTTATGACTATGTTCTTCTATGGTTATAGAGATTTTGCTGAACTTAGAAATACAAAAGAGCAAGACATGGAAGTTTCAGTTACTGCCAAGATGTGGGATTGGGATTTCATGTATGAAAATGGTACAAAGACGGATACACTTTATATACCCGTAAATAAGACAATCAAATTCAACATAACTTCAATTGATGTATTACATAGTTTTTATATTCCTGGTTTCAGAATTAAAGAAGATGCTGTTCCTGGTAGAAATGGATTTGTATTCATTACTTCTGAAAAAACTGGAGAGTTTGATATCGCATGTGCTGAATATTGTGGACAACAACATTGGAACATGTACAAAAAACTAATTGTAATGCCTCAGGATGAATTCGCTTCTTGGTATGATAAAAATAGTACTGGAACTGAAGAAAATTTGACTGAAAATGCTTTAGATTCTGATAACTCTGAATCTAATAACGAATAAAATAATCATGTTCCCTAAGTGGTAGGGAATATTATGACAAGTTCTGTGAAAAATAATGATACGAATTTATTCAAAGATTTATTTGAATTAGGAAAGTATAGAATATCTATTTCAGTTGCCATAACAGCAGCTGTGGGTTATCTGTTGCAAGAAATCAGATTCGATACGAATCTACTTTTTACATTTCTTGGAACAATGATAATGTCTATGGGCTCGGCCTCATATAATCATTGGCAAGAAAGAAAGATTGACCCACTAATGGAAAGAACTAAAAATAGACCAATTGCTGTTGGACGTATTTCATCTGGCAGAGGTTTTGCTCTTTCTGGAACTATGGCATTAACTGGGATGTTGTTCTTACTAGCTACCGGAAGTGTATTACCAATGATAATTGGAATAATAACTTTAGCTATATATAATTTGGTATATACACCAATGAAAAGATATAGCAATTTGGCAGTTATTCCAGGTGCAATTGTAGGTGGACTGCCACCCCTAATAGGGTGGACTGCAGCAGGTGGATATTTATATGCTCCAGCAATTTGGGCAGTAGCATTTTTCCTATTTTTGTGGCAAATGCCTCACTTTTGGTTGTTATTACTTCTATTTGAATCTGACTATAACAAAGCTGGTTTTGTTATGTTGAACAAATGGTTGAATATAAACCAAATTGGTAGAGTAACTTTTGTTTGGATTGTATCTTTAGCAGCAATCACTATGATTGTGCCTTTTTATGGTGTAATTGACAACTTGATAATACTTATATTATTTTTTGTTGCTCAATTAGTCTTAGTGTACAATTCAAGATTTTTAATTGCGAAACAGTTGAGTAGAAAACTAATTCGCAAAACATTTATGTTTATTAACATATATGTACTTTTAATATTAGTATTAATTATAATTGATAAAATAATTTAGCTTAAAGGCAAAATAATGGAACTATTTAATGATTTGGTAATACCTGTTGGTTCTAGTCACCTAACACTAATTAGGTTGATGCTTTACATTTCATCTGCATTCTTATTCTCTTATACAGGGATTTTATTCGGATCAGTGTGGTTATCTACATTGGCACAAGGAAAAGCAAAAAAAGATAATGATGTAGCTTACCAAAAGTTGGCTCAAGATTTAATCAATGTAGGAACAGGAATTCCTGGTATGTGGTTTGGGCTTGGATTAGTTCCTATGTTTAGTTTTATCCTAAGTTACCCTCAATTACTTAGTGGAACACAATCAGACGTAGTAGGATACTTGTTTATAGCTTTATTCTTATTACTTATGGGAATTGCCGCATCTTATGGATATAAGAGTGCTGTTAATTTCAAATCTGTATTCTACTCATTCAAAACAAACGTAAAGTCTACTAGTGCTGGTTTGATTGATGAATATCATAGCTTAGATGAAGAAGTTGAAAATAATGGTTCATTTGCTGCTATTTGGAGCGTAATATTCTTAATTATCGCTACTTGGTTCATAGCTGGTGCTACAACTTATGCGTATGATTCTTCTCTTTGGGGAGGATCAATATTTGATATGATATTTAGTATGAATACTAGCATGAAAGCCCTGCTTATATTAGTTATGGGTACAGCTTTAGCATCTGCAGTATATATGTTCCTAACTTTCTCATGGCAAGATGGAGCTAAGAATATTGATGAACATACAAAAAAACAATACTTAAATTTCGCCAGAAGACACGGGTTGTATGCAGCACTGATAATTCCTATTGTTTTTGCTCTTCACATAGTTACTATACCTAGTGGTGCACTTTCTGGTTGGATGTTTGCTTTTGGTTTAATCTCATTACTATTTGTATTGTTCTTTGCTCAATCTGTTTATGTAACAAAAAAGAAAGAACATGTTAAAGGTATTAGATTTGGATTCATGTTTATGTTGCTTGCATTTGCAATGTTTGCAGCTCAAGATCAACAAGCTTTCCATATATCTGTATCAGGTAACTTACATGCTATAGCTGAAGTAGCTGAAAAAGAAGAAGCTGCTAGACTAGCTCTTTATGAATCTGAAGATAACAAACCACAAGTTGATGCCCAAGGAATTTATGATACACGTTGTATTGCTTGTCACCAGTTTGACTCAAAAGGTGTAGGTCCAGCTTACAATGATGTTGTAACTAAGTATGAAGGCAAAGAAAATGAGTTAGTTAAGTTTATACTTAACCCTTATCCTGTTAACCCTTCAGAATATCCAGCTGGTATGCCTGCTCAAGGTCTAACTCCTCCAGAAGGGAAAGCAATGGCAAAATGGTTGCTTGGTAAAGTCGTAGGTGGCGGAAAAAGCGAGGAGAAGCCGGAAGGTGATGCTCCTGCTGAAGAACCAACAGCTGAAGAAGAAGCAACTGCTTCTGCTGATTAGTTAAATCTAAACTTAAAAATATTAAAAAGGCCACTAGCTAATTAAAGTTAATGGCCTATTTTTGTATATTGTAATAATACATAATTATAAAACTCCCCTATTTTTAAAGAGGGGTGGCCAACGAAGGGGAACTTGCTAAAGAAGTAAAAAAAGAAGGGGTTAAATAATGAAAAAATTATATTCAATAGTTATTTTATGCTTATTAATCTCAATAATTTTCTCATATGTAAATATATCAATGATTGAAAATAAGACTGGTTTCGGAGTTTTTATATCATTTTATTATTTTCAAATTCCAATAATAGCAAGTCAATTGATTTTAACTTTTTTACTAATTTTTGGAATTGTTACAAATAAGAGAAGGTCTATTAAATATTTTGTTGTTTCATCAATATTAGTATTATTAATTACTTTAATCAATACCTTCTCTTTATAAATAATGTGATTAGCTATATAAAAAATCCATACCCACTCAATAGTACTGCATCTGGTTCAATAACCAACTGGACATACCTTGCTGTTACAAGGAACATAAGCAATATGTACCCTTATGTGAAGAGCTAACCAGCAGCTGCTACTTATAGTGCAGATGACGACTACAGATATGGTTTCAATAGTAAGTAGAAGTAATTTCTTTATTAAAGCCCTTAAGTAATTTTGCTTAAGGGCTTAGTTTGTACGAATAATCTGTCAATTACTAATACTATATTACAACTATCTCTTGTTGTATATCGCCAGCAACATCTACATTGCCATCATTGTCAACTATTACATCTATCTCTGTTCTGAAGCCAAGTTTTTCTTCTGGCATATAGATACCGGGTTCTAATGAGAATATAGATCCTTTTATTATTTCTCTAACATCATTTGACTCTAAGTTGTCAATATGAGTACCGTTACCGTGGCAGTCAGTAGCTATGTTGTGCCCTGTTCTATGCCAGTAGTAATCTCCATAGCCAGCATCTTCTATCACATCTCTTACTGCATCATCTACTTCAGCACCAGTCACTGGTTCGCCTGCAGCAAAGCGTTCTTTTACTAAGTTATAGCCAGCATCACGTGCATCAGCAGTTAATCGGAATATTTTTTTAACGTTCTCAGGTATGTCATTTCCAACATATCCCATCCACGTAACATCATAGAATATTGAACCTTCTGCTTCGAATCTTGCAAATAAGTCAATTAGAACCAAGTCGCCTTCTGTTATTTTCTGTTTGTTATTTGGTGATGGCTCAAAGTGTGGGTCACCTGCATTTTCGTTAATACCTACTATTGGGCCATGATCCCAAAATATGCCGTTATCTTTGAACTGTTGGTGCATATACTGTTGTACTTCATATTCAGTAGCAGGGTTGCCCTCGTCTATTCTGGTTCTAATGTATTTAAAAGCATTGTCCTTAACAGACTGCATTACTTCTGCACACTTTCTGTGGTCAGCAATCTCTTCGTCGGTTAGGTGTGATTCAAATAAGCTAACTAAGTTTCCACTGCTTACTACTTCTACTCCAAAGCTTCTGATTAAATCTATTGTACCACCATCAACTATTGATACATAGGGTATAGCGTTGTTCGGTGAGTATTGCATTGCAACTTTCTTAGCACCATTTAATATATTTGATAGCTTTTCCTGAAGCTGTTGCCAAGGGAGGTAAATTTCTTTTTTTCCTGGTAAATCACTAAGATAGTTCGGTTCTATTTTATGATTTAATTTCGTTGGTTCACCTTCTGCAGGAATATAATAAAACCACCTACGAGTTGCCAAGTGGTCTCCACCAAGTCCTAAAATCCTTGCAGCTATGTGGTCTCTTCCATGAAAATCATAAAATAACCAACCATCTATACCCATATTTCTTAATTCTTCTTGTATCTTTTCAACTTGCATTATCTATCCAGTTTAAATTTTATAAATTAGAGAAAAACAACTTACTATATCAAAAATATGAATTCAACTCATTTACCACAAATATTTAGCAATAAATATAAAAAATTGAGACCCAAAATACAGCAAAGATTGAATGATTTTTCTAACGTACCAGAGGAGAAATACTTTTATGAGCTATGTTTTTGTATTTGTACTCCTCAGAGTAAGGCTGCCTCTGCGTTAATTGTGCAAAATGAGTTAGAGAAATTAGATTTTTACAATTCTGATATTGATACTACACCAATTTTAAGGCGAAAGGAAAATTATATAAGATTTCACAACCAAAAGTCTAAAAGATTACAGCTGATAAAGCAGCAGTGGAATGAGATAGAATCAATATTGATGTCAGATATAACAAATAGAGAAAAAAGAGATTGGCTCAATAATAATGTACATGGAATTGGAAGAAAGGAGTCAGCTCATTTTTTAAGAAACATAGGGTTTAAAGATATTGCTATTCTGGATAGACATATATTAAAACATTTAGTTACTTGTGGTGTGTTTGATGAAATACCAAACATAGCTACTAAGAAGAGATATGACTTCGTTGCCGATGAGTTTTTCAAATTTACAAAAAAAGTAGAAATACCTATGGATGAACTCGACTTACTTTTTTGGGCAGAAGAGGCTGGTGAGATATTAAAATGAAAACTTTAATAATAAAATTTGAATTCGATGGTACCGACTTTTGTGGTTGGCAAATGCAACCTAAGCAGCGAAGTCTTCAAGGTGAGTTGACTAAGGCATTCAAACTGAAGACTATATTAGACTTAAAAGTAATAGCTGCAGGTCGAACAGATGCAGGAGTTCACGGCAGGGAACAGGTCGCTACTATTTTGATAGATGATTTTAGAATACCAGAGAATAAAATTGTCCCAGCTATTAATACTGTATTGCCTAATGATATCAGGTTGCTCGATGCAGAGATAGTTGACAAGGAATATAATGCTAGGTTCGATGCCACTGCAAGGGAATACAGCTATTATATTACAAATGATAAGTCAGTATTTAAGAATAGATTCTTTTTTTATGAAAGAAATGTTTTAGATATAGATAAAATGAACCAAGCTGCAAATGTAATAATAGGTGAACATGATTTTACAACCTTTTCAAAAGTAAATTTAGAGCTTAATCACTATAGGTGCACGGTTGAGAGGAGTAAATGGAGTAGAATAAATGAAACTGATTTGGTGTTCAAGATTAAAGCTAATAGATTTGTTTACTCCATGGTTCGATCTTTAGTTGGAACTATGATAGAAATAGGATCAGGTAAAATGGCTCCAAACTATATGATTAAAGCTTTAGAGGAAAGAGATAGAGCATTATGCTCTAAACTAGCTCCTGCAAAGGGACTATTCTTCGATAAAGCCTATTTTGATTCAAGATATGAAATTTTAAAATAAAAACTTTTCAAATATTGAGACGTTTTTACTCTTTATGTGTCTATATAAGTAAGATACAGGACAAAAGTTAAGGAAATGTTAAGATTTTCCTTAAATTAGAAAATATGCTACTCAAATATTCATTTATATTATTTTTTGTTGCGCCACTATTTATAATTGCTCCAATAGAAGTAAGTTATTTAGTTGAAGCCAACTCTATTATCTATTCTGGAAAAGAATGGAAGCTAATTCGTGATGATAATGGTGAGCTTAGCTCAATGATAGTTGACAATGACAGAAACTTTTCTACAGCTAAAACAGATTATATTTTTGATAGGGGAGATGTAGCTAAAATAAACTTCTTTACACATGGTAAAACAGTTAATAAGAATGATACAATTGCTGTAATCAACTCAGATGTGATTAATCAATCAATAATTACATTGACAACTCAACTTGAAATTGCAAGAGCAAACCTAAATGATAGTAAAACTGGCGAGAAACCATCTGTTAGAGATGAATTTCAAGAACGCCTCAACATTGCTGTGAATAATGTAAAGTTTACAAAAGGACAGTTAACTCGCGCTGAAAAAATGGTTAAAGAAGACTTAATTTCAGAACTTGAATATGAGCAATATAAGAACGCCTATGATTTGGCTGTTATAAATAAGGGATTAGCTGAAAAAACTTTAGAAAATGTTTTAACTGGTGAAAAACCTGAGCTAGTACATGTTTATCAATCGCAAATTACCTCACTCAAAGAAAGATTGAATATACTAAAAGCTATGAAGGAAAAGTATGTAATTACTGCTCCTTTTGGTGGGATAATTAATTATTACCAAGATAGTGTTAACTTGATAAAAATTAAAAACCCAGATGACTATCTAGTCAAAATTCCGGTTAAAGTATATGAAATTGGATATGTTGATATTGGCGATTCTGTGGAATGTACAATAGATCGTACTGATAGAGTGTACAATGCAGTTGTGACGAATATAGAAGATGAGATAAGGGTACGTGGTAGAGAGCAATTCTTCTTAGTTACTGCTACAATCAAGAACCCTGATCAGTTTATCAGACCAGGAATGATATCACGCGCTTCAATTTATTCTGAAGACATTCCTCTTTATGCCTTTGCAAAACGTAAGTTAGGATTTTAATAAAATAAAGGGGGAGTAGTGAGGTACGAATATAAGTTTTATGTTCACAAACATAAAATCCCACTTTTGAGAAGTATTATCACAACTAAATTGAAATTAGATGAAAATGTTAATCCAGAAAAGCCCCACTATACAGTAAGAAGTATTTACTTTGACTCCCTAGATTTAAAACATTATTACGAAAAGATTAACAGTATGAAGCACAGAAAAAAGGTTCGTCTGCGTGGTTATGACTTCAATCCTGAGTCGAAAGTCTTTTTTGAAGTAAAACGTAAGTACGAAGAGCCTGGAATGAAAAATAGATTTCAAACCGATTATAAAAGTGCATTGGCAATGTTGAAATCTAAAGAAATAGATAAGAGTAATGATGACCTGGTTAAGTTTTTTTATCAAATAATGTCATTTAATCTAAGACCAATAGTTAATGTAATATATGATAGAGAGCCTTATGCAGAGAGAGTTAGGACTCAGAATAACCTTAGAGTTACATTCGATAAGAATTTGAGAAGTGTGGCTTACCCTAAAATTGATGAGCTATTTGTAGATGATAATGTAAAGCCAGCAATGCTAGATTATTTTATACTAGAAGTAAAATTGGATGATTTTCTTCCGGGTTGGATAAGGCAAATGTCAGAGTCCCTTTCCCTTAAAAGAGAGTCAGCTTCAAAATATGTAATATGTATAGATAATGAAAAATCAATAGTGAAACAGAGCAGATTTGCTTATCTTCGTGCTCAAGAATTTTAGAAAATTATGCAAGAATTTCAATATATAGAACTATTCCCAATATCTCCAATGGAGATAATTTACTCATTAGTAGTGTCATTTGTTTGTGGACTAATCATATCATTCGTATATAGAGTTACTTACAAAGGACCAAATTATTCTCGAACATTTGTTAGCTCGCTAATTGTACTAACGATCATCACATCACTTGTTCTATTAGTAATAGGTAATAACTTAGCTACTGCATTTGGTTTAGTAGGTGCTATGTCTATTATTCGTTTTCGTACTGCAGTCCGGGATGTACAGGATATAGTATTTATTTTCTTCTCATTGGGTATTGGTATGGCTTCGGGTGGTAGTCAATATATGGTAGCTATTATTGGAACAGTTTTCATCAGTCTTGTTTTGCTATTACTTTCTAATACTAATGTTTTTCAAACGGCAGATGTAAATTATCTTATCCATATTACTTATAAGCCAAATGAGATAAAGGATGAAGTGAAAAACACTTTAAAGAAGAATACTAATTCTTTGAAAGTAGTAAATGTAAGAGCTTTAGATGAGAAAGATTATATTGAAGTATATTACAATATGAAACTCAAAAAAGGAGTAGAAAAAGAGCTTCTAATCCGAAGAATAAAGAATTTTGACGACGTTCGGGACATAAATATCTACTTCGATGATGATGACACTAATGCTCCTGCGAATTATTAGGAATTTTCAGCAAATTCTTTGAATTTGTCTAAGTAGATTTGAGATTGTTTCTTGAACATACCTTTACCAAATATTCCAAAAATTTTTATATAACCAGATAGTTGAAATTCACTCTCAGACACCCATTTGGTTGTATTTTCATCTATCTTAACTAACTTATTTTTCTGAATGTTATGAACTTTATCTGAGTCAAATGATAAGTCAAGTTTGTCTGGTAGGTTGTTTGCTAAAATAGTTTCTGTCATCACTATTTCTCTTTTACCCATATCATAAGTAAGCTTGGTCTTTGCACCTTTTTCACCCGGAGTTCCACTCAGGTGTTCCATTCCTTTAAAACCAGGTTGCCATTTTGCTAGATTATTAGAATCTTCTAATAGATTAGCTATTGTGTCAATTGGTTTATTAATTGTTTGCTCTAAAGTATATTTAATTACCATTTCCCAGTCTCCTAATTTTAATTCTATGTCTAATAATAAATTAACAAATATTTGTGATAATTAAAAGTTTGTACAATAAAGAAATACAAATAGCAATTTTTTACTTTAAGCTATTTAATCGAGTTCAAATATTCTGCAATTACAACATAATTTTGTAATTTTATGTTTATAAAAGATAACAAATTGAAAAATAAAAAATAGGATATATGATGGACTTGAAAATAGCTTCCCTGCCTGAATTAGGCAAAGAAAATATTGAAAAACTTCCATTCTCAATAAGAATATTATTAGAAAATGCTGTTAGAAACAAAGATGATTTTGCAATTACTCAAGATCACGTGGATACTTTATTAAATTGGAATCCGGCCGGTACTGACAAAGAAGTACCTTACAAACCTGCTCGTGTTCTTATGCAAGATTTTACAGGTGTACCTGCTGTTGTTGATATTGCTTCAATAAGATCAGAAGTAATCAGAAAAGGAAAAGATGGTACTAAAATTAATCCACTTATTCCTGTTGATTTAGTAATTGACCACTCTGTACAAGTTGATTATTTCGGTACTGATTACTCTTTGAAAAGAAACGTTGACTTAGAGTATGAAAGAAACAAAGAAAGATATCAATTACTAAAATGGGCTCAGCAATCATTCCAAAACTTTACGGTTGTACCTCCGGGTATGGGTATATGCCACCAAGTCAATTTAGAGTACTTAGCTTCAGGTGTTGTTGAAAGAGACGGTTGGGCATTCCCAGATACATTAGTTGGTACTGATTCGCACACTCCCATGGTCAATGGAATTGGTGTAGTTGGATGGGGTGTTGGTGGTATAGAGGCTGAGGCAGCTATATTAGGGCAACCTATTTATTTTACTTGTCCACAGGTGATTGGTCTTAAGTTAGAGGGTAAACTTCCAGAAGGTATCACAGCAACTGATATGGTATTAGAAATTACTCAACTATTAAGAAATTACGGAGTAGTTGGTAAATTTGTTGAGGTATTTGGTGATGGTCTAAATAACCTGAGTGTAACTGACAGAGCTACAATATCTAATATGTCTCCTGAGTTTGGTTGTACTGTAACTTACTTCCCAATTGATAATCAGACTATTGATTATATGAAGAAGACTAACCGTTCTGAAAAGCAAATTAAATTAGTTGAAGATTATTGCAAGACTAACATGCTTTGGAGAGAGAACGAAGATAAGATTGTTTACTCTGATGTCTTAGAATTAAACTTAGATAACTTAAAGCCAAATGTTTCGGGTCCAAAAAGACCACAAGATAAGATATTAGTTGAAGATTTGGACACTAAGTTCCATGAGCTATTACAAACTGGTTACAGTAGAAAGTATGTTCCAATGGAAGACAGAAAAGAAAAAGCTTGGTTAGCTGAAGGTGGTTCAGGAACTGAGTTTACCTATGAAAAACATCAAGATGCAGATCAAGATGTAGAAATGGAATCTGATACAATGAACACTGTAAGGATAAAACTGAAAAATGAAGAATATGAGCTAAGTGACGGAGCAATTGCAATTGCTGCAATCACTAGTTGCACTAATACATCTAATCCTAATGTTATGTTAGGAGCTGGTTTAGTTGCCAAAAAAGCATTAGAAAGAGGGTTGATGGTTAAGCCATGGGTTAAAACAAGTTTAGCACCGGGCTCGAAAGTTGTAACTGAATACCTAGAAAGATCTGGCCTAATGGAAGATTTAGAAGCATTGAAATTCCACTTAGTTGGATACGGATGTACTTCTTGTATTGGAAATAGTGGTCCATTACCTCCTCATATTGATAGTGCTGCAGATAAGGCTGATTTGATTCTTACTTCAGTAGTATCTGGAAATAGAAACTTTGAAGCAAGAATTCATCCTAAAGTAAAAATGAATTTCCTTGCATCTCCAATGTTAGTTGTTGCTTTCGCATTAGTAGGTAGAGTAGATGTAAATATATTGAAAGACCCACTGGGTTACGACCCGAATGGTGAAGCAGTTTACTTAAAAGATATCTGGCCAACTTCTAAAGAGATTAACGATGTATTAGCTACATCACTAACTCGTGAAGATTTTGAGAAGACATATAGCGTAATTTTTGATGGTGAAGAGCAATGGCAAAGCCTAGATGCTCCAACTGGTGAGGATTATGATTGGGGTATGGAGTCAACTTATATCAAGCAAGCTCCGTTTTTCCAAAATATTTCAGAAGGTGTTCCAGAACCTGAAGATGTTATTGGTGCAAACGTGCTACTTAAACTTGGCGATTCAGTAACGACTGACCATATTTCACCTGCTGGTTCATTTGCTCCAACATCACCAGCTGGTAAATACTTAGATGAAAATGGTGTAAAACGTCATATGTTTAACTCTTATGGTTCTCGTAGAGGTAACCATGAAGTTATGATGAGAGGTACTTTTGCAAACGTGAGAATTAACAATGAACTATCTGAAAAAGAAGGTGGTTACACTACTTACTTGCCAACAAATGAACCTATGTCTGTTTACGATGCAGCTATGAAGTACATTGAAAATGATATTCCATTAGTTGTTATCGGTGGTAAAGAATACGGAAGTGGTTCATCTAGAGATTGGGCTGCGAAAGGTACAGCACTACTTGGTGTTAAAGCAGTAATTGCAGAAAGCTACGAAAGAATTCATAGAAGCAACTTAGTTGGGATGGGTGTATTGCCATTGGAATTCAAAAATACAACTCCTGATGAGCTTGGCTTAGATGGAACAGAGAAATATACTATCACAGGTGTTTCAGATGGTTTAACTCCTATGAAAACTCTTGAAGTTGAATTTGAAAAAACAGATGGCAGCAGAGGTGACTTTGAAGCAGTATGTAGATTGGATTCTCAAATTGAGATTGAATATTACAAGAATGGTGGTATTCTTCACTATGTATTGAGAGAATTCTTGAAAAAATAAAGTATTTACTTTTAATTTCAAAAAAGCTAAAAAGCTATCCATATAAACAATGGATAGCTTTTTTTTAATTATACTATAGATATTATAC
>JBDQHL010000013.1:0-33742 GCA_040264895.1 Bacteroidota bacterium
AATAAAACATCAAAAAATGAATATAAACGCGATTGGGAAATGTGCCCTAACATTAATATTAGTAATAACTATTGTATTAACCTCTTCTACTGATTTATTGGCAAGAAGACATTATAATCCTAAAAAAACAAAGAAAAAAGCTTTAGAAATGATTAGATCAAATTCTGAAGAAGTTTGTAGAATAGCAGGATTAGAACCAGCAGAAAAAGACTCTACTCTAGAGATTGACATTCAAGAAGATTCGGAATTACTTAGTGATGCTGAATTGGATGAAACTGAAGCCAAAGAATTAAAGGTTATGGAAACTCAAGACGAAGTTTACGCTGATGTCGAAGTTGATATTTCAAACTTCCAAGACCAATGGCTAGATTTTGTTGCTACATCCGAAGATGATAAATTTACTGAAAATGGAATTGAAAAAGAAATAATAATGGAATCAATCATGGGTTGGTTGGGTACACCTTACAGATTCGGTGGTACTTCACGTAAATCAATTGATTGTTCTGCTTTTACTCAAAGCATATTTGAAGAAGCCGCAAAAGTAAAAATTCCAAGAACAGCAAGATGGCAATACACAGTTGGCGAAAAAATAGAAAAATTTGAAGATTTACAATTTGGTGATTTAATTTTCTTCCACACTAGAAGCTATGCTTATGCATCACACTGTGGGATTTACTTAGGCGACAATTTATTTGCTCATGCAAGTTCTCGCTATGGGGTAACGGTTTCTTCACTAGAAAGTAGATATTATAATAAAAGATTTATCGGTGGTAGAAGACTAACTGATGATGATATAATCAATCTAAGTATCATAAAAAACGAAGATACGGAGCCAAATACTAACCTTGGTGGTTAATTAGCTCTCCCGATAATTCTTCTAACTCTAAATTCAACTCTGTCCATAAGTCCATTTGCACTTGCAAAATGGACTTTATTTTTTCATACTCAGCTTTTAGTTCGGTTACCTTATCTGTGTCTTCATATAAATTGGGGTTAGCAAACTGCTCATCTAAATTCTCTTTTTGCTCCTCTAAACCTGCAATAGATTCCTCGCACTTTTCAATCTTTTTCTCTGTCTGGCGTTTATTTTTCTCTAATTCTTTTTTGATTATTCTGCGTTGTTGCGAATCACTCTTTTGTTCACTTTGAGAAGTGGACTTCGATTTTGGAACGTGCTCTAAATCTATCTCAGATATATCATCTAAATTCCTTTTCTCTAAGTAATAATCAATATCACCTAAATATATCTTAGTGCCATTATCTGTAAATTCTATTGTTTCATCTGTTATTCCTTGCAAAAAATCTCTATCGTGGGACACTAATATAAGTGCACCATCATAATTCATTAATGCATCTTTTAATATTGTTTTTGATGATATATCTAGGTGGTTAGTTGGTTCATCCATTACTAAAAAATTTGTGGGTTCTAATAGTAGTTTAGCTATTGACAATCTTGCTCGCTCACCACCAGAAAGTACTTTTACTTTCTTTTGTACATCGTCTCCTGAGAACAGAAAAGCTCCCAGTAAATCCCTGACGTATGGCCGCATCTCGTCATTAGCTACATTAGTAATAGTATCTAACACAGTTAACTGTTCGTTAAGCATTTGCGACTGATCTTGCCTAAAATAGCCTAACTGAACACTACCTCCATGTATTAGCTCACCTTCATCGTATCCTATATGTTCCGTTATTATTTTTGTTAGGGTTGATTTACCAGTTCCATTCTTTCCAACAAAAGATACTTTTTGCCCTCTTTCTAATACGAAATCAACTCCTTTTAGTACATGCTTAGGTCCGAAACTTTTGTGTATCCCCTTAGCTTCTACAACTAATTTTGCGGAACGAGGTGCGGGTGGGAATTTGAAGTTAATTCGTTTATCCTCAAAGTCATCAATCTCAATTTTATCAATCTTTTCGAGTTGTTTTAGCTTTGATTGCGCCCTGGAAGCATGTCTAGCTTTTGCCCTATATCTATCTACATATTGCTCTACACTTTTTATATGCTTTTCTTGGTTGGCTAGTGCTCTCTTTTGTAATTCAATTTCTACTTTACGCTCTTCTAGAAATCTACTGTATGCAAATTTTTTGTCAAAAATACTCCCATTAAGAACTTCAATAGTTCTATTTGTGACATTATTCAAAAATCGCTTATCGTGGGATACAATTATAACAGCACCATAGTAATCCTTGAGGAACGTCTCTAGCCACATTATAGACTCAATATCAAGGTGATTAGTCGGCTCATCGAGTAGAATCAAGTCTGGTTGTTTCAGTAAAATTTTTGCAAGCTCAATTCTCATCTGCCAGCCACCTGAAAACTGATTACAGAATTTCTCGAACTCATTTCTTTTAAACCCAAGCCCAAGTAATACCTTTTCTATTTTTGCTTCAACAGAACCAGAATCAAGAATATTAAGTTGGTCATTTAGCTCAGATAACTTTTGAATTAGATCGGAATAATCCTCTGATCTATAGTCTTCACGTGTAGAAATTTCTTCAGTTACTGAATCAATTTGTTCTTTTATTTTATTCTGTTTTTCAAAAGCTTTTTTAACTTCATCAAACAATGTTAAATCAGATTTGGCGCCTCCTTCCTGAGGTAAATATCCAATCTCATAGTCCTTAGGATGAGAAATAGCTCCATCGTTTGGAGTCACTATACCATTTAGAATTTTAAGAAGTGTCGATTTACCTTGCCCATTTCTACCTATTAGACCAACTCGTTCTTTGGGGTTGACCACAAAAGTAATTGAGTCAAGTAGTGTTCTTCCCCCAAATGACAGTGTCAAATTTGATACATTTATCATTTTATTGCCTTACCTTCATCATCAAACATTAGTAGACTTTTGTCATTTATTATAATGTTAACCATATCACCTACAGAAATATCGTATTTCAGTTTATTTCTTACAATACAATTTTTATCGAATACAGAAATATGATACAGATATTCATGACCCAAATTCTCAATATTTACAATTTCGTATTTACCATTTTTAAAATCACATAATGAGATGTCATCTGGCCGTAATGCTAATGTAGTAACATTAGTAGGCATCTCTCTTCCGATTAGATCAATAAACATATCACTTGAAAAGGTATTTATTTTTGGTGAACCAATAAACTCAGCAACAAATATATTACTGGGTGAATTATAAATCTCATCAGGTGCTCCAACTTGCATGACCTTACCTTTATCCATAATAACTATTCTATCACCCATAGTCATAGCTTCTGTTTGGTCGTGTGTTACATAAACTGATGTTATATTTAGCTTTCTTTGTAATGCTATTATCTCATTTCTCATTTGAGATCTCAGCTTTGCATCTAAGTTAGAAAGTGGCTCATCAAATAGGAATGCTTTTGGCTCTCTAACTATGGCCCTTCCAAGTGCTACTCTCTGCCTCTGCCCACCAGAAAGCTGCTTAGGATACCTATCTAATAATTCATCAATCTCAACCAAATTTGCAATTTCCACTACTCTATCTTTTATTTCTGATTTTGATACTTTTTTTATTTTCAATGGGAATTCCAAATTACCTCGAACTGTCATGTGAGGATACAATGCATAGTTTTGGAATACCATCCCAATATCTCTTTTCCCAGCTGGTAAATCATTTATTACTTGCTCATCAATTTTTATTTGCCCATCAGTTATAGTTTCCAGTCCTGCTATCATTCTCAATGTAGTTGACTTACCACAACCAGAAGGACCAACTAAAATAAGAAACTCGCCATCGCTGATACTAATTGAAACATCATTAACAGCAACTTCTTTATTATCATATACCTTTTTTAAATTTTGTAACTCTATTACTGACATATTTTAATCATCATTTATCTTTACTGAAATAGCTGTAGAAACTTTGCGATTATATTTATAATTATAAGGAATGGCTAAATTTTTGCCATCTATAATTAAAGCAGTGGAACCCCCACCATCTAAATTAATTGCATCTTTAGCACCTATAGTTTCCATTATCCAAGATAGCTCTTTAAGTGTAGCACCTTTTACTTTTCTACCTCTGTTAGGTTCTACTGCGACTAAATAGTAATATTTGTCATTATACCCGAATGCCGAACGAGCTAAATGGCTATAATTGAATCTTCGAGAAGTGGCTCCTTCATATTTTGAATTTACGAACTCTTTACCATTTTTTAGAATTAAAGGAGTTGTAGTAATAACATGATTCACTTCACTCATATTCAAATTAGTGTTATACTCGAATCTCACTTCATCACCATTAAATAATGGCATTTGATAAGGTGTTTCTAACAGTATTTCACCTTCTTGTAGTTTAATCGGAAACAAATCAACGTGCTTAATCTTATATATTCGGATGTTATTATCTTGGAGAGAATTTGGTTTTGCAACAATGTAATTGTAATCAAGAGAATCAGACTTTAATACCCTCAAGCTTTGCACAAACTCATCCCTTGATAATAAGGTTTCACTTTTATCAGTTTTGCTTATTTTTTTTGAATCTGTCAAGTATTCTAAATACTTTCCTTCTATTTCTTTATCATTAATAATTGGAAATACATCCGTGTAATGTCTAGTATATGCAACTATCTGATTTGTATCAGTCCTATAATTATATCTATCTATTTCAATACTACTGTTGTTAAATGAAAGATTAACTTTCAAATCAACTTCATCTATAAATACACTATCATTCGTAAAAATTATTGAACTCCAATTTTTATACTTTTTTATTTGCAATGGTTCTGAATCAATAATAGTAACACCTACTGGTAGGTTTGTTCCGGCTTGAAAAAAAGATGCATTTATCGAAACTAAAGAATTTAAGTTTGTTGTATCATAACCTATAGTAGAACCTAGATTTTTAGCAAAATCACTTATTATATGTGGAACTAAGTCTATAGATTTATGTTTTTTATCAATTTTTATAACATGCACCCTTAACTTCTTATTTCGTTTTCCCATCTCCATATACTTATATTCTACCCCAGAATATATATTTCTTGATTCCAATACGCTATGATCTATCTCCCTTGATAATAAAGAAGTAGCTAATGCAAGTAGAATAATATGTAAGTAAATTCTAATAAGAATGATAGATTTTGTTAAATTAGATGATAATTATGTTGCATTTTAATCGGAATACAAAAGTGGAATTTACAACAATTAGATATGAGAAAAAAGAAGGTTACGCATTAATAACTCTGAACAGACCAGATAAGTTAAATGCATTAAATAACCAGTTATTTACAGAATTAGACAAAGCAATTACAGCTATTGAGTTAGATAGAGATATAAGAGCTGTATTGATCACAGGTGAAGGCAAAGCTTTTGCTGCTGGTGCGGATATAAAAGAGCTTCACGAAAGCGACGAACGTTCAGGAAAGCACTTTTCTGAGCACGGCAGCAATGTAATGGCTCGCTTAGAAGCTATGAACATACCTGTAGTTGCTGCAATCAATGGTTTTGCACTTGGTGGTGGATGTGAATTGACTATGTCTTGCCATATTCGCTATGCAGGTAAAAGTGCAAAATTAGGGCAGCCAGAAGTAAACCTAGGTATACTACCTGGCTATGGTGGGACTCAGAGACTTACTCGTCTAGTTGGACCAGCAAAATCGATGGAGTTGAACCTAACTGGCGATATGATAGGAGCTGACGAAGCAAAGCGCATAGGTTTAGTTAATGAAGTATTTGAAGATGATGAGCTAATGGACAAAGCTACTGCACTAATAACTAAGATTATCAGTAAAAGCCCGATAGCAATTGCTGGGATTATTGAATCTGTGCGTGCTTCTACTAAGCTATCACTCAAAGAAGGGCTTGAATTTGAATCGAAAAAATTCGGTGAAGTTTGTGGCTCAAAGGATTTCAAGGAAGGAACTTTAGCATTTATTGAAAAAAGAAAGCCAAACTTTATTGGCGAATAAATGAAGACTGTACTCAAACTAATATATAATTTTTTAGTATTGCCACTGCTGTGGCTTTACTCCAAAATTATGCTTCTAACGAATGACAAGATAAGAGACCGCGAGAGCAAAAAAGACTCTTATCTTGACATTCCGAAGAAAAAGGGCAAGCGAATATTGATTCACGCCTCGTCCATGGGTGAGTACGAACAAGTAAAATACTTTGTAGAGTTGATAAAAAAGAATGAGCCAGATACAGAAATTATTGCTTCGTTCTTCTCTCCTTCAGGGTACAATAACCTTACAAACCAAAAACATTTCGACTATAAGGTATATTCACCTATTGACTTTAGAGCGAGAGCTAAGAAATTTGTCAATCATATAGAACCAGATATTGTATTTATTGTACGTTATGATTTGTGGTATAATTTCCTTTCACAATTGAATAAAAACAAGACTCCTATTCACTTGATTAACACCATTTTTACAATCAGTCCTACTATGGGTAAAAGCTATATTGGAAAATCATTCTATAAAATGATGATTAGCAAAATATCGACTATATACTGTGTTAATAAATATCATGAGGAGAAATTTGAAAAGTTGAACCTATCAGTTCCAGTTAAAATATTACCAGATACACGTTATGATAGAATCCTTTCAAAAGTGCAAGAAGCAGAGAAGATAGAGCTTTTAGATATTGGTGATGACTATACCACCTTAGTTGTTGGTAGCTGTTGGAAACAGGACATAATAATAATAACTGAAGTGGTAAAAAAGCTGAAGCAGAACCACAAACTGAAAGTAATATACGCACCCCACGAGATAGACACCAAAACAATTAGCCAAATTACTGACAATGTTGACAGTGCACTGCTTTATTCAGAGATGGATGTCAAGCAAACAGGAGACAATGACATAATAATTGACAAGATCGGGCTGCTCCTCACTTTATATAAATATGCCGACATAGCTTACGTAGGTGGTGCTTTCGGTGCAGGGATTCATTCTGTAACTGAACCAGCTGGATATGGAGTACCAATAATCTGTGGTGATAAGTATTTCAAAACCTCTGAAGATGCGAGGCAATTGGTCAAATCTGGTGGGCTAATAACCATTGGGAACAACAAAGAGCTAATGACTACGCTAACTACACTGCTAACTGAGTCAGATAAATCAAAAGAGCTTGGCAAAGCGAACAAAAAATACATAGAAGAGCACTGTGGCTCTTCTAAAATATTATATGATGAGGTAGTGAGGTAGCTAAATAATTAAGTTTCTCAATCCATATCTACTTCTAACTCAACTTTTTCCATTTCAACATTAAATGAAGCGTCCTCGAACGATGGTGGTCCCATAAAACCTTTTGCATTATTGGAAGCTCCGAAATCCTCGTTAGGTATTCCCAAAAAATTAGTATCTACTTCATCATTATCATTTATATCATGGTGAACGGCTATGGCATATGTCCCATAATCTACTCCTTCAAATACAGCAGTACCACTATTATTTTTTACTCTAATAACTTTAGTCATCCTTGCATTTTTAGTTTCCATAGGATAGTCGTAGGCTATATCAAACAAATAAACATAGAGCTTACCTTTGTTCTCTTCAGTGTTGACTATATTTACAGTAACGTTTGCTTTTTTCTCTTCACCTCTTAGTGAGGTCGATGCTAATAAAAGAAAAGCTCCTAATAATAGGAGCCTTTGAATATAAATTTTCATTTTGGATTACATCCCTAATTTGTGTTTTACTCTGTAATGTAGGTCAGTTTGGAACCATCCATTCGATTCCCAGAAATGAACCTCATTAGTTACATTATCTTCTGAACCACTAAGTTCACCTTTTATTAATATTGATGTACCTTCGCCTTCATTAATCTCTTCTAAGATTATTTTAAATTGAATACGTCCGCTAGTCCAGATACCACCACGGATTACTGGCATTTTAACGCTGTATATTCTTAAGAGATCAAAAGTAGTGTCATCATTGACAAAAACACAGAATTCTGATTTCATAACACCTTTTAAGAAACCTTCGTCATTAGTCTTTTGAACCTTTGTCATCATAGCACAACCTTGGTCTTCAATAGATTCGACTACTGCATTCCAAACATCCTCAAAGTAAACACCATCTAAATCTTCCTTGTAAACTTCTTTGAAATATTTCATTGCTTCATCGTGACTCTTTGGCTTTTCTATAGAGCCATCAGCATTTTGTTGAATTTCAAAATTTTCTTCTGTATCAGGTGCATCTTCCATTTGCCCAAAAGCAAAAGATACAGATAAAACTAACATTACAAATAAGTAACCAATATTTTTCATTTATTCCTCTGAATAATTATAAATTGTTTTCTTGCTCTTTTCTTAATTTCACGGATACAATTTTTGATATCCCAACCTCTTGTTGCGTTATACCATATAGAGTATCTGCTTCTTCCATAGTTATCTTCATGTGAGTAACAATGATAAACTGTGTGTTCTTACTAAACTCACGTATCAGCTTATTGAATCTTTTCAGATTCGCATCGTCTAATGGTGCATCAACTTCATCCAATATACAAAAAGGAGATGGCTTAACTAAATATATAGCAAAAAGAAGCGCTATAGCTGTTAGTGTCTTTTCTCCACCAGATAGCATATCTATACTACGTGGTTTCTTACCAGGAGGTTTCGCAGTTATCTCTACACTAGACTCCAATAGATTATCACCAACTAAATTAATGTCAGCTACACCCTCATCATTAAATAATTTTTTGAAAAGATTAGAGAAGTTTTCTTTTATCTTTTTGAATGTCTCCGAAAATCTCTCTTCCGCTGTTCTATTTATTTCTCTTATTGTCTCTTTTAGAGTTGTCTCAGACTCAGTCAAATCTTTTATTTGCTTAGTCAAGAAAATCAATCTTTCATTTTGTTCATCATATTCTTGAACAGCTTCAAAATTTATATTACCTAAGTTTACTAACTTTTGCTTCAGCTCACTTACTTCATGCTTTCTTTCTTGAATTGGGAATTCTTCGTCTAACTGAATATCAAGTTCTTTAAGTTGTAAATCATAAGCTTCGAAAGCTCTGTTTTCCAATGCTTCCATCTTAGTTTCTAATTCACTTCTAACAATATCTTCCTTGTGAAATTTATCTCTCAGCTTAGTATAATTGTTCCTTTTTTGATTTATCTCATTCGTTAAATTAAGCTGGTTTTCTTCAATTTTCTTTCGTTTATCTTCCTTCTGCTCTCTTTCGTTTTTTGTTTGGATTAATTTTGTTTGATTCTCATCCAAGAGCTTTTTCTGTTCATCAATACTTTCTTTTAGACTGGACTTAGACTGCTCATTTTCTAAAATTTGATTTTTTCTATTATCTAATCTATGCTTCTCTGTATTAATCTGATTTCTATTTCTGTCAATTTCGTTCTTTATATTCTTGTAATCTGATAAAATTCTGATGTTAAGAATCTCTGCCGCTTGCATTTCTTCGTTTGACTTACTGTATTTCTTTTCGGCAGCATTTAGATTCTTTAGTTTTTCTTCTTTATTAGCTTCAGCATTAGTCAGCTTACGTTTATTGTCTGCAATTTTATATTGAAGCTCTTTGTTCTCATTTTGTAAATCTTCTGATTCTTTCTTCGAACTGTCAATACTCTTCTTATACATCTCTATATTGTTCTTTAGAGAATCAATTTTCATAGCAGATTGCATTTTGGTATTTTCAGCTTGCTTCAGCTCATTTTCTGATCTTTTTATATCAGATTTTATCTTATTCGGATTTAGACTATTTCTCTTTTCAGACAGCTCATGTTTTTCATTGTTTGCCTTTTCTAATTGGTCTTCCAAATCAGCAATGCTTGATTTTAAATCTTTAATTCTCTTTTGCTTCCCAAGCTTTGCGGTGTCTTTCTTACTTGTTCCTCCACCTCGCAGAATTCCGTTTTTGTTTACTATAAACCCATCTAAAGTAATAGCAGAATCTGCTCCACTTTCCACTAAAGAGTATGCTTCTTCTTTAGATTCTGCTATAGCAATCTTACCAAATAAGAAGTGTACCAAATCACGAATCTTCTCATCGCAATCTATAATTTCTGTAATTGATTTAGTGTTTAACTTACTTGCAGTATCAGTGTTAGGAATCAATTCTTTACATACAATTGAGCGTTTAGATAGATTCTTGTGCTCAAGTAATTCAAATGCAGATTCTGCTTGTTTTGTAGTATCAACTACCAATAAGCTTCTATACTCACCTAAGACTGAGCTTATTGCCTTAGCGTACTTATCATCCGAAGAAATTAGCTCTTCAAGTAAGAAAGTATTATCTGGCTTATCCCAATCCTTAGAATTTATAAGCATTTGTGTGGTATTGTCATCTGCAGTTAGTGCTTCTAAGAATTCAACTTGACTTTTCTTGCTGGATATATTATTCCTTACATCAGATATAGTCTGGTTTAAGTTTGATAAATCAAGATTAAACTGTTCTAACTTTGAGTTGACTATTTCTAACTCTTCTGATTTATCCTTTACATCCTTAGTAAGCGTCTTAACCTTAAAATCGAAATCACTTACGATAGATTCCTTCTTCTGTATCTCTGTATTATTTAAGTTGATTTCATCATTATAATTATCAATTTTCTTATCTATTTTTTCAAATCGACTCTCATTATTATTTATAATTGAGTAAGCAGATTGAATCTGATTATTTAATTTATTTAATATCTCTATATCAGCGTTAGCTAATTCTTTTGCTTCATCTAATTCACGCTTGTACTTATTTTTTTGCTCTTTAAGTTCATTCAGAGAATCTCTTTGTGTGTTGCTGTCCTCTTCTCTGTTCTTTAATTTTATATTCAAGTCTTCAACTTCAGACTCTAATGTTGCTATAGTTTCACTACTTCTTTCATTTTCATTTTTAAGTCTTTCGTTTGTCTGATCTAATGAAATTATTTTTTCATTATTAACTGATAGTAATCTATTTGATTCAGAAATCTGATTATTTAAAATTTTTTCTTTAGCCATTAATTGGCTAAGTTCTGAATCAACTTCACTTTTTACTTCTCTTGTTTGCGAGAGTTCCTTTTCAGACTCTTCCAACAATAACTCTAAGTCACTAATTTGTTCTTCTAAATCATTTAAGGAAATTCGAACTTCTCTATTTTTACTCCCAAATGAAGCGTATTCATTTTTCAGTAAGCTTGTTTCTATCTCTTTTAACTGTTCCGAAAGCTCATTGTATTTCTTAGTTTTCTTTGCTTGGCGTGACAATCTCTTAACATTCACTTCTACTTCGGAAAGAATATCATTTATTCTCTCTAGATCTTCTTGAACTTTGTTTAATTTGTTACCAGCTTCTTTTCTTCTCTGCTTGTAACGAGTAACACCAGCGGCTTCCTCAATCATCTTACGACGTTCATCCATCTTGCCATTGATTAATGCCTCTACCATTTTCAACTCAATTACTGAATATGAGTCAGGTCCCAAACCAGTATCCATAAACAAATCGTTGATATCTTTCAGTCGGCATTTGGTCTTGTTAAGAAGGTAATTACTATTTCCATCTCTGAATAATCTTCTTGAGATTTGAATTGTGTCATACTCACTAGGTAATACTTCTTTGTTGTTCTCTAATCGCATAGTTACTTCTGCCATTCCTAATGGCTTTCGCTTTGAAGTACCATTGAAGATCACACTGTCCATGGAGTCAGAACGAAGCACGGAAGTTTTCTGCTCGCCAAGAACCCACCTAACTGCATCGACTACATTTGACTTACCACATCCGTTGGGTCCAACAATAGCCGTAATACCATCTGCAAACTTAAACTTTGTTTTACCGGCAAAGGATTTAAACCCAGATATTTCTAATTCAGATAAAAACATAAAATATTATAGTCCTATATTATTCTTTCCTTTCGCTTTATGAGCATAGGGATAACTGCAAAAACAGTAGTGTAAAATGAGAATGCTACCCCATATTTCATAAAAAATGACAAGAAAGTTAAATTACTTAGTTTGATATAGAAAAAGAAGTATATCAAATTATGAATAAAAGAAGAAATAAAAACTATCAACAGGAACTTCAACCCATGAAGTATCAACATTTCTTTTCCTTCTTTGTGAAACGAACCAGCTACAAAACCAACGATTGTCTTTGTAAAAGCATTAATACCAACTAAATCAAAAGATACGATATCTAAAGTTAGTCCAATAAGAAACCCAGCAACGGTACCGACAAATCTATCTTCTCTGATAGATATCCAAGCACATAGAATCAATAGTAAATCTGGAGTTATTCCCTGAACTTCAACAAAATTTAACAATGAAAACTGAACTAATGACAAAACCATAACTAATACAGTATATATTATATACCTCTGCACTTGATTGTTGACATTAAAATTTCGTCTATTCATCTATTTTTTCAATGCCTTCAATCTTTCTTCAATTTCTTCTATCAATGCCACTCTCTCAGGGTCATTTACATGTTTTATAACGAATACTTGTTCTAATGTAGAAAAAGATACGAAAGGATCTACATAAGTTTTGTGAAACAGAGTTGACTTATCATCCTCTACTTTTATTACTTTGCCTATTGGCACTTGTGGTGGATATTTTCGACTATAATTAGATGTTATTAGCTCGTCCCCTACTTTTACATCAAATGATTTGGGTATGTTTTGCATGAAGAAGTATTTGTCTCCACTCCAAACTAATATACCGTCAGTACCAGTTCTAATATTCTTAGCAGAAATCTTGACTTGCCTATTGTTTATCGTTTCAATTAATGAGTAATCATCTTGTACCACAACAACTAGTCCTGCTATTCCAGCATCAGTTCTAATTGCCATTCCTCGCTCTACACCACTAGCTTCGCCTTTGTTTATTGTTATATATTCACGTAGCTCAATAGTAGATTTTCCAATTACCTCAGCCGATATTAAGGGAACATCTATTGTCTCTTTGAATGCAAGCAAGCTTCGTAGCTTCTCATTTTCAGTTTGTGCTTTTTGTGATTTTATTAATTCAGAAGATAGGTATAGATTTAGCTCGCGAACAGCTCTATTCTCTGCCTTTAGGGCGTCTGGGTTTGGAACCCAGGAAAATGCTTCTTCTAACCAACCAATAGAACCCACAACGAATGCTCTGTACCCACCAATTTTAGATACATCACCCATTGAGATAATTGCTAAACTAATAACACAGAGTAGGGTAACTGCGGCATAGTCTTTGAACCTTACTATTAGATTTAGAAGCTGCAGCATAGCAAATATTTAATTTAGTAACTATTTCTTTTTATCAAAACGGAAGAGTAATCACTCAAGTTTTCTAATGCTTTACCAGTACCAATAACAACGGCAATTAATGGCTCTTCTGCTATATGGACTGGCAGGTTTGTTTCCTTAGTGATTTTTTCGCCAAGACCTTTGAGCATGGCACCACCACCACTTAGCATTATTCCACGGTCAAATATATCAGCAGAAAGCTCTGGTGGAGTTTTTTCTAACAATCTAAGAACTCCGTTCACAATTTTGTTAACAGATTCTTCTAAAGCCTTTCTGATGTCAACAGAAGTAACACTTATCATTTTCGGTATGCCACTTACTACGTCTCTACCTTTTACTTCTATCTCAATTTCGTCTTCTAATGGCATGGCAGAACCAACGTTACATTTTATCATTTCAGCAGTTCTTTCACCAATTAAAATATTATGTTTGAATCTGAAATAGTGTGAAACTGCACTTGTCATCTCATCACCTGCATGCTTAATTGATTCTGCTGTAACTATTCCAGATAGGGCAATAACAGCAATCTCGGTAGTACCACCACCAATATCAACAATCATATTACCAACTGGCTCATGAACGTTCAGACCTATTCCTATTGCACTAGCCATTGGCTCAGCAATTAGGTGTACTTCCTTTGCACCAGCGTGTTCACAACTATCTCGAACAGTTCTTTTCTCTACTTCTGTTATTCCAGAAGGTACTGCAACTACAACTCTTCTTGCAGGTTGCCATGTGTTAGATACTTTTCTGATAAATGCACGAAGCATACCCTCAGTGATTTCGAAGTCAGCTATAACCCCATCACGAAGTGGGCGGATAATCTTTATATCCTTATGAGTTTTACCTACCATTGACTGTGCATCGTTGCCAATAGCGATTATTTTTTTGGTTTGTCTATCGAAAGCAACAATCGTTGGTTCATCTAGCACTATCCCCTTACCTTTCATCCAGATAAGAGTATTAGCAGTACCGAGATCAATTGCTACATCGTTTGAAAATACGTTGAAAAATGACATTAAATCGGATTACGTTTTTGTGTTAAGGTGTATTTTACAAATATACTTATTTTGAGCTTCATAAAATAATGAAATTCTATGAAGTAAACCTATTTGTTTGGATAAAAAATTTGTCTTAATTACTTACTTGCTATATTTCTGTAGTCTGTTTGTTTGAATTATCAAAAATTTAACAACCAAGAGTTGAAATTCTTTAAAGTAAATTTACAATTTATTCCGTATATTTGAGTTTTAAAGACTAAGTAAACAATAATCTAATTAGGCATATAAGAATGGAAAAATGGTCAATAGAAGATTCGGAAGAGCTATACAATATAAATGGATGGGGCAAAGATTACTTTACGATAAATAAGGAAGGTAATGTATTATTTTCTGTTAATGATAAGAATAAGCCAATTGACCTAAAAGAAGTTATTGACGAGCTATCCATAAAAAACTTCTCAACTCCAATTTTATTGCGTTTTCCAGAGATAATAGAACACAGAATATCCACTATATTTGACTGTTTCTATAATGCCTCAGAAGAGTATAAATTTGAAGGAGATTGTACTCTAATTTACCCAATTAAGGTAAACCAAATGCGGCCTGTGGTAAAAGAGATTATGGATTCTATAAATGAGCGTAATGTAGGATTAGAAGCAGGATCAAAACCAGAATTACACGCTGTATTAGCAATGGTTCTAGAAGGTGCACCTATAGTTTGTAACGGCTACAAGGATGAAAGCTTTATAGAGCTTGCACTTTTAGCTCAGAAGTTAGGAAATAATATATTCTTAGTAGTAGAAAAAATTAACGAATTGAAGCTAATAATTGATGTGGCTGAAAGATTAGATGTTACTCCAAATATAGGTATAAGAATCAAATTAGCCACTTCGGGAAGTGGTAAATGGGAAAGTTCGGGCGGTGATAAAAGTAAGTTTGGATTAAATGCTGCTGAATTATTGGAAGCAATTGAATATGCCAAAGAAAGAGGTAAGATTCAATGTATTAACCTTATTCACTTCCACTTAGGTAGTCAGATAACTAAAATAAGAAAGATTAAAAGTGCATTGAGAGAAGTAGCTCACTTTTATGTTGAGCTTCGTAAATTGGGCTGTGAAATTAAAAATGTAGACATAGGTGGTGGTCTCGGTGTTGATTATGACGGAACTAAGTCAAGCAATTCAAGTTCAATAAACTATACAATCCAAGAATATGTAAATGATGCTGTCTATTCTTTAGCTCATGTTTGCAATAAGTATGACTTACCACACCCTAACCTTATAACAGAGTCTGGTAGAGCTATAACTGCCCACCATTCAGTATTGATATTCGATGTTTTAGAGAAAACTTCACCACCTCACTTTGGTGATGACTTTCCAGAAGAATTTTCTGATAGCGATTTGGTTCGTGAGTTAGTTACAATTCATAATAATATCAAGCGCACAAGTATGTTAGAGCCATGGCACGATGCACAACAAATAAGACAAGAAGCACTTGAATTATTTAGCTTAGGTCACTTAGAATTAAAAATTAGAGCAGAGGTGGAGAGATTATTCTGGTCTATTGCAAAAAAAGTCCATACTATTTGTTCAAATATGAAACGACTTCCATCAGAACATGAGAACTTAACCAATATGCTTGCTGACAAATACTTCTGTAACTTTTCTATATTCCAATCATTACCAGACTCTTGGGCTATAGACCAGCTATTCCCTATAATGCCCATACATAGACTAAGTGAACAACCACTTAACAGAGGTACGTTAGAAGATATAACTTGTGATTCGGATGGTAAAATAGATCACTTTATTGGTGATGGTCACCACACAAGTACTTTACCTTTACATAGCCTAAAAGAGGATGATACTTATTACTTAGGTGCATTTTTAGTTGGAGCATATCAAGAAATCTTAGGAGATATGCATAACCTTTTTGGTGATACAAATACTGTTCATGTTAGATCTGGTAAAAAGGGATACAAAATAGAAGAAATGATTGACGGAGAGAGAGTTTCTGAGGTACTAGAATTTGTACAGTTCTCTCATAAAAAATTAGTCAGGACTATGGAATCGAGAGTAGCAGCAAAAGTTAAGAATAAAACTATAGCCCCAAGCCAAGGCAAGGAGCTATTATCAATTTATAAGTCTGGGTTGTATGGTTATACTTACTTAGAATAAGGTGGACAATTAACTAGAATTGCTTTAAAACTCTCACATCATTCTCATATAACTTCCTGATATCATCAAGTTGAGTTTTTGCCATAGTTATTCTTTCTACACCAAACCCAAATGCATAGCCTGTATAAATTTCTGGGTCAACACCACCAGCTATTAATACATTAGGGTGAACCATACCGCAACCTACTATTTCCATCCATTTATTCGAATGTTTAGTACGAATATCTAGCTCTGCACTAGGCTCTGTGAATGGGAAGAATGAAGCTCTGAGTCTGAACTCTATATCATCTCCATACATAACTCTAGCAAAGTGCATCATTGTAGCTTTAAGCTCTGCCATAGTGACATTTTTATCAATATACAAGCCTTCAATTTGATGAAATTCCGCCAAGTGAGTTGAGTCTAATGTTTCATTTCTATATACTCGCCCTGGCATAATAGCTCTAATAGGTGGCTCCATATTCTCCATCATTCTAATTTGAACAGGTGATGTATGAGTTCTTAGTACAGTCGTTTGGTGTTTGTTATCAAGGAAGAAAGTATCCTGCATATCACGAGCAGGATGATTAGGTGGAAAATTCAACGCATCAAAATTATGATAATCATCCTCGGCTTCTGGTCCTTCGGCTACAGAAAATCCCATCTTCGTAAATATTTCTATCATTTGTGAGATTGTTTGTCGAACAGGATGTTCACTACCCACAAATTGTTTAATACCTGGTAGCGTTAAATCAATATTAGAACTTGTAATAGATTTGTCTTCTAATTCTTGTTTTAGTCTCTTGTACTCACTTTCAGCATACTTACTAACTATGTTTAGCTCCTTACCTACTTCTCTTTTCTCTTCATTTGATAGCTCACGCATTTTACCAAAAAAAGCTTGAATTTTTCCCTTTTTTACTAAATATTCTAACCTAAAATCTTCTAACTGATCTTGGTTTTCAACAGATTTTAGTTTTGACTCTATCTCAGATTTCGTATTTCTAATATCTTCAATCATTATTTGTTCTCTATTTTATTATCATACTTAAAAAAGTATTCTTTGTGTTTTTCTAACAGAATTTCTTCAATTTTGTCTGGCTGGGCAGTTCCAACTAAAAACTTATTTCCACCCCTTGTTTCTAAGTTAATGGCGAACCCTCCAAATGCATTATAAATACTGCCATACTTTTCACTAATTCTCATGCCATAACCGAAGCTTTTGTATTCAATGAGTGAAACAGATTTTATATTTTGCCAATACACTTTGTTATACTTATTATTAAGAGGAGACCATTGAAAATAAATAGCATCTTCACTTAGTTTTACTTTCAATTTAGAACCTGCAGTTGAAATAATAAAAAATAACGACAGGAATAGTAATAAAGTACTAAGGACAATGAATGATGCGGCTCCAGCAGTTCCTTCCATATAATCTAACAAACTGGAAATACTAAAAGCTAAAGATAGGAAGAAAGCTAAAAGAAGAACGAACCAAACATACCATTGCCTGAGAGATTGCTCTTCTTCATATATAAAATCATCTTTTATTTCTTCGGTAATTTTCTTCATCTTCAGTTTAATTATTCAATTAAACTTCAAAATTAGCCAAAATATCAGTTATATTCTAATTCATTCTTGGCTTTTGCCAATACAATTTTTAATATATTATAATCGACTATTGGGCCCATCTCTTCTCTTACTTGCGAAGTTGTAATTTCAGGGTCTTCTTCGACCATATCTAATATTTCTTCGTATCTGGATTCTGTAATATGATGGCTCATATCTACATCAATATCATTCCTTACAGCAGTTTTCAGGTGTTTTACAACTTCTTTATCAGTGAGTTCAAGTCTATCTGCTAATTCATTAATTGGTATATGCTTTTGGAATAGCACTACTATTCTTTTTGTAACTTCTGTTACTTTATCAATTGAATCTGATTCGTCATTACCACTATGATAGTCATTTATAATAGCAACGAAGTCAGCACCATAATTTCTGACAAAATCTAAATCATATCCATTTAATTTTCTTAACTCTAGTATGTTTTTGGGAGAATCAGAAGAGAGCTTCATTAGCATATCGTCGCTAATTATTGATTCTTCACTTCTCTTTTTCTCCATAGATAATTTCTTTCTATTCAGCTTAAGTTTCTCATATAGTTCGTCAGAATAATTGTGATCTAACTTTATTCTATCAACTTGTTTTTCTAATTTTTTGCCAACTAACGAATATCCCTTTTCACTAATAGAGAGAATCGGGAATCTGTTTTTGCTTACTTGCACATAGTTGTTTGTAATAGCTGAATCTAGGTATTCTTTAACCTCAGCATCAGTATATTCAGAGAGGCATCCAAACATATTAAGGTTTTCTAACTCAAACTTTTGAACTTTTTGAGTTGACTTACCTGAAAGGAAGTGCCTTATTATTGTCTTACCAAACTTGCTATCAATTTCTTGAAGGGATTCAATAATTTTTATATTTATATGCTACCTTTTTGCATCTTTTAGCTTCTTTACGGAAGAAGGAATTAGACAAGCTGAGCATTTGCCACATACATCATCCATTTCAATATCTTGGAAATACTCTAATATGTAATTACGCTTGCAGGAATCTGTTTCGGCGTAGTTTTTCATCAATTCTAACTTTTGAAATGCAAATTTTCTTTTTTTGTCATGTTCTGCAAAATCAACAGGTAAATCATCAAAGCTCATCCTTTCTTTCACTAAGTAGATGCCTGACTTATTTGCTTCTGGATTATACTCTGTATGTCCATCGAACGCAAGCTTATTAATAGCCTTTATTATATGCCCTGCTTCCAACCCATGTTTCTGAGCTATTTCGAGAGGGTCAATTCCTTGATATGTAGTATTAGTAGAAGTATCAGCAGATCTAAAAATTGCTTCAGTTGGTTCTTTTAACCAATCTGGTAAATGTTCATAGTATTCCATCAAATCTTCTCTACGTGACAAAAACTTTATTGTAGCTTTTGAAAAATATTTAGAGTTGGAAATTAGCCCTTGATTTCTGAGGTATTTGAATACAGCTGAAACAGTTTTCTGTTTTATACTTAAATATGCGGCAACCAATGCTGAACTTACATCTATGGGCTCTGTCGCAAATTCGCCCATATCCACACCTGCTTTTTTATAAAGAGTAGTATAAACCCTTTTGATTTGCTCTACAGGTGGATATGAAACATCAATAAAAAATTCTTGAAGAGTTATATCACTTGGATGATAAAGTAGTATACAGTTAGATGGTTTACCATCCCTACCAGCTCTACCAGCTTCTTGGTAATAAGCCTCTATTGTACCTGGTAAATCAACATGAACAACATTTCTCACATCTTCTTTATCGATACCCATACCAAAGGCATTTGTTGCGACTATAGTTTTAATTTTACCGTTAAAGAATTTTTCCTGAGTTTCATTTCTATAATCATCTGGTAACCCAGCATGATACATATCAACTCTTATATCTTCCATTTTTAGGGCTTCATAAAACTCCTCTACCCTCTTTCTTGTACCTGCGTAAATAATGGTAGAACCACTACCGCTACTTCTTATTATATCAATACAAGATCGAATCTTATCTTCAGTAGTTCTGGTAATGTATGTGAGGTTAGGCCTATCAAATCCCTTAATAAACCTATTAGGTTCATCTAAATCTAAGTTATCGACTATATCATTTTGTACTTCCCTAGTTGCAGTTGCAGTAAATGCAGCAATTGGGTACCCTCTATTAGAATCTAGAGTTTCTGGTATTTTAAGATATGCCGGCCTAAAATCATGTCCCCACTCACTTATACAGTGGGCTTCGTCTACAGCTATAAAAGAAATATCAATATGGTTTATAATTTCTGCAAACTTTTTTGTTTGAAGTCTTTCTGGAGATATATAAAGCATTTTATATTCACCATTCACAGCGTTTTCTAAAACTTCATTGACTTCTCTGGGAGTCATTAAGCTATTTACACTTTCTGCAGGTATATTTTTCGATTTTAAAACATCTACTTGGTCTTTCATTAAAGAAATCAAAGGAGAGATAACAATACAAGTACCTTCCATAGCCAAGGCAGGTATTTGGTAACAAATAGATTTCCCTCCCCCAGTAGGCATAATTGCTAATGTATCTTGATCTGACAAGATGGATTCAATTATCTCTTCTTGCCCGAGTCTAAAATCTTCGTAGCCGAAAAACTTTTTTAAATATGATTTTACCTTACTCATAGATAAGAAAATAAGAAATTTTATATGAATTTAAAAATTTTATTTAAGTATTAAAGCACTATACAATATGAACAATATTATATCTGTTTTCACTTATTTCGGTAACATAATATGCCTCAAACAGTTCAGTACCATCAGTCGCATTATGTTTTGTTGAAGGGGAATAATTTGTCATTTTAGCTTTAATATGTATATATAATTTAACTAAATTAGACAACAATACTCCATTATGTTTTACACAAATACCTTCTTCCGTATTTTCTATAGTTAACAAAGGAGTAGTATTATTTTGAAATGATTCTTCATTGATATTATCGCTGAAGTGTTGAGATAAATCGTGTGTGTGTGCCTTTTTGCCTCTCATAATTGTGACTTTACTATATAGCTGCTGTTTTTCAAACTTCAAAAAAAATTCATATATATTCTCAAGCTCTTCTCCATTAAACTCAATTATGGTTGATTCAATACTTCTTTCACTATATAAATTTAATGTGCTCATAGCGACTATATAAACATTAACAAACTGAAAGACATAACTGCCATTCCCGCTACTAATCCATATATTGCATTATGACCCAGGTCATATCTTTTTGCGGTAGGAATAAGCTCATCGACAGATATAAAAACCATAATGCCACCAACAGCACCAAATAGTATTCCAAAAGTAGTATCATTGAAGAATTGTTGGAGCACTAAGTATCCAATTATCGCCCCTATAGGTTCAGTCAGACCAGTTGCAAAGGAATACCAGAAAGCTTTTTTTCTACTACCTGTAGAGAAATAAATAGGAACAGACACTGCAATTCCTTCAGGTATATTATGTATTGCTATTGCAACAGCAATTGACACCCCTAATGTTGGGTCTGTCATAGCAGCTGTGAAAGTAGCTAAACCTTCAGGGAAATTGTGGATAGCAATAGCTAATGCAGTGAACATACCCATTCGTTTCAGCTTTTTTGCTTCAATCTCAGAACTAGTTAGAGTACTCATCTCCTCTATTTTGTGAGGTTCATGAGGGTTTTCATAAGACGGTATCAGTCTGTCAATTATTAGTATAATTAAAACGCCTAAGAAAAATGATCCTGCAGTGTACCAATTCGCTAGATAATCGCCATATACGTGTGTTAAAGATTCCTTGGCTTTAAAAAATATTTCTACAAAGCTAACATAAATCATAGCTCCTGCAGAAAAACCAAGAGTTGCAGATAGGAAGGCTTTATTCGTCTTTTTAGAAAAGAATCCGATTGCACTACCGATGCCAGTTGAAAGGCCAGCAAAAGTAGTTAATGCGAAAGCTAGTAATAAATTATCAGACATCATTTGTTAAAAGTTGCAAAGTTATGAATACCAAATATAATAATTTAATCACTCCTAACTAATTTTTGCGCTCCATTAACAGCCCTTATTGCATTGTCTAATAAGTCATCACTAAAGGTTTCAGATGCGTAATAGCCCCTATCACCGTACAGAAATTGTGCTAATCGTGCTTTGACCAAATCGGCCATTAAATCTTTATCTTTTTCAAACATCTCATCATTCTGAAGTGACACAGCTAATAGATTATTTTTAATTCTTGGGTAAATTTTTTCATTAAACTGAAAATCTGTACCAAATCTCTCTTCATTTTTATATTTTTTCTTAAGTGAAGCCCATTCACCTAGAAATATTTCAATTGCGGTTTTTAAGATAACTCTTTTTTTCTTTGCGAATTTTGTGAGCTTCGTTAATGTATCTGTATCACTAATTACACTATCTGGCATTATGCCACCGATTGAAATCAATGTTCTACCTTTACTTGACATCACAATCGAAACATCTTCTGGTACTTTAACATTATTTAGGGCTTCATTCAAATTTTCATCAAATGATTCATAGTTTAAACCTAATCCTGTAGTTTCATATTTTTGTACTTTTCTACCAAGAGGTGTTACGTACTCTCCAACGGTAATTCTGAACGCACTCCCATCTTTGAATTCCCAGTGCTTTTGCAATGTACCTTTACCATATGTCCTTTCACCAACCACAATACCTAAGTCATAATCTTGAACAGCACCTGCAAATAGCTCACTTGCTGATGCAGATACTTTGTTTACAAGCAATACTAAAGGCAGACCTATAAATTGTCCATCTTCTTCAGAGGCTATGCTGTATTCATAATCTTCATGTTTTGATGCAGTTTTAATTACTTGTTTGCCTTCTTCTAAAAATAATGAGATTACATTACCAACAGCTTCAAGTACACCACCAGGATTATCTCTAAGATCTATTACTAATGCCTTCATTCCATAAGGGAATGTTGTTATTGCATCTTTGAATTCCTTTCCTGCATTTGCTGTAAACTTCAATGACTTTATATAACCAACACTATCATTCAGCATAAAATTTGCATTTATTGAAGAAGACTTATGTGGTGAATTATTTATTTTTTTAGTAACTATATCTCCATTGAGGGTCAGTAACTTCAATTCGATTGACTTACTCACTGTATCAATAAGCATTTTATTTATTTCAGCTTCTTCTTTCTTAACTGTAGAAACTACATCAACAGCCAGCAACCTCCAGCCAGGTAATATACCATTCGAATCAGCAGAACTATATTCCTCTATTCTAAATATGTAACTAGTATCAGCAAATACTATTTGCGATATACCGAATGATTTTTTGACACCAGTGTTAGCTACTTTGAGTTCTTTGTATCTTTCTGCACTGAAGTAATAGGACTTATCATCTAAGGCTTGTAAATAAGAGTTATATGCTTCTTCAGCTGACTTATTCATATCAACAGTATCTTTATGAAACTGAAGTGAATAGCTTAGTAATGTCTTAAATTTTTCTAATTGACTCTTTATTTCCAACTCAGTGGAATCATTTACTTGGGAAAACCCGGTAAATACCGATAAGAAAAACAATGTGATTATATATTTATTCATGTAATCAGATACGATTATTTATTACTAAAGATACTTTTAGCAACATATACGAGGGATTAATAAACTTAATTATTGTTGTTTTTTAGGGTATTCGAAAAATAACAAAGTAGGATCTGCTTTTCTTATCTCATTCCATTCATTAGTATTAAACTCAATTCCTACAACTGAACAAGTGGGCATATTGCCAATTTGAGTATTACTTAATAGGGTAGAAACATAACTCAGATCAGGATTATGACCAAAAACCATAGCTGAATCAGTAGTAGGAGGAAGTTCAGCTAACATAGATAATATAAACCTTTGCCCTAAGTTATAAATATTGTCTTCTTGTCTAATACAATGTTCAGGATATTCATATTCCTTTGCGAAATACTTAGCTGTTGTTGTTGCTCTTTTTGCTGAACTTGATATGATTATTTCCGGTTTATGACCCATTTTCTTAATTCTTTCAGCCATGATAGGAGCATCTCTTTCACCTCTATCATTCAATGGTCTATCAAAATCTTCTAAATCATTATCCCAATCTGACTTTGCATGTCTAACTATGTATAATTTTTTCATTTCACTAAGCTCTTTAACATATTATAGTCCAAATCTGCTTTGTTCAAGTTATATAGAAACAGATTTGATTCATGTTCAACAATTTTCTTTATCTTATCAGCATTTTCAGGTTGATTCTTTTGTTCGTATGCGCTTATTAGTAAATTTTTCATTTTCTCACGATACTTATGTCTTATTTTTTTATCTGAGATTTGAAGCCATGCACGTTGCCTAAAATATGTTTTAAGGGTATTAATTGTGCGAGTAGCTTTTTTCAAACTATCGCTATGACTGGCTTTACTTATTACTTTATCCATTTTTACTATTACTATGCTATCAATAGAAGCACTTGAACTATTAGATTTCTTGAAGTGTTTATCTACTTTAGCCTGTAGGTCTGCTACTACTCCTTCATCATTAAAGTCGAATTGCTTGAATTTGTAACTATACTTAGGTCTAACTCTGTTAATGACATCTTCCTTTTCACCAAAACCGTTGATTCTAAGCATATTTACAATCTTAGTAAGAGTAGCTAAGTTAATATTTGTTTCTACTAAAGATAAGCCACCCATTAGAACCAAGTCGCCAAACACACCACCATAATTTTTAAAACTTTTTCTGATAGCTTGGTTTAAAAATACACCTTGGTTGTAAGTTCTCTGCCAATCACCTCCAGCAAATACTTTTCGGGATCTTAACACTTGTAGGGTTTGTTTCGAATTGTCATATCCCAACCATTCTAATAATCCTATTGCTTGAGAAAATCCAAACTCCATATAGAAATGAATAGTGTCCAATTCTGCAATTTCAGCTATACGGCTTATGTACTTCATACGACCGAATTTTGCCCGTAAGTTTGATATCGTATTAAAATTAGTAGTATCAGGATAGCCTGCATCTGCATAAGCATCTCTGGGAATAGAAGTAATCTCTATTTCACCAGTTTCAGGCATTATTGAGAGAACATGGTTTGCATCAGCATGTTTATATCGACTTCCTAACCTTGAGTCAACACCGATTATAGCTACATTTATTCTACGTCCATTATATTGCTTTTTATATACAATTCCCGCATTTTCATCTATTTTAAATGGTATGTCCTTATTAAAGTCAGAACTTGTTCGAATAGTTTTTATTTCAGTATTACTTTCTTCAACTGTATTAATTGCTTCTTCATATTCATATTCTCTTCTATCAACTATTGAGTTATTTTCATTTCTAACAAAAGGAGTAAATGTGGCAATCTCTTTAACTTCATACACTTCTGACTGAGAACCAGTTGAAATATTGAAGAAAAATATTAATAATCCTACACTTCCCAAGAGAAAAAGAAGAAGTATAAAACTAAGGTGTTTTACGATATTTGACTTATTTGAAATCAATTTTTTGTTATTTGTTCAATAGCTAACTTTAAAATTTATATACTTTTATATTAATTTTCAAATTTTAATTAATTTGCACGTCATGAAAGTGACTCAATAAATAAAGAAATTAGAAGAAAAACAGTAATAGTTAAATATATGAAAATTGGAAATGTAGATATTGGTAATGGTATTTTTTTAGCACCAATGGAAGATGTATCTGATCTACCATTTAGGGTAATTTGTAAAAAATTAGGTGCAGACATTGTTTACTCAGAGTTTATCGCTTCTGAAGGACTAATTCGATATTCAAACCAAGCAAAAAGAAAACTAATTATTGATGAAGAAGAAAGACCGACTGCTATACAAATATTTGGGGCCAGCATAGAAAGTATGGTCACGAGCGCCAAAATAGTGGAAGACTCTGGCGCTGATATACTAGATATAAACTATGGTTGTTGGGTAAAGAAAGTAGTTAAAAGAGAAGCTGGTGCAGCTTTTTTAAAGCAGCCTGATAAGATGGCTGAACTTACTCAAAAAGTTGCAGAAGCTGTTGATATACCTGTTACTGTGAAAACTCGTCTAGGGTGGGACCCAGAAAACATTATTGCTCTTGATGTAGCGGAAATGATGGAGCAAGCTGGTGCGGCAGCATTTGCAATGCACTGTAGAACAAGAAACATGGGTATGACAGGTGAGGCTGATTGGAGTTGGATTACAAGAATAAAAGAAAGAGTAAGCATACCAGTTATACTTAATGGTGATGTTAGAAGTGCTGAAGACTGTAAAATTGCAATTGAAGAATTTAATGCTGATGCTTTAATGATTGGACGTGCTTGTATAGGGTATCCTTTTATATTTCATCGTGCTAAAGTAATGATGGAGCAGGGATTTGATCCAGGTGAACCAGATATAAGATTGAAAATTGACACATGTTTAGAGCATCTTAGATTAACTGTAGAACACCGTGGTAATCACGGATTAAAAGTCTTTAGAAAGCATTATTCGGGCTATCTAAAAGGATACTACAACGCCTCTAGTATTAGAAGAAACCTTATGGAATGTACGACTTACGACGAAGTTCGCACACTTCTCGAAAACTATTATACAGAATTAGAAAAAGAAGATAAATTAGAACCTATTACTAAAGTAAGGACAGTACAGAAATTAAGTTGCGAAAAGAAAAGTTATGTAAAAAGACAAACTGAAGGCACTTAATTATCTAAAGTCTATTATTTCTAATTCTTCCGTTGGTTTAAATATAAATTTATTCTCGCTCAGCTGAGGGTTATAGAGTATCTTTTTTATTTGATAACTCATCTCAGTTCCATTCGTCTGATTTACGATGATATTATTCATTTCCATATTATCATCATATTGAATAATCATATTTTTAAGCTGTTTAGCATATTGAGTATTTGGACTAGGTACAAGCTCTAAACTATATTTAACATCCGAGTTTGTTTTGTTGACTTCACTATACTTTAGTGGTTCCATATTAGATATCAACTCAAATAGTATTGTTTCTAGGGAAAGCCCATAGCTTTCCTCATAATGACTAATTGCTACAGAATTTCCTGGAGAAACATTCCAAATAGTCTCTCCATCAGATATTATAATATTATCACGAAGAGACATACGCATTTTGCCACCCTTTTGGGCATAAATTTCACCAACCAAATCTGAGTTATTTACGCCAAAGACTATATGTACAGTTTGCAAACCATCTAGCTTTGTTTTTATTTCTTTGAAAGCTTGGTCTTTGTCTTTACTAATAGTTGTAAATACTGACATCAATAATATTAAAGTTAATGTTATATATTTATTCAATTTTTGCATCAATAGGACCTCTTATTCCACTATAATTTGTTAACTCGGCACCTACATACCCAATTAATATTTTTGTTGCTACCTTCACAGGTATTTTTCTTTCATCTGCAGTTAACCAAACTACTATATTTCCTTCATTTTTAAAAAGTCCACCTTTTTGAACTAATGGTTCAATCACGTGACATCTGAACTCTCCAGCTTCTACTTCTACTGTTTGTTTGCCGAGCATTTTTATACCTAGTGAATATGTAGAATCTTTATAAAAGTTTTTCAGATAAGCTATTGAATCTTTGCTCATGCTATCCAAATTCCATGTTCTAACATAGTATAATGCTGATACTATATCGTGAACATATTCTGGAATTTCATAATCACCTTCACTTGTTTTGGCAACATTCTCTTTTTGATCGAACTCAGCTTCAAAATCACGCTTATACTTTCCTTCTCTTATGTGTTGCTCAAACCTCCATGGGAAAATTCCACCTATATCAAGAGCAGTCTTATACCAATCTCTTACTTTGTATATCCACTCTAAGCTAGATAGTGATTTCACATAAAAGTTAACGTCGTAAGCCTTTCTACCATTTACTTCAATTGGCTTCTTCTTAATATAAAAAGAGCCAGTACCAGCAGTTATAAACTTATAACCCACCTTATAGTCTAACTTTTCACCAAGTCCAAATGCATTGTTCTCTACATATCGAAAATCTTCACCGCTATAATCTTGCGATATAGCATTGAAACTGAACAAAGTCATTAGTATTAAAGTATATAGTATTTTTTTTATCATATTTTGAGCTCATAATTTAGCTATAGTACGAAATCAGTGAGTAATTTGTTCAAATTACCAATTCTGTAAACATAAAAAAAGCGACTTATAATCTAAGCCGCTTCTTGTAAATTTTCTAATTCTTTTTACTAACTCTTATTCCCAATCAGCAAGGAGTGAGAACCTAAGAGTATTAGCAAGAGGGTGATTTTCTTCGATAGTGTTGATGAAACTGAAGTCCAAACGGAAGATATCATATCTAACACCTGCACCGAAAGTCCAGAACTTACGAGCACCAGCATTATCTGGCTCAGAGAAGTACCCTGCTCTAAGAGCAATTACGTCTTCATACCAATACTCTGTTCCTAAAGCAAATTCCATTGCTTGGTTTTCCCAAGAAGAAACGAATGATAGAGGAATTGGGTCAGAGCCGCTGGCAGTTCTATTCACTAATATTTTTGTGTAATCTAAAGCAAAAGTTAACTTATTGAATTCATCATTTACTACATCATAAGCAATACCAAGTTTTAAATTTGTTGGTAATGGATCAGCTTCGTTGATGTAAGTCATTTTAGGACCAACATTCTGTAAGTTAGCACCTAATGACAATCTATCTTGCATATCTAAACCTAAGACTTGTAGGTCAGAAGGTTTCCATAATAAACCGACATCGAATCCACCACTTATACCAGTACCAGACTCTCCGCCACCACCACCTCCGCCACCAGTAGGCGTAAGGTTAGATTGGATATATCTTAATTGAAAACCAAATCCTAAATCAGGAGCAATAATAGTTCCATAAGAAAACCCAATAGAAAACTCGTTAGAGATAAACGTACCTGCTTTTTCAGAATTTTCTAGTGTACGAGTAAACTCACCAAGGTTCATATATATTAAGTTGAACGCTACAGTACCATCTAATTCATCAAAGTGCTGAGCTATAGTACCATAACTATAGTAAAGATCTGCATTAAATTGAGGTAACCAAGGAGAAAATGCTAAAGCAACCTGTCTAAAAGGTGTCTTTACTTCATCATCATCAAAAGTATAACCATAATCAAAATAATCTAAGAATGCTAGTCCACCAGGGTTCCAATAAATTGCATTGACATCATCAGCTATAGCGGTACCAACTTCTCCCATACCACCAGCTCTTGCGTCAGGTGAAATCATTAGGAAAGGTACTGCTGAACTTTGAACCGCATTTTGGGCGGTTAGCTTACCTGCCGACATTGATAGGGCAAGTGTTAAAAATGTAATTAATTTGATAGTCGTTTTCGCTTTAATCAAAGGAATATCCTCCATTGTAAGGTTGTCTATTTTCAAATTTAAAAAAAAATTCATTAAACTCTATTATCAGTTTATTTTATCTTTACTGTACGTCCGTTTAAGAACGTATTTTTTTCTATTAAGTTATCAATTTTAATTCTAAAGTAGTAAGTTCCAATACTAACAACATTACCACCATCATCTGTTCCATCCCATTGGATCTCACCTTGGAAAGGATTTAACAATGTTTTTGATAGTGATTTGATTTTTTTTCCACTAGCATCGAATATATCCAAATTAGCATCAAGTGGTGGTTCCATATTGTGATTAAACCTAATAGTAGTTTCATCTGCAAAAGGTGTAGGTGATGCTGAAACATCGTTAAGTACAATTCTACCCTCAGAATCAATGTTGAAATATGTTTCTGCTATAGAATAGTTGTTAAATATATCCCAAGCTCTAACTTTCACTGTGTGAGCGCTAGGCTCTAAGTCCAAAAGAATTTTTGAGCTAGTACCTTTTCGGTAATCAACAAATGAACCCTCGTAATCACTAGTTAGATCGACAGATTGTGTATTATCATCAATCCATGCTTCTATTTTATGGCCAACACCTACACCGGTAGAATTAATACCAGACTCATCTTCTAAATCAACTATTAGTAAAGGTTCATCTCTTACTATATCACCCGCTTGAAAAGCGCGTGAGTCAAGATATATATTTATGCTTGGGCCATTATTATCTGTTACACTAGTTGTTGCTAACCCGTCAATTTTCAAATTATCAAAGCTACCTTTTGCATTTCTATCGTCATCTGTAAAAGCATATGCTAATATTTTACCCATATTTTCACTAAAGCTAATATCTTTTGGTAGAACAAAAGTAGCTTCAAACTGACCATTTACTACTTCATAATTAGCATTAGCTAGTGTTCCACCATTTTTACTAAATCTATAAACTCTATTAATAACGTCTTTTATTTCTAGTTCAACATCACCGTCGAATACTTTTAGCTTTACACTACCGTTGAAATCACTATCAATTTCACCTGTAATAGGGTCTTTTATATGCCCAGTTAAACTAACCGTTTCTAATCCTTTAACAGATATTTCAGTGGTGTCATTAATTTCAACACCATTGATGATGCTAATTACTACATCTGATTCAGGAATAAGAATTCTTCCTGTTGGGTCACCAATTAACAAATATTTCTCATCATTTGTACCATTAAAAGTAAGCTTAAGATTGTATATAATTTCACCCATGGTCGGGTATTTGCCAGTAACACTATCTCTTGTGAACATAGTTCTGTAGAAAGCTCTATTTATATCATGGTTACCACTTGCATAAACGACTCTAGCAGAAGCAAAAACTCCTATTGCCCCACCAAATTCATTCAAAAGCATAGTTTCTGCACCAGATTTTGAGTCTACATTGTCATACTTAGCAAAATCACAAGTTGCAGCAGTTAAGAAAAACAATTGATCATAGTTTACCATTTGTCTTACTGTTACATCCCTATCCAATATTGCCTCATGAGACCATACCTGAGGATTACCGTGTCCATACCAATTAAGTAGTAAAACTCCGTCCTCATTTACAGTCTTCAATATATCGGCATTTACACTTGGCTTTCTATTACCTGCAGCTGTGTATTGAGTTGGATACTCAACAGAATAAATTTTCTTTTGCTCCATAAAATCAGGTATTCGAGTATATGAAAACTCCTCACTATCAATAACGAAAAGTGGTCCATCACCACTACCTTCAGAATTTTCTGTACCACTAAATCCATCATCAGCAACTAATGATACGCGAGTTCTCCAGTTGCTAATTTCAGAGTTGTTCTCGTAATGCTCTATCTTGTTTAATACAACTTCAGCTTCTTGTTCATTATTAATCGTAATTCTTCCGTGTGCTAAATCAATAACCCTATCATTACCAACTACTCTAGCATAATAATCATCTGTAGAATAAGACTGAACAAAATTCATTACTGTGTTCTCATCATCACTTTGGTGTGGTGGAACTAAGTTATCTAAATCAGAAACAATCCCTCTATAATCGAAGTGACCATCTCCCCAAAGAACTAAGTAGCTTGGTTTGTTATCCCAGTTTGCCATTGCCTGTGCTATAAAGTCACGAATAGCAGTGATATCCATAGTTCCAGCATTATATTCATTGTAAATGTCATCAACATAGAATATACCAATATCCAAATCACTATTACTTTCTCTGTATTCCTTGAATTTCCTTGCAGACTCTCTGAGCTTTTTATTTGTTACTACTATTACGTCATTATTAAATTTAGTATCTCGCAAATTTGCAATAGAAATAGACTGTATAGATACTGGTTTCTTCATGTTTGAAGAAATAAAGAACCTTTTAGGCTCATTCTCTGTTAATCTAGTTTTTAATGTGAATCTATTATTTTCATTTGAAGCTAACTTAATAGGGTTAGTTATATCAGTAATATCATAAGCTAGTACACTACCATTAAAATTAGTGAAATCATATTGAACTAAACCATCCAAATCAGGATTAGTAAACAAATATACTTCCCCATCGTCAGCTTTTGTTTCGCTGGTATAATGAAGCTCATAATAATCAAAGACACCTTTAGCTCCTGTATGGCCAGGATTTGAATAATCTAAATCAAGCTCAACTTTGTTTCTATTTGGTATTTCGTCAATAGGTATATTAATTTCAAATACCTGTCTTATTAGTTCTTCTCTTGTAGTACTTAGTAATAAGTTGTCAGCTATTAATTTGCCATTGTCTTCTACTGTAAATTTACCATTAAAATCAGTTGCTCCCTGATGCCCTAATGTAAGTCTGTACATAATATTACCATCACTAGCCAAATGAAATAAATCTTCTTCAAATGATTCAGAAAAATAAGTTCTTCCGAAAAATTGTTTACCTGCACCACTGTGGAATGCATTCACTAATTCTTCTTCAAAATAAAATCTTCGTGTAAATGTATCCGAAATTAAATCAGGTGTACCACTTTCATTTTCTTTTTCTGTGAACTTCTCTCTTTCATCACCACCCCATGTAAGTAAGTAATGATTTTCATTACTAAAATGGTTAATATAATGAATTACCTTTTTCCCGAAATATAGATTTTGCTTATTTACATATTCAAACCCATTGGGAGCAGCTCCGAAGAAAACAATAGATTTCAACGAACCATCAGAATTTGTTCTAACTGTTATTGGTTGTTGATTCATATCATTTAGTAGGCCTAACTCAGGGTTAGGTGGTAATTCTCTCCCACCATTACCAATAACTTTAATTGTGTTCAACTTATCCTTTGGAATATTAATACCGAACCCTTCCAGATAGTCAGCTGTTAGCTCATAAACACCGTTTTCCTTAATTGTTATCTTAAACCAATCACCAGAGCTGAGCTCTTCTGTACCTTGTATTGTACTTAATTTTTGTTGTTTCTCAACACCCACCTGGCTAAACAATTCATTATCACTTATCTTCCAATTTCTTGCAACATTTGAATTTAAAAGATTTGTTTGTAACTCTGTAGTTGGTTGACCTAAATTTGATTTTGATTTCGAATTGAATTTAACAGTTACCTTTATGTATTCAGGTATTTCAATTGCCCCTTTGGCAGGGTTATACTTAGCTGCTATTAGATTAAGCTTTGCTAAATGCAAATCACGACCAACTCCCATATATTCAATGTTAGCCCAATCTTCTAGTGGTCTGTTTTTATAAGCTCGTTCACTAATTTGTACAAACTCTTCTTCACCTAGAACGTACACTGGCGCTATTGTAGAGTTAATGTTTTTGAGTGGTCCTACTTCGATATTTGCAATTTTGTAGTCTGTAGGTGATGGAATAGCAAATGACTTTTGGGCTCCCATTATTTGCGGGTAGCCAGATTCATGCAATAGGTTGCCAGCATCAGAGAAAATCGGCTGAACATATTCATTTCCCTGTATAGTAATTTTGTTAAGCGATTCAAGTTCAGGTGTAAATACAACTGTAAAACCATTACTATTAGATTCAACTACTTCAATATTTGCCGTAGCAGGCAAATATGCTGTGATTGTTAGTAATATAAGTGTGGCAATTTTTGATATAATATTCATTTTTGATACCTTTTCCGTAATATTCCAATATACGAAAGTAATTAGTTTTAGTTTATTTTAAAATGGTATCAATAATTATAGGCAATTGTGATTTGTTTTACAATGTTTGTATTATAAACTAAATAAGAAACGAAAAGTTACAAAATAATTAAATTCATCCAAATCTATAATTTAAAACTTTCTAACAAAACAATTCCATACTCTTGATAAATTTAATATAAGAAACAAAGATAGGTTGGGTTTAGTTACAGTAAATTGATTATATTTATGTTTATTAAATTTCTAATTATATACAAATCAATATTTAAATGCCCCAAATAATTACCTATAGTATGTTCATTTTAAAATTATTAATATTTTTTACCCTAACTACATC
>JBDQHL010000014.1:0-33089 GCA_040264895.1 Bacteroidota bacterium
CTATTGGAGTACCATTAATTTTTATAATATTCAAAGAGCCATTCTGAATCTCATTTTTTAGTCCAATTACTGGCATAAATGAATAACCCATACCTGCAAGTATAGCTTGTTTTACTGCCTCATTGGAAGTTAATTGCATCTTCTTCACAGTCGGGATGTTGTTTTTCAATATAAACGATTCCATTGTTTGCCTTGTGCCAGATCCACTTTCCCTATAGATTATAGATTCTTCACTAAAAAATTTGTGAAGACCTTTTTTTGATTTTATTTCCACTTTATCAGCACCAACTAAGTACAACTTATTTTCTAGAAGCGACATACTCTCTATATTAATGTTATCAGGCACTATAGAAACTAGTGAAAAATCTACTTCATTCTTTTCTAGGCTTTTTAACAACACTACTTTTATTGGTTACATCCATCTCTATATGAACCCCTTTATTCATATTTGCAAATTCAGAAAGAAAATAAGGCATAACATACTTTCCAGTCGAAACAACAGACATCTTTATTTTCCCAGTTAGTTCGCCTCTGTAAGCCAAGTTCATATCATTTATTTCTTCCAGTTTTGACATTATCAATTCTGCCTTTTTAGCAATTTCTTCACCGAATTCTGTTACATAAAGCTGTCTGCCAACTACTTCAGTCAATGGTATATCAAATTGTTTTTGAAAGTTTTTTAGCTGAATTGAAACAGCTGGCTGAGTAATATGCAACTCTTCAGAAGCTCTGGTAACACTGCGCGTTTGGCACATTTTGAGGAATAGTTGTAATTGTGTTAAAGTATAATCCATAAATTTTTCTTATATATATCATCACAAATATAAATAAAAACTTATGAATATTCTTATATAGTTTTGCCCTATAATTTTTGAACACAACTAGGAAATAGAGAAACATGAACAGAATAACTATTGCTCGCGGAGATGGTATTGGACCTGAAATTATGGAAGCAACTTTAAGAATTTTAGAAGTCGCTGGCGCAAAATTAGAATTTGATGAAATAGAGATTGGTGAAAAAGTTTATAAAAGTGGTAACTCAACTGGTATTTCTAAAGAAGATTGGGAAGTTATAAAACGTAATAAAGTTTTTTTGAAAGCTCCTATAACAACACCACAAGGTGGGGGTTATAAAAAGCCTAAATGTATCTACTAGAAAATTTCTTTCATTGTTTGCCAATGTAAGACCTTGTAAGTCATTTAGCCCATATGTTGAAACAAAGCACCCAGATATGGATGTTGTAATAGTAAGAGAAAACTAAGAGGACACTTATGGTGGAATCGAGCACAGACAAACAGATGAAGTAGTTCAATGTCTGAAACTAATAAGCAGACCTGGTTGTGAAAAGATAATTAGATATGCTTTTGAATATGCAAAACAAAACAAACGTAAAAAAGTAACTTGCTTCACAAAAGATAATATAATGAAACAGACTGATGGTTTGTTTCATCAAGTCTTTAATGAAATAGCTGAGGAGTATCCTGAGATTGAAAGTGATCATATGATAGTAGATATTGGTGCGGCCAAAGTAGCTGATACACCAGAAAACTTTGACGTAATTGTATTACCTAATCTTTACGGTGACATAATTTCAGACATAGCTGCTCAAATCTCTGGTTCAGTTGGATTAGCTGGATCATCTAACATAGGGTTAGAATGTTCAATGTTTGAAGCAATCCACGGTTCAGCACCTGACATTGCTGGGAATAACATCGCAAATCCTTCTGGATTGCTTAATGGAGCCATAATGATGTAAAACTATCTAGGACAGAATCAAGTTGCTGAAAACATTTACAATGCTTGGTTAAAAACTATTCAACAAGGATACCACACAGCTGATATATACAAAGAATCAAAAAGCAAAGAGTTAGTTGGAACTAAAGAATTTGCTAGCCAAGTAATTACAAATTTAGGCTCTGTACCAGAAACTCTGAAAGCGGCAAATTTCCAAGGTATATCACCAATCAAAATAAAAGCATATGAAAGGAGAAAACCTGAGGAGAAAACTTTACATGGTGTAGATGTATTTGTTGATTGGGAAGGCCATGATCCAAGTGATTTAGCAATTAAATTACAACAAATTGATACAGATGAGTATAAGTTAGAAATGATAACCAACAGAGGTATATTAGTATGGCCTAATGGGTTTGATGAAACTTTCTGTACTGGCCACTGGAGATGTAGATTCACAGCAAAAGATAATCACCAAATGACTAAAAAGAATATAGTCGAGATAATCGAAAGTGCTATAGAACTTGACATAGATACTATTAAAACAGAAAACCTATACTTGTTTAATGGAATTAAGTCCCTTTCTGTAGGACAGGGGCAATAAAAATGAAACTAACTAGAACAAATTTATTCAAGAATTTAGGGGCTGCACTCTGCTTTATAGGTGTAGCCGCATTAGGAATAAAAGCTTTTCTAGACGGTGAAGTAGTACAATACAAACCGATACTAGCTAGTTTTATTTTTATAGGAATACTATTATTTAACAATTAAAAAAAAGCTCATTATGAGGTAACACAATGAATAATATAAGTTTAATAAACAGCAGTTTCAAGCCAAAAGATGCTAAACAAGTACTTCTAAGCTTACTTGATTATAAAATTCAGTTTCATAGCCAAAAGGTTTTGAGCACTTATGAAAAATATGGGACTGAAGATGAATATTCGAAGAATAGAATTGAACAATTAAAAGAAGAAAGAGATAAAGTCCTGAAAATGTTCAATGAAAATGATTTTGAAAACTGTACTATTGCACTTGAATCAGAAGTATCCATTAAAATACTAGAAAACGTATAAAGTATGGACTTTGCCTTACTGATAGATAATTTAACTAACCCTGCATTATTGTTCTTTATATTAGGAATATTAGCAGTATCTGTAAAAAGTGATTTAGAAATCCCTGGTACTTCTTCCAAATTCATATCACTATACCTATTGTTTTCTATTGGGTTTAAAGGTGGACAAGAGCTAACACACGAAGCTTTTACTATAGAAATACTTTTATCAATGGTTTTTGGAGTTGCAATAGCTTTGATAATACCTCTTTATAGCTTCTTCACCCTTAGGAAAAGACTAAGTGTGTTTGACTCTGTCGCTTTTGCAGCGGCAAACGGATCTGTTAGCGCTGTTACATTTGTAACAACTACATCTTACCTGGAAACTATGGGCCTTGCACTACACGGACATATGGTAGCAATAATGGCACTTATGGAATCACCAGCAATAATCGCGGGTTTAGTTTTACTTTATCTATTCAATAAAAAGAATAAGAAAGAAATGAGTATGAAGAATGTTCTTAAACACTCTTTAACTAATGGGAGTGTTGTACTCATAATCGGTAGTCTTTTAGTTGGTCTTATTGCTGACGCAAAACAAGCAGAAGGAATAAAACCGTTTACTGATGATATATTCAAAGGGTTTTTGGTAATATTCTTACTAGACATGGGAATAATCAGCGGAAGAAAGCTAAACTCCTTGATTAAAAAGGGTTGGTTCCCATTCGTATTTGCAATAGTTATCCCACTAGTGAATGGGATTTCTTTCGGGTTATTAAGTTCAATTATTACAGATGATATCTCAAATAGATTTATCTTTGCTATTCTTGCCGCAAATGCTTCCTATATAGCTGTCCCAGAGCGATGAAGATTACTGTTGCCAAAGCAAACCCAGGACTATATTTAACTATGGCTTTGGCTGTTACTTTTCCAGTGAATATTACAATAGGTATGCCTATTTACTTTATGGTAGTTCAACTAGTATAGTTAATAGAATCAAAAATTGAAGAATCAATTACTACTTATTTGATTCTTTTGTTCTGAAGATAATATCCCACAGTGGACTACTTACACCATAGCCCTCATGTGGTTCTACATAGTGATGCTTCATATGATGAAGTTTTATTTTCTTAAATAAATTACTTTTAAATGAAAAATGGTGCATTGCATAATGACCTATATCATAAATCAGATAACCTATCAGAAATGAAGCGAAGAATGGGAATAATTCTGGCATTGGAATAAAACTATAAAAAAGGAGGAAGAATGAAGTAGCCAGAGGCAAGCTGAGGCCAGGTGGCAAAACTAATCTTTTATCGTCTTGAGGGTAATCATGATGAACACCGTGCATAATCCAATGTAGTTTTTTACCAAATTGACTTTTAGGTACATAATGAAATACAAATCTATGCATAACATATTCTACAAACGTCCAAACAAAAATACCTGAAACACACAACAGAAAAGTTTGACCTATTGAAATTGTTGAACTAAATGTCAGATAGAACAAATATCCAATTATTGGTGCAAAAATCCAGATTGGTAAAGACCAATGAGTTTTAGAAGATGCCTCAATAAAATCAGTTTTGAACATCCTTACAGATTCATTCTTATTAGATATAAAGTGCTTTTCAGCCATATATTATTGTCAGATTAATACTTATATTACACATCAAGTTTGAGAAATTAGATTTATCTCAAATATTAAATATTTAATTCACAATTTAATAAAATTCTAATTATTTTCCTGCTGTCAATATTGCAACTGTTAAAAGAAATCCTACAACCGTGCCAACAGGTATAGAAATAAAAAGACTCCCTATTTCTTCCATCTTTTTGCTTAACAATCGATGTAATAAGTATATAGTTCCAAAAATGAAAAAGAAATAGACACTTAGTGCAACCCAATTCCCTATACTACTCATCCAAGAAAAATCATAGTAACCTTCATCTACAAAACCTAAGAGCATAGTTAAAATGATAGTATATACTAAGAAAACTTTTGTACTTAGTTGTAACCCATTCGACTTATTTGACTGCATTGTCGCTTCCACAATCTCACCATATGAATTCTAAAAAATATGGACTATAAACACTAATGATTTTAGATAAGTTACATTTAACTCAAAATCTATACTGCAGATTAATACCCAAAGGACTAATTCCAATATCAAGTCCATCATAAGACTTTTCATCCTTTTTACCAATGCTATGATTGTAAGCTTTTAAAACAGCAAGGGCACTCAGAGTTCCTATAGCAGCACTAACAAATGTGTCTGAAGCCCAGTGAGCAGAGAAATAGAGACGACTTACGGTATTCAACGCAGCCAAACTATACAAGCCTGAATAAGCCCACCATGTATCTATTCTTTGTGAAAGCAAGGTAGCCATAGCAAAACTAATTGTAATGTGCCCAGATGGAAATGAGTGATAAAAATAATCTAAAGTGAACAGTTTGAATGTACCACTGCCTTTTAAGTTATAGGGCCTGGAACGTCCAATTATCAATCTAGATGTTATAGTAGAGAAACCTGATAATATTAATGTTTCAACTAATAGTCGACCAGTTGTTCTTATACTTTCATCCTGAGCTATCAACCCTGTCAAATATATGCCTATAGCTAATCCATCAGCAACAGGAATTGTTCCAAAATTATCTACTACTTCTAGAAATTCTTCGGTATCTGATTCTTTAACTTTATTTCTTTCAATATAATTGTAGACAGGCATATCTGCAGGAATAAGAGCAGCTGTTCCAACAACAACTCCACCAAGCCTGAGAGCAGAAGTTGAATTGAAATCAACCAAATCATTTACAATAAATCCGATGTCATCAAATGCACTTTCAAAATCATCTGACAATATATCTATCACATCCTTATCTTCATTTTGGCTTTTTGAAAACCCAGAGTAGTTCATACATAGCATGAGCATGGATGATACTAAAATATAGCTTAATTTTATTCTCATAATTGCAATATAAATAAAAAAGACCCAATCATTAGATTAGGTCTTTTCATTTTTATCTATACTATTGATTCATTTACCTTTTCAATGTTGCACCAGCAAGTGGCTTCATACCAGAAGGCACCTTATCGGGCACTTCCATAAGCTTAGGATCTAACAAACTACCGTTATCTTCCAGTGTTTCCATGAATGCCACAATTGCATCAACTTCTTCATCTGTCAAGTTTAAAGGATTTTTCAAAATAGGATCAATTATATCGTCTGTTACTTTGGGATGTCTAGGTCTTGAAGCATTGTTGTAAAACTGTACTACTTCTTCTAATGTCTCGAACACACCATCGTGCATGTATGGAGCAGTAAGAGTCACATTTCTCAAAGTTGGAGTTCTGAAAGCGAATCTTCCTGAAATCTGTTGAGTAAATTCTTCTCTTCCATAATCCTCGCCTGGCTCGAGCTTTTTACCAGGGCCGATTTGTGGGACACCTGCGACTATAAACTTATAATCACTAAAGTTGGGCCCATTGTGACATTCACCACATTTTGCTTTAGAGAAAAACAAATCTAATCCCTTTTTCTGCTCATCTGTTAGGGCATTAGCTTCGCCACCTACAAAACGATCATATGCTGTATTTTTAGTTACTAGTTCTCTTTGGAATGCAGCTAATGCCTTACCTAACATATCACTATCTATGTCAATTTCATCACCCTCAACTTCCTCAGGAAATGCTTCTTTGAATAGTCTTACATATTCAGGTGTTTTTGAAATATCTCTACACAAAAAGTAAATAGCATTATTTGGAGATAATCTGTCCCCCTTCATTTCTTCTCTAGAAGTTGGTGGTTTCACAGCTTGGTCTTCTAGACCTCTCGCTCTACCATCCCAAAACATTACACCAAATGGATTAAGTCTACCCAATGAGTCCAAGTTATAAGCAGTGTTAAATATAGTTGATGAGTTTCTTGGAACATCACCAATAGGTAAACCACTAAAAACAGAAGTTCCTAATTCTCTGTCAGGGCCTATGTGCATTGACTCGCCAACACCAGCTGGTAATTTTCTACCGTCAGCAAATCCTAATCCAGGGTGGTGGCAGGTTCCACAAGTAGATCTATTTTCAGCAGACAATATTGGATCATAAAACAAAAGTCTTCCTAACTCTACTCTTAAAGGGTTATATTGATTATCATCTGGATATGGAATATCTGGTAATGGCCCAAGGTCATACTTTTCTATCAATTCATCCCTATCAGGTATTCTGGGACCTACTTCGTCCTCGGCACAAGAGTGCAATAACACCATACTGCTGATAATGAATATCAATAATAATTTGTAAATACTGTTCATATTAAAAACCGTTTATTTATTTTTTGTCTTCGTATTACTAATATAACAACTTATAACAGAAAATGTAACAATTTAAATAACGTTTTTTTATTTCAAATTATTGTCCAAAAAATTTAATCCTGCTATCTATTATTTCTTTTAGCCCCATATTGTTAGAATATTGAGCATAGTTAGAAGCTGCTTTCAAATTCACAAGTGCAAGATTTTTTGTCATTCTATGAAGTTCGTCGTCTTTGCCATTTACGGATTTTGCTAATTTTGACACATCCATACTATTGTAATCAAATCTCATTTTTTCAGCTTTTTTACTTAACCTTATCAAAAAACCTTCTGGTACTTTGACATATTTTTTTCCCACTTCTGGTTCACTTTGTATGATATCAAATGTCAGATATATTGGCCTCTTATCAATATTAGAATCAATAAAACAGTTAAGCATTTCTACAAAATAAGATTGAATTAGTCTTGGGTCATAAGCTTGTTCGGACTCAAATTGTTGCAATTGGTTCGAGAATAGTCCCATTTTAGTATCACATTCAGAACTTATTTCTGGATACCATTGCTTCATTGTTTCCAAATACCAAGTTCTACGAAGTAGCTCTTTTTCTATAAGCGATATATCCTTTCTTTTACCTTCTATCTTATCCTTATACCAACGAGCAGAAACCCAAAAGTCCCACTGAGCAGAAATGATGATGGCATTCTCTTCTGCCGACTCAACAACTATTCTCTCATATTCAGAAACTGAATAGTCTTCACTCAAATCACTGTCAGAATAGTTAGCATACAGATTGAAAAGTGGTATAAATGCAAAAAGATAAAGCAAATTCTTTTGTTTGTTTACCAGCTGTTTAGCACCAATTAATAAAATAAAAAACATAGTAATATAGGCAGTAACAAAGTAAGAATCTATATCATGAATAGAGTAGTTAAGCGAGTAAAATAGGCATAGAAACAGGGTACTGATTAATACATAGAAAATTGTTCTAGACTGTTTGAAAGATGCATAAAGTCCATAAATCAGAAATAAGACGCCTATCCAAGTTAGCTGAGAAGGTATAAGTGAGAAAAACAGTTTGAAGTTTTCTTTCCATGCATTTCCATCACTAAACATCCATACTTGGTATTGAGCACCTGTGACATGATACCAAAATTTATCAAAACTACGGTGAACAGCACCCCAGTTGAACTCTGGTAATTGCGATGACCTAACTGGCAGATAAATATAAAGTAAAAAGCCAAGTAAAGATACGGCAACTACAAAACTGAATAATTTCCATCTATCTTGTTTTACTGTTTTAGTGAACAAAACTATCAGTCCTGCTGGTATCAGCATGAAAGAGGTTAGGTGGTTAGCAAAACCCAAACCCAAGGTAAATCCAGCAGCAATTAATAATCGCTCAGAATCTTCTTCAATAAAATAAGACTTAATAACCAGATACAAATAAAGTGAAATTATTACTAATTGCAGCGAATACACCTCAACATAAGTAGCTTGTTTCCATGTAGTAAGTGCAAATGAGTACCCCAAAGCTATAAATAATGATAATAGCATATCATCTAATTGAGTTACTAGCTGTCCTACCTTTTTCTTCAAACTAATATTAGTCACTATTTCCACAGATGCAAGAAATATAAAACAAGAAGAAATAGCTGTAGAAATAGCAGCCATAAGATTTAAGTTAAAAATTGCTGACCATGGCAACAAATTACTCCACAAATGACCAACTAATGTAAATAGAGGATAGCCAGTCGGATGAGCAATTCCCAATGAACTAGCAACAGATGCTAACTCTCCACTATCAGTGAAATAAACATCGGGTGCCAATGTAAGAAGATATATAACTAATGATGACACAAAAGTAATCGCAGCAAAAATTTTCTTCATAAGTATAATTCTAATTTATTTATTCAGCAATTTATAAATGAACTAGGTTTATTGCAAGTGTGAGAGATTATAATTGAGTTTTAATAGTCTATCGCTCTTACTAAAGGTAGTAGAAACAAAAAAAGCAACCCAAATATGAGTTGCTTCTTTTAAAAATCTAATAGTATATTAACTAAACATACTTCTTTTGAAAGCCACGACCAACAGGATAATATTCATAACCTAATTCGTCCATATCACCTGGTTGGAATAAGTTTCTACCATCAAATATAATATTCTTATTTAACAATCCTTTTAACTTGTCAAAATCAGGATTTCTAAATGAATTCCATTCTGTTACAATAACTAATGCATCGTTACCATCAGCGGCAGCATACATATCATCTGCATAATTTATCTTATCACCAAACTCAGCTTTAGTATTATCCATTGCTTCTTGATCATAGGCAGTTATCTGAGCTCCTTCTTTTAGTAGCTCTTCGATAATAACAAATGCAGGAGCTTCCCTTACATCATCCGTATTTGGCTTAAATGCAAGTCCCCACATAGCTAGTTTCACAGTTGACAAGTCATCAAATCTTGATTTGATTTTGTCAACAAATCTCATAATTTGAGCCTTGTTTATTCTTCTTGTTGCTTTTACTATTTCTAATGGAGAACCGACTTTGTCAGCAGAATACTCCAATGCTTGTACATCTTTAGGAAAACAAGAACCACCATAGCCAACACCTGCAAACAAGAATCGCTTACCAATACGGCTATCAGAACCAATACCATAGCGAATCTGCTCAATGTCTGCACCAACTTTTTCACAGTATGCTGACAAATCATTCATGAATGATATCTTAGTCGCTAAGAATGAATTTGCAGCGTATTTTGTAACTTCTGCACTTTTTTCATCCATTATAAATATTGGATTACCACTACGTACGAATGGTTGGTATAAGTCATTCATAATTTCACCAGCTTCTTCTGATGAAGTTCCAATAACAACTCTTTCTGGTTTCATAGCATCTTCAACAGCAAAACCTTCTCTTAGGAATTCCGGGTTAGAGACCACGCTTACAGTATTATTATTTAATTTTGATTCAAATATTTTAGTAACAGAAGCAGCAGTACCTACAGGCACTGTACTCTTGTTTACTACTATCTTTTCATCTTCTAAATTGTTATCATTGATTATATCAGCTATATCATTTGCAACTTTCAGTACATATTGCAAATCTGCTTCACCACCTTCCCCAGGAGGAGTTGGCAAACAAAGGAAAATAATCTGACTGCTTTTTACGGCTTCTTCCAAATTGGTAGAAAATTTCAATCTACCTTCTTTTATATTTCTAGCAAGTAAGTGGTCTAACCCCGGTTCATAAATTGGTGATTTACCACTTCTCATCATTTCAACTTTCTTTTCGTCTATATCTATACAAAGAACATCGTTGCCTGCTGCTGCAAAGCTAGTTCCCGAAACCAAACCTACGTAGCCAGTACCGACTACACCAATTTTAAAAGACATAATTTCTCTTTATTTTTAAATTAAATAGTTTCAAAATTAATCAATGCTCTACTGAGTTACAAGGCAAACACTTCAGAAATATAGAGCAAGATTGCAATAATTATCAATACTACGATAGAAATCTTTAATAGTTTTTTGAAAATAGATACTATAAATAGTAGTACCAATAGGGCAAGAATTACTTGTAGGATTGTAGGTAAGCTAGCAATGAATTGAATTATTCCTTCCATCTACCTAAGAATAAAAGTTAAAGGAATAGTACCCCACATTTCTTTTTCATCTTGTAGTGGGTTAAATCGCCATTGCTTTATAGCGCTAATTGCTGCTTGTTCCAGAGCTGGGTCAGCTTTTTGCAAAGGAATAACCTGACTAACACTCCCATCTGAGAGTACTTTGAATCGTAGTTCAATTCTTGCATTCGATTTTACATTCTTAGGGAATCGAGGTAATTTCTTAGAGAGTAGTACACGGTTTCCGCCACCACCCCAATCAATATCACCAAATCCATCTCCTGCACCCCTACCAGTTCCTCTATCACGAAGTCCAGTTCCCGCTATATCAGAGCCGTCAGACTTTCCAACACTTTTTCTATCAGAACCATCTAACTGAGTGTTATTTCTATCCTCGCTCGAAATATCACGAGCGGCAACTATATTTCTAGTTTCAGATAAATCAGCTTCAGAAGCTTTACCTTTCGTTTTAGATGCTACTTGTGCATCCTCTATATTTATTTCTGCTCTGTTACCTTTTACCGATTTTCCTTCTTTTGTTAAGTTTCCGCTTTTAAGTCCAGTTCCATCACCAGAACCAAAATTTAAGAGTTCAATCGGTATTGAGTTATTTAACTCTCTGGGTTGTGCTTTTTCTATTTTTATTAAAGGAGAAATGATCCAAAAACCAAGCATGATAGTTACAGCAATCCCGAACCCCTTAGCGGTGTTTGAATCCCAAGGAATTTTTATTTGTAAACCTTGATTTATTTCTGCTTGTCTTATCATTCTACTCTATCTATCCACGATTGAGAATATCCTAACTCTAAAGCTGACGCTCTTGCAGCATCTTTTGTTTCAAATTTCCCATATCTTACTCTGTACCAAGTTTTTCCTCTTATTTCCTTTTCCACTATCATTGCGTAAGGGATTTCTTTTACTTTAAGCTGACCCAGCCAACTTTCTGCATCAATCTTAGAAGGTGAAGAATATATTTGTACAGTAAAAATACCAGTTTCTGGTGCCGGACCGTTTGGTTGAGGCATCGAAAACTGAGATTCATCTATTTTAGTACTCTTCTTAGGTGTTGTATTTGGTTTAGATTTCTTTGTACTAGTGTTATTTTCGACCAAGCTATTCTTCTTCTTCTCAGGCTTTATTTTCTTTTTATTATTAGACTTGGGTTGTTCTGATTTTTTTGGTTCTTCTTTTTTATAATCATTATCAATTTTATCAGATAACCCAGAAAATAACTCTTTGTCTTCTTTGATTTTCAATACAGTATCTTTATCATCTATATCCATTTCAGCAGCCATTGAGTCCAACCAATTGTCTTCTTCTTCATTTGAGCTGTCATCAGATGCCAAAATACTTTGATCTTCTCTATTGTCAGCTCTGTGTGTTCCATCTTCATTCTGATGATCGTCCTCGTGTGCTACTTGTTCAGTATTATTAGTCAGTTCAGTTTCTGAGTGGTCCGTACTATCTGACATAAGCCACCAAATAAGAAATCCTGCACCAAGGGTTAATAGAAAAGTAGCCGCAGAGCTATAAAGCATAAGCAACCAAACAGGTGTATTTTTCTTGCCTTTTTCTTCTGTTTCATCTACTTCAACTTCTTCCGGCTCTTCCTCGGTTTGCGTAGCTTTTTCTTGTTTTTTATTGCTTGATTTAGAAACGTAATTTGAAGGTTTATCAGCATCGATATCACTTAGGTTTACGATAGTATCCGCATCATCACCTATAGGCATTGCTAATTCACCGCTAGGTTCAATGCCATCATCTTCAGTACTATTAGCTTCTCTTCTTGCTTTACTTTTATCAATATTTTGTTGAAGTTCTTTTTTGAAGTCATCACCAAGATCGAATTCTTCTGGCTCGGCTTCAGACTCATCATCACTGAAGTTATCAGGCAACTTAGCAGGGTATGCACTGTCCTCGCCCAATAAGAATGATTCATCATTCTCATCTTGGCCAGGTTCAAACCCTCCAAATTCCTCTTCTTCTTTTTTTCTATCGTCGTGTAAGTTTGCCATCTGTAATTGTTAAAAAGTGTAGAGCACTCCTAATTGTGCGAATATTCCTCTTTGCCTATAACCATTCCATATAAATATATCTTGGTTAAGTATATTTTCAAAGTTAACGAAAGCTCCTAAACTTTCTGAGAAGTAATATTCTGCTTTCAAATTAACATTGAAGTAACCATCTAATTCTAAAGTATTTGCTAAATCAGCATATCGATTACCAATATAACTAACACCAATTACTGTGCCAAATTCCTTTGTGAAATTATAGTGGTAATTTGTTGCAAACTCTACGACTGGAACATAAGTCATTTGTTCATCTGTTGAATCTTGCGAAGTTATATTTAATGCAAAATCAGATGTTATCCTCGACATATCAGTAATGTCATAGAAAAGCTGAGCAAATGCTCTTATCCTATTACTACCTACATAAGTAGGAGAAAATCTAAATGTTGAGGAATCATTCGTCATGGCAATGTCTGTATCATTAAGCTCATAAGAAGCACCAAATACTACACTCACAAAAGTATATGGATGATAATTGAATATTAGCTCACCTTTGGCTATTGTATGTTTAAACTCAATTATTGGCGATGAACTAATATATGGATTTAATGCATACATATCTGTAAGACTATTATCTTCTAAACCAGTATTTGCTCTTGCATACATAGTAAAATAATCGCTCATTTGCATTGCTAATTCTATATTTGCATAGAATGCTACTTTACCGCCCCCAATTGTATTATCTGAAAATTGCAAACCAGGTTCTACTGTGAAACTAATATCTCCTTTTGCAATAGGAAATACTCCATTAGCTAAGAATAGAGAGTTCCCATTTCCATTTGTGGTTCTGTAGCTAAGTTCTCCATTCAAACCAATAGCATCAGTTCCAAATGGATTGAGCAATCCTAGACCAGCATTAATTCCAAATTCAGTACCATCGTCACTATTGTCAGCTATTGAAAGCAAATTAAAACCAAGATTAGAGTTAAATCTGAAACCATTATAATTAGATTCTGTTTGCGTTCCTAAAGCTATATTATTAGTATTTATACTTTCAAGATTACTGCTATCAGCAGCATAGTTATTGAACCCATCGTTGAAAAATCTAAATTTAGTTCTCGTTTTACTACCACCAAATAGCCAAAATTTTTCTGGAGCGATATAATCTATATCTGCATTTGCAATTATTTTTGAATACTCTGCATTTTCAATATGACCAGCCGATGATTCGTATCCACCATTAGCAAAAAAGTTGAAATTATCTATATCGAAGTCAATCCCAGCCATTCCTCTCGGTGTTATAAAACTGCCAAAAGATGCTTCTAAGTATGCATTTGGAAAGGTTGGGAGTTCAAAATTTGCAGGAATCTTTTCAGGTGGCAGTAGCAGAAACTTCTGCTTCTCATTATCATTCAAAGAATCAAGTGATGACTGATTCATAGGCTTAGGTTTCTGAGGCAATTTCTTTGTTCCACCACCAGTTTCAGGATTGTAATCACCAATAATAATTGCATTGGGAAAGCTAGCAGGTTCTGTGTTTACAGGTTCCTGTTCCCCACCAGTTTGCTGCGATAATAGCAAACTTGACGTAATTCCGAATAGGGCTATAATATATAATAATCTAGTCATTGTTACCCATCGCTTTTCTTACTCTTTTTAATCTAGCTTTAGCTGTATTACCATACTCATCATCTGGTCTCAACTCCAATAAGGCCGAATATATTTCCTCTGCCTTAGCATATTGGTCAGTTTGTTCATAAATCTCACCTAAGTTAACAAGAGATAGAGAGAACCAGTCTTCATACCCTGAATAATTATTTTTAACTTGTAAGTAGGCTGCTTCGGCTGAATCTAGTTTCTTTTCCTTTTTAAATAGCTCACCAAGTCTGTAATATGATTCTGCTGCTATATCATTGCTGTTCGTATTCATAGCTAACCTTAAAAAATAATCTCTGGATATCACATTACTGTCCAAACGCTTGTAATAATTTGCCAATCGATATCCTGATTCATCAGCGTATTCGTCTCCAGGATAAGTCTTGAAGGCATAGTCATACATACTCAATCCAAAAGTAGTATCACCTAATGTAAAGTTAATCAATGCCCTTTCGAATGTTGCTCTCGGTGCTTCATTCTTATTAGGATAAAGCTCAACCAGGGATGCAAATAGTGAATCTGCCTTTTTAGCTCTAGCAGACTTTTTCTGTAATATCCCATTTTCCATTAGTGATAAACTTGCATAATCATTTTCAGGGTATTTACTCTGGACTTTCATAAAGGCCTTTTCAGCCTCTTCTGGTTTATCTAAACTTATATAGCTTTTTCCTATCCAATATAGAATTTCAGCATTGTCTTCGTTTCCAGGGTCGTTTTCTATAATCTTTTCGTATTCATCAATAGCTTTGTCATACTCTCTACCATCAAAGAGTATTCTTGCTCCATCGGAACGGAAACTACGTGTGAAAGGTGAATTAGCATTATTATCTACATACTCATTAATTATTCCCATTGCTTCATCTTCTCTACCCAATAACACAAGGCATTGCTGAACACTACGCATCGCTTCAGGAGCTAAATTACTCTCGGGGAATTTATCTACTACTGCCTTATATGCTGGCATTGCTTGTTCAAAATCACCTTGATTATAATAACAATCTGCAATAGCATAATAAGTACGAGGTACATAGCCACTATTAGGATATCTTTCAATTAGGAATCTGAAGTTAGCAATAGCTTCATCATATTTTCTTTGTTGGAATTTGATCCAACCTATTAGGTACATAGCGTTTGGTGCAAGAGTGCTATTTCCATAGACTCTAGTAAAATCACGTAATGCAGATAGTGATTGCTCATAGCTCCCGGACCTATATAGTGCATCTGCCCTTTGGAATGAGGCATAGCGGCCAACATCTGTTCTCGGAGCTCTGTCTGCTGCCTTTTTATAATAATTGGCTGCCTGAACATATGACTTAATCATATGGTAACCATCTGCTTGGCGTACCAATACTTCTGTACCATATTCCGAATTAGGAAATTCGTCTAGCAGTTGCTCGAAGACCTTACTCGACTTTCTAAAGCTTTGCTTTCTAAAGTATGACCAACCAAGAGAGTAAAAAATATCTTCTCTTCTTGTGTGATAAGGGTACTGTTTTAACAATTTCTCATATGATTGAGCTGCATTAACAAGAAAATCACTATTGTAATTCGCCTCTGCTAACCAAAACAAAGCCTCTTCCATTCTCGGATCTTCTTTGTCAGACTCGGCTACATAAGCAGAAAGAGAAGCAATCGCCTCATTACTTCTACCATCCATAACTAAAGAAACACCTCTTCTAAATCTGGCTTCCGACAAATACCAGTCTTTCTTAGGCATTAGCACATAGTCTGAGTTCACAATAGTTTCTATAGCTTTGTCATAAGTTATAGTTGCAGCACTCCATTCGAATACTTCCATATAAGTTGCTGCTAGCAGTAAGTTTATTCTAGTAGCAGTCACAGGTGATAGTGCATATCTCTCTGCTCTTTCTAGCACCTTCTTTGCTTGATCAAAATTCTTTTCTGTGTAGTAAATTTGCCCTAATTCAAGTAATACAGCTCCTTTGAATGGGAATGAGGTGCTCAGAGAGAGTGCGTCTAACTCCTCTTTTGCCGCTTCAATATCACCAGACTTTACTAATGTAACAGCCCTGTATAATTGAGCGTTTGCCTTGACTTGACTGTTGTTTTCTTTAGTGTCATTAATAATCTCATTGAAATATATCATTGCTTCATCATATCTTTCAAGATTTAGCAATGCCCAACCGGCACCTAATTTACTCTTACTTTCTAATGGGGAGCCGAAAAAGGTGTTAAGGAAAGTATCAAAATATAGCAATGCCTGATTATAGTTTCCTGCTAAATTACTTGCCTCACCCCTAAGATAGAGTATTGCTTCCTGAGGGTTTTCGAAGTTTGTTTGCATTTCATACTCTTTCCCAACGGAGTCTTGCTTCCTTATGCTTTCGGCAGCAAAATTTGCTCTTTCCAAGACTAGTAATGCATCAGGATATTTCCTTAGCATCAGATAGTTGTTTGCTTCTCTAATCAATGAAGCTATATAAACATTTGTCTTCGGGTATTCTATTCTAACTTTTTTGAAGGCAGCTATTGCCTTTTCATTTTCATACTCTTGTTCAAACAGCTGACCATAAGCATAGATAGCATCATCAGAGAGTTCTCCATTTCTATAAATTTCTGCACACATTTGTAGTGTCTCTTTTGCATCATTCAACTTACCAATCTGGCTTTCTGCTATACCTTTCCAATAGAGGGAATGGTGCCCAACTACATAATATTCATCTTCAGGTCTACTTTCAGCTTTATCATGACGGTTATTATAATTGCTTTTAGCTGTCTCGTAAGCTTTATTCAAATAGTAAGCTGCAGTTTCAAACTTATCTTGTTGGAAATGTATCATTCCAAGTCTGAAATTAGCAATAGGAACAAAAGGTGAGTTTTTTCTTTCATCTAAGAAATCAAGCAAGTGAGTTTCAGCTAGAATAAAATTCCCATTGATCAAATCAAGCTGAGTCTCGAACATCAGCGCTTTGTCATTCGCAGGATTCTCAGGAATACTTTCTATTACTTCGTCTATCTTTCTTTCACTAAGGTTTATCAGCTTAGTATCATATAACCGAATAGCTTTGTCTAGCTCCTCTGCATTATAAATATACTTAGTTGCTGCGATCTGTGAGCTAACACCGACCACACACAATAAGAAAAAGATAAGACTTATAAATATCTTAAATTTCATCATCAGTTATTTTTAATTGTTATAATATAGAGAGGAAGAAATGGGATTTTCTATACCTTACCCTATGCTGCATTGGTAAAATTACCAAAATTTATTTAATTAACACAATTATTACGGTTAAGTGGAAAAAAAGTGATGATTAACTTACTAAAATCTATTATTTACTCCGCTACAAAACCAGCAAAGCTGACTAGAGATTCAGTATCTTGTTCGTACCAATGTGAGTATCCAGTTTTTTGGATTTGAGCTTCGTTGCCTAGTAGTTCCATAGCAGCATAAAATGGCGCAGCTCCGCAGATTCTGTTCTTATCTCCAACAGAGTTAATCAGTGAGAAGAATTGCTCTTTATCATTTGCTGAAATAGTGTTAGCAAGCTCTTTGTCATAATCTTTTACGTGGCTAATGAACTTCCCTGCATCATACTCATCACCAAACTTCCTACCTACATGAGAGAAATCTCCACTAGATAGAATAATAGTTTTTCTGCCTAATTCATTGATGCTTTCTTTTATAGAATTGATTGTCTGAGTATAGTTATTATCAGAATTGGGTTGACTTTGTTCACCCACATAATTGGAAGGAGATCCAGTAAGTATTGGCAATATTTTTATATTCTTCTCTTTTAAAAAATGTTGCAAAAAGATAGCGTGAAATTCAAGAGAATGCTCTTTGAAGTGAGCAATATCATCGAAGTGGACTTCGGTTTTCTCTGCTATTTTATCCAATAGCTCAGTGTCAGTTTCTAATTTGCCAAGTGGTGTAGCAAAATCTTTTCGAGTAAACATGAAGTCTGCAGTGCTAGCATAGTGAGCCGTACCTAATAGTATCACTGTATCGACATCTTCTATATTTTCTAAAGGTAAGAATGAATTAGCATACACTTCCCATGATTCTTCTAACCTAAGGTCTATGTGTGGAGCTAAAATTCCTTTTGGTTTATTATCAGATTTCTTGATACCTTTGTCCAACATTACTTTCAGAAATGAAGTTAACTCTTGTGGGTCTTCTGGATATGAAAAACCGTGACAATAGCTATTGCGAACATCGCCAGTTAAATAACTGTTCATCTGGTCCAGGGCCATACTCGTAACAGGATTATCCAGGATATGAAGTGTGCGAAGATTCTCTAATAGTGTTCTAAGTTTATCATTGGATAAGTTTAATGTCTTTGCTACACCCTCTGATAATAATTGCTTTTCGGTTCTATCACCATCCATCAGTACCTGTATCAAAGTATAATATGCAAAAGGTAATGCTATTGGCTCAGCAACCAATAATGGGTCACTAATATAGATAAACTGACTTTCATCTTCTTTTATTAGATTTACATCTAAATCTTCACGTAGCTTAATTTGGTTCATTCGGTTTAGTTTGTCTTTCGTTAAGTTTTCTGAGTTTTTTCTTATATTTATTTACAACTATCATGAATGCAACACCCGACACAAGCATAGCTATACCAGCAATAAGAAACCAAATCTCTTTAGTTACTGAGTAAACCCAAAGTAAAATAAGAAAAGTCACAAAGTTTGCCCCCGACATAAAGATGATAGATTTAGTCAGGTTTTGATTCACATTCTTATTCAATTTATCGCTAGCTCTACTCATCGCAATGCCTCTTCAAGCGCTGTTTTTGCATCTGTTTTATCATCTCTATACTTCACAATAAGAGGTGTCGCTACAGACAAACCATTCTCTTTTCCAAATTCACTATTTATAGCCCTTGCACCAGGAATAACAACTGCTCCTGCTGGAATTTCTAATGGATTATCTGAAGAAGAAGATAGAATAGTCTCATTGACTAAGTCATATACTTTTGTACTAGCATTTAGTATTACACCAGTTCCTAAAACAGCTCTTTCTCTAACCATTACACCTTCATACACGCCACAGTTACCACCTATCATAACATTATCTTCAATTACTACTGGTCTTGCTCCAGCTGGCTCAAGTACCCCTCCGATTTGAGATGCTGCACTCAGGTGTACATTTTTACCAACTTGCGCACAAGTCCCAACTAAGGCATGCGAATCGACCATGGTACCTTCATCTACATAAGCACCTATGTTGATATACATAGGGGGCATGCAGATTACACCCTTTGCTACATAGCTACCAGTTCTAATAGAACTACCACCAGGTACTAATCTAACACCATCGGATAGCTTTAGCGGCTTCAAAGGAATAGTATTCTTATCAAAATAGACATGTTCTTCATTAATCGACATATCTTCCATTTTACTATATTTAAATAAAATCAAAATAGCATTCTTTACCCATTGGTTTACTTTCCAGCCTCCATTTCCATCTGGCTCGGCAGCTCTAATAGTTCCATTATTTAAGTTGGCTACTATTTCTGCTTGTAGCTCCAAGATTTCGGTTTCATTTGGGTTGTCTAAGTTTTCTATTCTTTCTTTTAAACTCATATCAATATCTGTGCTTTAATTATTATTATCTATTTTTTCCATTTTACAATACTATGAGGTAGAGCTTCAGTTATATGCTCTACAAAGACTATCTTGAGTCCCTTAGTAATAAACTCATCTACTTCATCCACATCTTTTTCATTTGCTGCTGGAACTAATACTTTCTTAATTCCTCTCTTCTTAGCTGCCAAAAGTTTTTCACTCAATCCACCAATTGGTAGTATATCACCTCTTAGTGTTATTTCTCCGGTCATAGCAACTGTTCCACTTACGGCTTTACCAGTAGCCGCAGAAACAAGAGCGGTACACATAGTAATTCCTGCAGATGGGCCATCTTTTGGAATCGCTCCTTCGGGTACGTGAATGTGAATTTCCTTTTCTTTTGTGAAATCTTCTGGTACACCGAGAGCTTTGTAGTTAGCTCTAACATAAGACAGAGCAGCCATACCTGATTCTTTCATCACATCTCCTAGCTTTCCAGTTAGTGTCAGTTTTTCATTTTTACTTGGCATTATATTTACTTCGAGAGGTAGTAAATCGCCACCAGTACTAGTCCAAGCTAAGCCAGTTGCCACTCCTACTTTATCCTTTAGTTTATCGCGTTTTTGCTTATGCTTAGGTGCCTTTAGGTACTCTTCTACTTTCTTAGGAGTAATAGTAATCTTCTTGCGTTTATATTTCTTTTTGAACTTAGGGTCATCTTTTAGTGCCTTGCCTTTTTCACTGCTATCACCATAATCTATAACAATCTCTTTGGCTAACTTTCTAAAAACTTGAGCTATAGTTCTTTCCAAATTACGTACACCGGCCTCGCGTGTGTATTCTGTAATCATGCGTGTTATAGCTTTGTCCTCAAACTTTACTGATATATTATCAAAACCATATTCCTTGATTAGCTTTGGTATTATATGTTTCTTGGCTATCTCCAACTTGTCGTGATCTAGGTAAGAAGTAAGTTGTATCACTTCCATTCTGTCAATCAGCGGCTGCGGTATGTTGTGCAGCACATTGGCAGTAGTAATGAATAGGACGTTTGACAAATCATAATCAATTTCTAAATAGTGATCATTAAAATTAACATTCTGCTCTGGGTCTAATACTTCTAGTAGTGCAGAAGCTGGATCACCTCTAAAATCAGAAGCTAGTTTATCAATCTCATCCAATAAAATAACTGGATTCTTTGTCCCAACTTTCTTCATTGATTGCACAATTTTACCAGGCATAGAACCAATATATGTCCTTCTATGTCCACGTATTTCTGCCTCATCACGTACACCACCAAGTGAGAATCGTACAAATTCTCTACCTAACGCATTTGCAATGGACTTTGCTAATGATGTTTTACCAACACCTGGAGGGCCTACAAAACAAATTATCTGTCTTTTCAGACTACCAGCTAAATTAAGGACAGATATAAATTCTGTAATTCTTTCCTTAGGTTTTTCTAGGTCATAGTGGTCAGCATCTAATACTTTTTGTACATGACTAATGTTCAGGTTGTCTTCTGAAGCCTTGTTCCAAGGGAGCTGAGCTAAAAGCTCTAAGTAATTTCTGTTTACAGAAAATTCTGGTGACATTTGAGGTGTCTTCTTTAATCTATTCAACTCCTCGTCAGCTTTTTCTCTAGCGTGTTTTGGCATATCTACAGCATCTAGCATCTTTTTAAGTTGTTGAATTTCTGGCTCAGCCTCTTCATCTTCTCCAAGCTCTTTTTGCAATGCTTTAATCTGTTCTCTGATATAGAATGATTTCTGTGTCTTTTGGATTGAAGTATTTACCCTTTCTCCAACTTGGCTCTGAATTTTAGAAAGTTGCAGCTTCTTGTTCAATAACTTTATCAGCTCATTATACTGAGATTTCAAGTATCTTTGATTAAGAATAATTTGCTTTTCTTTTATCTCAGCACCGATATTAGTAGCTGCATAGTATAGCTTCCTAACAGGGTCATCTATGTTGTTGAACGCACTTACTAAATCGGGTGGCAGTTTTTCCTTTGAATAAACATAATCCTTAAAAAGTTCTGACACTTGATCTATTGAAGATAGTATTTCTTTGTCCTTCGGATTATATTTAACAGGTATCTCTACTACCTTTGCCTCCAAGCATTCATCATTTTTTACTTCTTTTTTTATCTTAGCATGGAACATGCCTTCAATTAATACCTTCAGTAAATTATTCGGTAGTTTTAGTACTTGTATTATTTTACCAATGGTTCCGTATTCGTAAATATCTTTTAGTCCTGGTTCCTCTATATCAGCGTCCTTTTGACTTGATAGAAATATGAATTTATCATTTTCTATTGCCTTAGCTACTGCTTTTAGTGAGCTACTTCTACCAATTAACACTGGCAGAATCATATTCGGATATAATATCATTTCTCTTAGTGGCAATACCGTCAAACTATCTGGTATTTCCACGCTTTTCATATCAGCATCTACTATTGAATCTAATACTTCGTTTTTCTTTGCCATTTTATCTTATTTCTTTTACTTTTTTTATTGTAATTTCATTTAGACGTTTATAACTATTTATCTTTTAAAGCTATTATAATTAAAAAAGGCAACTTATTGCTAAGCTGCCTTCTATAAAGTTATGAAAATTTGGTTTAAATTGTTGCGACTTTATTGACCCAACCATGAGTATCTTCAGTTTCTCCTCTTTGGATACCAACTATTGTGTTGTATAAGTCATGAGCAACTGGGCCGATCTCATTATCATTAATTACAATCTCTTTGCCCTTATAAGTCAATTTCCCTACAGGTGAAATAATTGCAGCAGTTCCTGTTCCAAATACTTCTTTTAATTCTCCTCGTTCATGTGCATCATAAACTTCAGAAATTCTAATTCTTCTTTCAGATGTTTTCATTCCTTTTTCTGCAGCTAATGCAAGTACCGTTTCGCGTGTAACACCTGGTAATATTGAGCCTTGGTCTAAAGTCGGTGTTACCAACTCATCACCAATTACAAACATAATGTTCATTGCTCCAACTTCATCTACATATTCTTGATGAACACCGTCTAACCACAGAACTTGGTCAAAACCTTTTTCTTTTGCTTGCTTACCTGCTAATAGTGATGCAGCATAGTTAGCAGCAGTCTTAGCCATACCTAAACCACCTCTGACAGCACGAACATACTCATGAGAAACTAATATACTAACTGGTTTTAAACCAGCGGCATAGTAAGAGGCAACAGGTGAAGCAATAATAATAAATTTGTATTCTTCAGAGCTGTGTACGCCCAAGAAGTTGCTAGAACCATACATAACTGGTCTGATATATAGCGCTTGACCTCTTTCCTTTGGTATCCAATCTTTTTCTACTGAAACTAATTGGATAACAGCTTCAAGAAATAACTCTTCTGGAAATTTAGGCATAACCAATCTTTCTGCTGAGTTATTTAATCGGCGAGCATTTTTATCTGGTCTGAATATGTTTACACTACCATCAACATCTAAGTATGCTTTTAGCCCTTCAAATATTGTTTGTCCATAGTGCAGAGTACACATTGTGGGTTCTACTTCCATTTTATCATAAGGGACAATACGGCTATTTTGCCACTGCCCATCTTTATAATCAGCAACAAATATATGGTCAGAAAATACTTTTCCAAATCCCAAATTGTTCCAATCAACAGAGTCTAATTTAGTTTCGTTTGACTTTTTAATTTTTATCGTATCATCTATTACATTCATTATATTCTCCATATAACTATTTTCGGTTCACTACTTGTGTCAAATTTTCTAACGATTAACTATAAAATTAGTTTAAAAATCGTAAGTAGTATTTAAGTCTCTCGGTATATCTTTCAGTTTTTCTATATTTTCTTCTATTCTTGATTTAACTACACCGTAGTCTTTGAATAAGTTTCCAGCCTCTTCGTAATTACCTTCGGCTTGTATTGTTAGTACTTTACCAGCCAACTCACCAACTACATCAAAAAATATCTTATCGTTTATTCCTAGTGTTCCATCTTCATTTGTTGTAATGGCACCTTTGTCCATAAGGTAATTAAGTTGGATTAGATTCCCTTTACCATGTGCTTTTTCAGAACCAAATCGAATAGATCTGTAAAGACCAGCTACAAAAGTCGCCTTCGATTTTTTTACATATTCATCATCAATTAAGCCCAGTTCATGCATTACTGATATATTCCACAAGCCAACTATGTCTGCTTTGCACTCTTCCAGAGCTGAATATCTTTCTTTCAGTACAGAAGACACTGTTACATCTTTCTTTCCATAAACGTAACCCCTCCCTAAAGTGTGTGACACTTCGTGCAACGTAACAAAGCTTGTAAATGCCTCTTGGTCAACATACTTTCTAAGAGATGGCTCTAATATTACATCCCCAATCGGTCTGACAATTTGGTCAAACTTAGCTTCCATCATATTCTTAAACATTGATTTTTTTGCACCTTTCTGCTTGTGTACTCTTGGGTCATTTGGTAATGATGCTGCAATTGTTTTTGTTCCTTGCTGACCATGACCACCAAAATAAGCTACATTAACTACTTGTAGAACAGTTCCTTTACCAGCAGTCATTCTGATATACTTCTTGTCATAAGGTAATTTGGACTCAAACACATCTATGTTGCTTTCAAACATTTCTAATTGCTCCGATGCCTTTCTATCTTTTATCATCACAATAGACTCATAAGAAGTCTTGTAACCCAATAGTTTGTCTGCATAAGATTCGATTGGACCTATAACAACATCAATATCGTTTCCAACCAAATCCATCCAAGCCATATCACTTTCGTAATACTCATCAGTTCTTAATGCCTTAGCTCTAAGCTCCAAATAATTTTTCAAAGATGGGTTGTCAGCATATTCAGCAGCCTTTTCTAAATAACTTGCTAGCTCTTCTACTTTATCATCATAGGCTTCATGGTAAGGAACCGCTTTGAGCACTGAATCTTCATCTTTAATCACAGTATATAAACTTGTGAAATCTGATTCGACTTCTGGGTTTTCTGAAACATAATTTTCAAAATCTTCTTTACTCAAATCAGCTGGGTAGAAATTACCGCCAGGAGGTCTTATACTTGGTCCATCACCTACGAATCTCTCTCCCACATATATCTCATCATAAGGGCCATAGTTTATCTTAACATACTCTAAGTAAATATCGGATGACTCTGAGTCAGAGTTTGCTAATGAGTCCCTAACGCTAATCGCATCGGGAGTGTTCTGCATCCAAAAAATTTCGTCTGATACTTTACCCGCTCTAACTAAATATTCTACTACTTTCTTCTGGTTTACTGTCAAATCAGAAATATCAGCAGTTATTTCTGTTGGGCTATAAGCTTTTATTCTTTCTTTCACCATTTCCAAATTAGTATCTTGTGTGTTAAATTCTTGCACTTCCTCTTCCTGACTACATGATGTTAAAATAATTATACTTGCCAAAAGCAATATGGTAAAGTTTTTTTTCATTTTCTCCTAGTTTGACGTGGTTCTTTTTTGGATTTAAGTGATAAGTCTTATATTATTGGTAGCTAATAACCTAAACAAGATTATTAACTTTTTAGCATCACTTTTGCATACAAATTAAGCAAATTCTATGAGATATACAAATATAAATTATTCACATAAGTTATTCATATATAGCACTTTATTGATAGTGCTATCCTTGCAGCAATTCCATTATGTTTCTGCAAAAGAAATTGATAAACCTTGGCTCCAAGGGTTCGATACTGACAGAATCTATGTATTAATAGAGTCGGACTCACCTGAAGATATCACTCTCTACTTTTCTCCTTTTGGTCAGGAAACAAGTCAGATTGACTCTGTAAAAACTCTTTTCCATAGAACAACAAATTATGGCAGTAGAACCTATGTACATCGTTTTTTACTTAAAGGTTTGATTTCCGAATGGGCTTATAGCTATTGGTTCAATAAAAATGAAAAATATAGTTTTATTCTACCCAAAAAAAACGGTGAAATTACATTTGCAAATATGGGGGACAACCGCTCGAACCCAAAAATATGGAACAAAGTTATAAGCAATATGGCATCAGAGAAGCCAGATTTTATGATATTCAACGGTGATTTGGCTTACAAAAAAGAGTATAATTTTTGGGTTGACGAATTTTTCACACCTACTGCACAGGAAGTTTTTACTGAATACCCCTTTGTAAATTCTATTGGTAATCACGAAGGGTGGAATGATAACAGCAAGGCGTTCTTGCAGTCATTAGAAATGACAAAAAAACCGAAGGAATTTTTCGCCTTTGAGCAAGGTGAGGCATTATTTCTGATATTGAATACAGAAGTTGGTGTTGGGCCAAATAGTCCACAGTGGAAGTTTGCCAAGAAACAACTAAATAGCACAGACAAGAAATGGAAGATTGTTGTCTTCCACATACCTGCATACAGCTCTGGTGCTCACGGTGAGAACAAGAATATGAAGCGAATGACTAGCAAAGTATTTGAAAAATATGGAGTAGACTTGATTCTAACTGGTCACTCGCATTACTACCAACGAAATGTGGTCAATAACATAAACCATTTAGTAATAGGCGGAGGTGGTTCTCCACTATATTCGCCAAATAACGCAAAATACACAATTACTCAGGCGAAGAAATATCATCATGCCTTGATAACAGTGAATAATGAAAAGATACAGGTAGAAGTAAGAGACTTAGACATGAACACAATAGATGAATTTGAAATAAAAAAATAGAGATAAAGTATGTACAAAGATTTAATCAGCTATGAGCTGGCAGAAGGAGTAAGCGAAGAAAAATTGAAAGAAATCGCTAACAACATAGTCAACAATTGAATGAAAAAGCTACCAGGATTTGTAAGCTAGGAAATAAACAAAACAGCAGATAACAATTACACCGACATTGTATGTTGGGAAGACCAAGCTTCTGCTAAGAATGCAGAAACAGAGATGATGAATATACCTAACGCAGCAGAATGGTATGGCTGCTACAAATAGGGTTCCATTAGCAGCGTTGGATTGCATAGTGTTACCAAGTTTTAAAAGGTTGTAGGAAGAATTAATAATTATTAAACGGGAAAACAACTCCATAATTTGGAATGATAGTTTAAATTTTAATGCTATACTTAAAGTTAAGTCAGACAAAAAAGTAATGATTTTATTTAGTGCTTTTGTATTGCTTTATTTTTCGGCACTTGTTTACTTAACATTCTATTTTAAATCTATGAATGTAGAGACAAACTACGTACCATTCTTGATATTCACAATCATAATATTATGGTTTCCTGTTAGACTTATATTGTGGAATAAATTTGGTGAAGAGAGTATTATTATCAATTAATCAACTTTGAGTTACTCTTTCAATTATGGCATCTTAAGAACATCAAATAATTCTATCAAATTTGAAAATCTCGGAATCTCTTTTATTAGAGAGAGAGCTGGGAAAGAAGTAAAAATAGATGAATTTGTATTTGAGGATCAAACTTATGGCATAATAGCATTTTACACTTGGGATACCACCACAAATTCACCAATATTGCTATATGAAACAACCGTGTAAATTTCTTATGACGAATTTTTAATATTTGATGATAAAATTAAAGCTTACTTTGATGAAAGAGCAGATACTTCTTTTTTAAGTATGAATTAATCAAATTTAATAGATTCTCTAATGAGCCACAAACCAATTCTCGCCGACACCAGTGTCAACAACTACGGGAATACTACCAAGTGAAAGTGCATTGCTCATATTTTCGATGACTAATTCTTTTAGTTCGACTAACTCGGATTTCACTACATCGAACACAAGCTCATCGTGTACTTGGAGTATCATTTTCGACTTCATTTTGCGGTCTCGCATCACCTTGTCTATCTTTATCATAGCAATCTTCATCATATCTGATGCCGTTCCCTGTATTGGCATATTAATGGCCGCACGCTCGTCTGCCGTTTTCAGCATTCTGTTCTTGCTATTTATATTCTTGAAATATCGCCTTCTGCCGCAGAGTGTCTCGGCAAACCCCTTTGCCCTTGCGGACTCCACCGTCTCGTCCATATACTTTATTATTCCGGCATACTTCTCTTTATAATTGTCTATTATGTCCTTCGCCTCCGTTCTGCTGATGCCCAATCTGTCCGCCAGACCGTAAGCACCAAGCCCATACATAATACCGAAGTTCACCGTCTTCGCTATTCGTCGCATATCCTGAGTTACTTCCTCTTGTGGAATGTCATTCAGCACGGCAGCAGTAGCAGCGTGTATATCCACTCCTTCCTCAAAACCTTTTTGCATTTTCTCGTCACCACAGATGTGAGCCATTATTCTAAGCTCTATCTGTGAGTAATCGGCAGCCAAAAGCACATTGCCCTCACTCGGTACAAATGCCCTACGCACCTGCTTACCTAACTCAGAGCGAATTGGTATATTCTGCAGATTTGGGTCGGTGGACGATAGCCGCCCAGTACTTGCCACGGCTTGGTTGTAAGTAGTGTGAATCTTGCCAGTCTTGTCGAATACCATTCTCGGCAGCGATTCCACATAAGTAGAAAGCAGCTTAGCCAACTGGCGGTAGTCCAGAACGTAATTCGCAATCGGATGTGCCGGTGCTAATTGATTCAGCACTTGCTCATTGGTGCTGTACCCTGTCTTGGTCTTCTTCACTGGCGGAATGCCCATTTCCTTGAACATAATTTCCGATAATTGCTTTGGCGAGTTGATATTGAACTCATGCTCTACCTCTTCGTATATCTGCTCTTCTAATTTATCCAATTTCTTAGAAATCTCGGCTTGAAGCTCTTCTAAAGCGTCGGTGTCTATGCTCACACCCTGCATTTCCATCCGAGTAAGAACGCTGATAGTCGGAAACTCTATGTCATAAGCTAACTTCTCTTGTGAGCTTCCTTTCAGCTTTTCTTCCATCTTATTTTTCAAACGGAGAGCCAAATCTGCATCCTCGCAACCATAGTCAGAAATGTCCTCTGGGTTCAGGTCTGCCATCGATTTTTGGTCTTTCTTCTTCTCCCCTATTAGTGATGTTATAGGCACTGGCTTGTAATTCAGCCACTGCTCACTTAGTGCATCCAAATTGTGCTTATCATCAGGATTCAGAACGTAAGAAGCTATCATAGAATCGAACACAATTGGAAATATAGTTACTCCATATCTCATGAGTATATATTGGTCAAATTTCAGGTTTTGACCACATTTCCCTATCTTTTCCGATTCTAGCACTGGCTTCAGTTTCTTTATCACATAATCAATTGGAAGCGATTTTTCTGCTCTTAGTTTTCTGTTGAACTCATCCTGGTCAATCTCGTCCTGTTCAAAGAGTGATTTATCCTTAGGAGCAATTACCTTTTTCTCCTCATCACTGATAACTGGTACATAGTAACCCGTATTTTCTTTGATGGAGAGGGCAATACCAACTATGTCGCAAGTATTTCGGTCGAGTGCAGAACTCTCCAAATCAACTGAAATCACATCGCTTTTTTCTAAGTCCTTGACTAATTTCTCAAAATCTTCTTTTGTATTGACTAATTTGTAGTCTGTTTCTGTAGATTCTATCGTATCAATCTCTTCTGTAGGCTCTGGAGCAAAGTCATCTATAGAAGCTTTACCACTTCTTTCATACCACTTACGTCGAAGAGTACGAAAGCCTTCCTTTGCAAAAAACTCGTCCAGTTCATCGAACTTTGTATCCTTGAACTCATAACTGTCATAATCAAACTCAATTGGGCAATCAATCTTTAACGTTACTAGTTCCTTTGACAAGAATGCTTGCTCTTTGTCATTTTCTAACTTTGTGCGAACAGCTTTTCGCTCTATTTTGTCAAGATTTTCATAGATACCTTCCAGAGATTCAAATTCCACTACTAAAGGTGTAGCTGTCTTTATACCTATCCCCTTCACACCAGGAATATTATCAACCGAATCTCCAGTTAATGCCTGAATATCAATTACTTGGTCAGGGCGAACTCCGAATTTCTCTTTTACTTCTTTATAATCTACTACTTCTAAGTCTGGACCTTTTCGAGCCGGTTTCAAAATTTTTATATGATCTGTTACTAACTGATAATAGTCCTTGTCACTAGTTAAGCAATATGAATCAATCTCTTTTTTCGATGCCTTGCAAGCCAGGGTAGCTATTAGGTCATCCGCCTCATAGCCATCCAGTTCCATTTGTTGAATACCAAATAGTTTTAGAAGCTCTTTAATTTTTTTCAATTGTGGTACTAAGTCCTCTGGAAACTCATCTCTATTCGCCTTGTACTCATCAAACATCTCATGGCGGAATGTAGGTGCTTTTGTATCATATACTACTAGTATGTGTTTTGGATCATATTTTTCGAGTAGTGAAGTCAAAGTATTCGCAAACCCGAAAACTGCACCTGTTGGTTCACCATCGGAATTAGACAAACCCGAGCGGAACATAGCGTGGTAAGCTCTGAAGACCAATGACATACCGTCAATCATAAAAAATCTAGACATAAATAAGTTCCTTTATTATTCTTCGTTGAATAATTTTTTTTCTTTTAATAATTGTTGAATTGGTTCTATGTGCTTCATAAATATTACGATACATAGAATAGAAATCAACTGAAAATATCTGGCTGCTTCATCGAATGCAACCAATGTAGTTATCTCAATCATTAAGTTTGGTGTTACCAAAACCATGATAGGTGTAGCCACTGTTGCCAAGGCATTAGCGACGTGTACGTTTTTTCTAACACCATAGTAAGAAATTAGCCAACAAATCCCCCAAAGTGGTATTCCAAGTGGATTAATAAACAACAGAACTCCTACACTAGTTGCAAGTCCACGACCACCCTTCATTCTTAGCCATAAGTTAAAGTTGTGCCCAATAACTGCAAATACCCCTGCATACGAGAGTAGTGTCATCATATTCTCAGTTTCTGGGAACAAATTGTAAACAATTATACAAGCTGCATATCCTTTAAGTGCGTCGAGAAAGAAAACTAATACACCAACCCATTTTTTTCCAGTAGTTTCAAAGCTATTCATAGCCCCTGTGTTTTTGCTTCCCTCTACTGATAGGTCTAGACCTGTGGTCTGCTTCACTATTATTTTTGAAAAAGCAATAGAGCCAAGCAGATAGCCAATAACAGCTGATATAAATCCTTCCATCTAATATTTTTCCTTAAGTAATTTCATTTGCACTACTGAGATTATCAAAATAATAAAAAATAACACATAAGCCACAGCAGATGCATAGCCCATAGAGTCAGCTTTCTCAAAAGCATCACGATATACCAGGTAAACCATCGTTACTGTCTCATTTAGGGGGCCACCTTTAGTCATCACGTATATCTCAATAAATATTTGGAATGATTTGATAGTGTTCACCACCAAAATAAATAGCAAAGTAGGTCGAAGCATAGGCACAGTAATCTTCTTGAACTTCTGCCAAGACGAAGCACCCGATATTTCGGCAGCTTCGTATAAATCTTTGGGTATTGTTTGCAATCCAGCTAATATTATTATCATATAATATCCAGTTGCTATCCACACATCCATAGCCATAATTGATGGCAATGCAGTCTCTACCGATTGAAGCCAACCCTGCGATTGCCCTTCTGCACCAACCATTTGCATTAGCGTATTTATGTAGCCATCTTTGCTGTATAGGTTCTTGAAAATCAAAGCTACTACCACAAGCGATGTTACAGACGGCAGAAAATAAGCTGCCTTGAATAACTCTTTTATCTTTCCATTTGTTTGGTCAACAGCAACTGCAAGCAGTGTTGCCAAGGTTGTAGTTATTGGCACCGTTACTACTACAAACAGAAGTGTATTGCCGAGTGCTTTTAGGAATACTTCATCACTAAAAAGCGAGGTGTAGTTTTCCAAACCTATAAAGTTCAAATCATTCGTAAGTGTTTTGTATTCAGATAAACTCAAGATAAAAGAATAGACTATAGGATAAGCCCAAAATACTAAAAACGTGAGCACCCACGGTAATAGCAAAATGAGAATATTGAGCCTTTCTTTATTCTTATAGTTCAGCATTAAATTTCTTTATTTCTTCGAAGAAGCGTGACAGTGGGAATCCCACAATATTATAATAACACCCAGATATGTGACTAACGAAAACCGAACCGAAGTCATCTTGTATTCCATAGCTTCCTGCTTTATCCATAGGTGAACCTGTAGCTATATAAGCTATCTTTTCTTTTTCGCCCAAGTCCCTAAAAGTAACTTCGGTCTTAACATAAAATGTGCTTTCCTTGCCCAATTCATTGACCACAAGAGACACACCTGTATAAACCTGATGAGTATTGCTGCTAAGTTGAGTGAGCATTGTATAGGCATCTTTCTCGTTTGTGGGTTTGTTGAGCAGTTCATCGCCCAAGTAAACAGTAGTGTCAGAACCGATGACTATGCTATCAGCAGCTTGATTTTTTGCGATATGCTGTGCTTTTCTACTTGCCAACTCCATAACAAACTGCTCAGGAGAAGTGATATCAATGTCATCTTCATCAATATTTGCAGGGATGATATCGAACTGCAGTCCTACTTGTTCCAATAGCTTCTTTCTTCTCGGAGATGCAGAAGCGAGAACTACTTTTCGCTTTAAGTCTAAAATCTGTGATAAATCTAACATTTTAGTATTATATTCGTTTCAAAATTTACACAAAGCAAATATATGAAATTAGAATTTAGGTTATAGGTGTGACGGTAAAAGATTTGGAATTGGTAATCTAGATTCTTTTGATTTGATTTTTATTACTAACAGTTAACTAGAATATAACACTATTTACTTATAGCTTTTATAATTCTCTTTTCGTCAATCAATACATCACGCATTAACAACTTGTAAGGAAAAATTTTATGTTTCTTTATGTCCTTGAAAGCATTTAGAATTTCTAATAAAGATGATGCCTTAATCAAGGATAAATTCAATTCATATTCACTTGTAGTATCATTTATAAATTCATCGCTAAAATCAGGTGCTACAAGTAAAGTTTTAATTATTCTATATCCGTTTTTGTTTGCTGCTTCAGCATAAGCTTTCATTTGTCTGGAAACACTACTGAATTTATTATAACCCGATTCCTTCACGGATTTACACTCAACTAATATTAACTCTCTATTTCCTAGATTTATAAATATATCGACTCTGTCCTTTCTGGTACTTATTTCTTTTCGAACATCATTATCAACATTGAAAC
>JBDQHL010000015.1:0-31639 GCA_040264895.1 Bacteroidota bacterium
CACTAGATTTAGAAATAACGAATACTGGAAATACAATTTTTGTTATTAATGATATTACTCCAATTCTTTCTGATGGTAGCATTAGTCTAATACCAAAAGTACAGAAAGATACCCTTGCTGTTGGTGAGAGTGTCACAAGAAGTTTTAAAGTATTTATATCAGGTGAAAGTCAACAACTTATAGATTATGAAATTAATATATATGATATAGATCAAGATTTAGATACTGCTATATATTACCAAAGTCAAATTAAATCAATTCAAAATACAATTAGAATTAACCCTTATGATATAAGAACTGTCAATATAGGTGAGTATTTTGACCTAAAATTCAGTGGCGGTTTCCCTAACTATATAGACACTACTTCTACTATTGGTTTTGATATTGAGATCGATTTGTACAGTTTTTATTTAGTTGATAAGCAAACAGAAATAGCGTTCTATGATATAAATGGTAATATTGTTAAGACTGTTGACTGTGAAATATTAGTAAAAGATAGAAAGTTTCTGCTTGAGTCTACTGAGTTTGAATCCTTCGATTTTTCAGAAATTGTGACATGGGACTTTGAAGTGAGGTTTTTAGCTACATTAACCAGTGTTCTGGAAGGTGATATAGGAATAAATATATCGATAGATGATTGTTTCAATCGAAACAACAGGGTAACGACTCTGAATGTAGAAGAAGTCTGTGTGTTTGATTATAGGAATGTACTATTAAATTCTTCATTATCAGATATTTCCTTAAGGTCTAATGTGGTTTCAAATGAATTGGAAGTAATTGTTACTAGTGGAAGCGAAGTGAGCGCATCAATATACGTAATGGATATACTTGGAAAAAAATATAACGTATTTGATAAATTTATGTTTGATAATGGGAAAAATAATATTATATTAAACCTTAGTGATTACGCTAATGGAAAATATATATTAATTATTGACTCCCAGAGTTCAATATCTAAACAAGAATTTATTATTACTAAGTAACAAGGTTTAAATTATGTCCAATGGTCTACAAAAATTTATTCTGACTATTTTTATATTGATTTTGGCTGGTACTGCCACCACTTTCTCACAAAGTAACAACCCTTTGGCACCCCAAAAAGAGGTAATTCCTTTCTATATTGGCCCTGTAGTTGGTTACAATAGAGTATTGCACTCTGCTGAATTGCAAACATTTGAAAGTGAAGTCCCATGTCCAGTATTTGAAAATGGTTCTGCAAATGGATTCTTCTTCGGTATTTCATTTGAATATTTATTAGGTGGAGCAAAAAATTCAACGCAATCAATTATTGCAAGATTGCTCTATAACTCTATGCCTGCTAGTTTTGAAGTAACAGGTGATGAATATCCGTCTATATTAACCGATGCTCAAGGCAACCAAACTCAAGTAAGTAGTTCAACTAATCACATAAATGAAGTTACTTATGATATGGTATCATTCGATGTTCAATACAAATTTAATTTTATTGAAACTTTCGGATTAATCGTAGGTCCAACATTTGATTATGCACTTACTAGAGATCAAGACCAATTGTTCCAATTAGTAACTCCTGACAATGCAAAGTTTGAACAAGCACCAGATTCGGAATTTGAGTATTCTGAAGATGGTAGAACACTAATTGCTGCAACTGGTGAAATACCAAATTCTTCAGCTTTTAGAGCCGGTATCAAATTTGGAGTTCAATATGAGATTATTCTGAATAGCGGAATGTACATAGTACCAAACTTCAACTATAACTTTGGAATTACTAATTTATCTGCTGACGACGATTGGAGAGTAAATGCCCTTCAGTTCGGTGTAGATATTAGATTCCCTTCTACTAGTCTATTTTAATAGAATCAGTAAGACAATTTATTAATGCTTGTAATTTTTATAGTTGCAAGCATTTTTTTTATATTTATATGAACAAGTAGAAATAAAGCTAAGATAAATGTAATGGAACAAATGTGGTCACCATGGAGATCTAAATATATTGGATCTTTTAAAAATAAGAAAAAGAAAGATGAGTGCTTTGTTTGCCACGCAATAGCAAACCCCGACGAGGATGAAAAGAACCTTGTAATTGCTAGGTTTGAAAAATCATTTGTATTAATGAACAGATACCCATATAATAGTGGGCATCTACTAATTACCCCTTATGAACATAAATCTTCATTAGATGATTTGGCAACTGAAGTAAGGACTGAGATAATGGAGGTTATTAATACTTCAACAAAAGTAATTGAAGATGCTTTTAGTCCTCAAGGTTATAATGTTGGATTGAATTCAGGGTCTGCTTCTGGAGCTGGTTTGCCAGGTCACTTACATTTTCATATAGTACCAAGATGGAGTGGTGATACCAATTTTACGGCAGTTGTTGGTGATTACAAAGTTATAAATGAGTCTATGGAAGATTCAAGATTAAAGTTAGTTGATGGATTCAAAAAATATAGATAGAATTATTGGATAAAATAAGACACAAAAAATCACTAGGGCAGAATTTTTTAATCGATGAATCGGTTTCGAAAAGAATATCAGAGGCTCCAAAAATTGAAAAAGATGACTTTGTAATTGAAATTGGTCCCGGAACAGGGGCTCTTACAAAGTATCTAATTGAATTAACAAATAATTTAGTCTGTATAGAAATTGATCAAAGAGCTGTAAAAGTTCTAAAGAATAAATTCCCAAAATTAGAAATTATAAATATTGACATACTCAAACAAGATATGTCTGAGATACTAAGTGATAAAAAGGAAGCCAAGATAATTGGCAATTTACCATACTATATCTCAACTCAAATCATATTCAAGTTATTAGATTTTTCTGATAAAATAGAAAGCTTTACTTTTATGATTCAGAAAGAATTGGCTGATAGAATTGTTTCTCCACCTAACTCTCGTGAATATGGGATTCTAACACTTGCAATAATGATGTGTGGTACAGCAGAGATATTATTTGATGTGCCTGCAGAAGCGTTTGATCCACCTCCCAAAGTAACTTCTTCTGTTGTTCGGATTGATTTCAATAAAGGACAATTTGACTATAAACTACATAAATTCATTAAGGCCTCGTTCAATAACAGGCGTAAAAAATTATCTAATTCTATAAAATTTTATTTCAACTCAAAGGAAGATTACAGGCAATTCGTTGATGACCCAAGTTTAGATAAAAATATAAAAGAAATGTTAAATTTGCGTGCTGAAAATCTATCACTCGAAGATTTTCAATTTTTATACAAGAGCGTGAATAGTCGAAATATTGGATAGAATTAAAAATATTATACATGTATTAACTATATCGGATGCATATATCTTAGGTATGCTTCTGCTATATACGTTGCTGAATTTTATTTTTTGGGGACAGTTAGAAACTCCTTTTTTAAATCTACTTTCCTATACTGTAGTTTCAATAGCAGTCATTGGATTTGCTATTTTCAGTAGCAAATATAAAGGTGGTAAGGTATTTAGATTAGTGAGAAGACTGTATGTAATGCCCATAATATTTTTTATATATAGTAATATTCATCTTTATATACCATTAGTCAACCCAAATGATTTTGATTTAATGTTGATAGAATGGGACTATTTCTTATTTAGTGTAAACCCAACTGAATGGCTCGGTCAGTTTTCGTTCCCACTGTTAACGGAATATTTACAATTCACTTATATGATGTTCTACGTTCTCCCGTTTATCTTAGGAGTAGAGTTTACTATGAGGGAAGATGATAAATTCTTTGAATTTGCACGAATGTTAATATTTGGATTTTTTGTTTCCTACCTGCTATACTTTTTTATGCCAGCAATAGGGCCAAGATTCACTATCCATGAGTTTGGTAGCCTTAATACTGAATTGCCTGGCTTGTGGTTAACTAACACATTCAGAGATATGGTAAATGCAGGTGGAGGTGTATTCCCGGGAACAGAGAACCCAGCCGAAATAATTAATAGGGATTGTATGCCAAGTGGACATACTATGATGACATTTATTACTATTGTATTAGCATTCCAATTTAAATCAAAATACAAATGGTTAGTATTGGTAATAGGTAGCAGCTTAATATTTTCGACTGTGTATCTCCGCTATCACTATGTAGTAGATGTATTAGCAGGTATATTTTTTGCGCTGCTTACAATTTGGATTGAGCCAAGAATAGAAAAATTTTTAAGAAATAAAGGTTTTTATAAATATAAGTAATATGGATTATTACTACTCTATAAATGAACCCAAAACTTACGAAGATAAGATAAGAGGTAGCAGATTTATTGCTAACATATTTCCTATAGATTCGAAAGAACAAGCTGATAAGCATCTGCATGATATTCGTAAAGAGCATTATGATGCAACACATAATTGTTATGCATATATAATTGGTTCAGACGGTTTAGAATACAGAGCTAATGATGATGGTGAGCCCAATGGTTCCGCTGGAAACCCTATTCTATTTGCTATTAAAAAGTTCAAACTATCGGACGTTATAGTTATAGTTACTCGGTTTTATGGGGGTACGAAATTGGGTGTAGGTGGATTAGCCAGAGCTTATGGTAGAACTGCCGAAGAAGTAATAAAAACGTGTGTCCGAAAAAAAATTGACATAACTAAAAAAGTAACAGTATTCACTACTTATGATGATATTAATACTATCAAACGATTACTTGATGAATACGCTGTCTCATTCGATGAAGTTTATACAGATACTATTGAGATTGTTGCTGATATACCAGTATCAAAAGTAGATGAATTTAGAAAAAAAATAACTGAAATGACTGCTGATAGGTCAGGAAGTAGGGAATTATTATGAAGGTAATTAGGCAAATTAGTGAACTCCGTGAGTATTCTATCAAGCAAAGAAGCGAGGGGAAAACAGTTGGTTTAGTACCAACTATGGGGTTCTTACATGCGGGTCATGCCTCTTTAATTGAGTTGGCAAAAGATAATTGTGATAAGGTTATTACGACACTTTTTGTAAACCCAACACAGTTTGCCCCTCATGAGGATTACGACTCATATCCAAGGGACTTTGAGCATGATTATAATATAGCTAAGAAAGCAGGTAGTGATATATTGTTCGCTCCAAGTAGAGAGGAAATGTATGATGATTTTCATACTACAACAGTTACAGTAGGAGAATTAGCGAGTATATTTGAAGGAAAGCCAAGACCTCACTTCTTTGATGGAGTGGCAACTGTGGTTGCTAAGCTTTTCAACGCATCTATTCCTACTCATGCATTCTTTGGACAAAAGGATTACCAGCAATCATTGGTAGTAAAAAGATTGGAGTCCAATATGAGATATGGTATAGAAATAGTTGTTGCTCCAATTGTAAGGGAAGAAAATGGTCTTGCTATGAGTTCAAGAAATAAATACCTTACAGAAGAGCAAAAAGTGGATGCTGGTATATTACATAAATCATTATTAGCAACTAAAAAGTTTATTGAGAGTGGGGAGAAGAATAGAAAACTAATCAATGCTTTTTTACTTGAAAAGTTACGAAAGCTTGATACACTTAAAGTTGATTATGCTGTTTCAGCTAATGGAGATGACTTTTCAGAGCCAACTGTATTTGAAGAGGGAGAAAAGATAGTTCTATTAATTGGTGCTATATTGGGCAAAACAAGACTAATAGATAATATGGTAGTAAAAAGCCCCACTACAAAGTATAACGAAGATACTAGATTTGTAGAAGGGCTGTAAAAACTTTAATACTGTTGCCGGTTATCCTTCAACAGAATTTTTTCCTTTTTCTAAGAAATCTAAAAATTCCTGAAGATCACGAGTAAATGCTTTTGTTCCAACTAATTCTTCATCTGGAGTAAGTATTACATAAAGTGGTAATTCTATAGAGTTAAATCTTTCCTCTTGGAATTTTTTATTGCTTAACTCTGGTTCCTCTCTTCGGTCAGTATATAGTTTTACGTTTATCATATCTCCAAAATAAGCTTGTACTTCAGGTAAAGGGAAAACATTTGATTCCATCCATCTACAATTTGTACATGTCCACCCTGTGAAATCTATGAATACAGGTTTATTTTCTTCTTTTGCTAAGGCCAGTGCTTCTTCATAATTATTAAGCCAGACAGACTTTTTAGCATTTGTGCCTCCTCCAAACATATCTCCTCCAGCAGAGGAAACAGTTGCAGAGCTTGCGTTCAAGTATCCTTTTGGTGGTAAGAATGCATCTAACTCACCAAGTCCTTTTCCGAATAGTCCAGGTATTAAATAAATAGTTATAGCACCAAATATAATTGCCCACACTATTCTTACAGCACTAAGGTTACTTATTTCCGAATCCAACTTCATACGGAATGCACCCAATAGATATACAACTATTAGAATACCACAAATTACCCAAATAGCAAGGAAGAAGTCTCTAGGCATTATACCCCATCCCCAAACTAAATCTGCATTTGAAATAAATTTGATTGCAGCTGCTACTTCCAAGAATCCCATGATTACTTTGACATTATTCATCCATCCACCTGCTTTAGGCAGTTTGTTCATTGCAGAAGGAATCAAAGCAAATATGAAAAATGGTAATGCGAATACTGTAGAAAATCCTAACATACCAATTACAGGGTAAAACCACTCACCACCAGTGGCAGATATTAATGCTGAGCCAACAAATGGTACCGTACAAGTGAATGAAGTCAGTGAGAAAACTAGACCCATTAATAGAATTGAACCAATTCCAGCACCTTGTGTTTTCTTATTTAACTTATTCATAATGCCAGTGGGTATTTGTATTTCAAATGCTCCAAATAGATTCAGTGCAAAAATTACAAATATTGCGGCTATAAACATATTTACCCAACCGTCTGCTGCAAAATCTCGTATTCCGGTGGGTCCTAATATTGCGGCTAATGCAAAACCAATTCCTGTGAATGTAATTATAATCCCTAATGCATATATAACAGAATCTCTCAAACCCTTAGCTTTAGAATTCTCGGCTCTTTTAGTAAAAAATGATACTGTAATAGGAATCATTGGGAATACACAAGGGGTAAGTAGTGCAGCTGCACCAGCTAACATAGCAAACCAAAGGAAAGACCAAACACCTTTCTTCTTAGACTCTTCTATCTCAGCACTTGATTCTGTAACAATTACGTCTTTCTTTTCTTCTGCTCCTGCTAAAGCTGCTTCATTTCTGTTGACAAAGAAATCATAATCTTCAGGATTAAACACATCAGCCCCTACTCTCAATTCAAACGGCTGTGGCGGTAGACAACGGACTGTGTCACACAATTGAATATATACTTCAGTTAAAAGCTCATCACTTTCAAAATCAATATCTTTTAGCGTTTTTACTGGCAATATAACATCAAAATTACCTTTGTAAATGGTTATATCAAATTGAAACCCTTCGTCAAACTTTTCAATTGGTTTAGGCTTTATTATATCACCATTTATCTCTGCCATATCTTCGCTTAATATAGCTAGCTGTGTTTCCATTGGTCCAATGCCTTCATCGTTTATCTGCATTATGAAGTCATATGTGTACCAATGCTTATCAATATCAAAGTTGAATTTTAAATAAAATTCATCTCCTGCACTTACTTTGTTTTCAGAAGGCGAAACCTTGAAACGTGCATGTTCAGTTCCTACCTGCGAAATTGCATTAGCAGAAATCGCTATAAATAAAAGTAAAGGAATTAGTATTTTTTTCATAAAGTGTCTCTCTTATTCCAAATCACCTTGGAAATAATTAATTATTCTATCATCTATGTCGTTCTTTTTGGTACTCTTGTTGAGTATTGTTTCGTTCAATTTGTTTGTAAAAACTTCAGAAGCGTTGTATCCATAAGTTTTAAGTAAATAATTGAGAGCAACTGTCTCAGCTATTACAGTAATATTTTTACCTGGAAATATAGGTAACTTTACTGTCATTATATCAACACCTAATATTTTAGTGTATTTTTCTTCAAGTCCTGTTCTAGTATAGTCACCTTTTCTATCCCAAACCTCTAATTCTACTATTATCTCTAATCTTTTTTGGTATCTAATTGATCTAATTCCAAACATACGCTTTACATCAATTATACCAAGCCCTCTTATCTCCATGAAATGCTGAACCAAATTAGTACCTGTACCCATGAGTGCAGTACCAGTGTTGTTATTTAATATAACCACATCATCAGCAACTAACCGGTGTCCACGTTCTACCAAATCAAGTGCTATTTCACTTTTACCTATTCCACTACCACCTGCAAATAGTATTCCTACTCCGTAAACATCTACAAACGAGCCATGCAAATTTACATGCGGTGAGAATATATCATTTAGGAATACGGACAAAACAGAAACGGCTGTTGTAGTATCCAACTCAGTGTTAAATACAGGTACATTGTTTTGTTTTGCAGTTTCTATATGATCACTGTCCAGAGTATTGTTACTAGTTACTATAATACACGGTATATCAAAACTAACTATTTTTTTAAAGCTTTCGTTTGCTTTTTCCGCGCCTATCGATTTCAGGTAATAAATTTCAGTATTACCTATAATCTGAACATTAGAATAGTTGAACAAGTCTGTAAAACCTGCTAGTGCAAATTGTGGCCTATGTATACTAGCCTGTGAAATAACATTATCTAAACCAATATCGCCAGTTAAGTTTTTTAACTTAACGGGCGATTTTAGTAAAGAAGAAACTTCTACTTCTTTCTTTCTTATTTCTTTTAATTTGTCAAACATTAATTACTTCTTAGAGTAAAACTATTGTTTTTAATTAATAGTCTGAATCATCTGTTTCTGGGGCAAATTTCTGATGGTCATGATCTTGAGTTTTTGTTTTTAACTTTCTAAGTTGTCTTACTAGTTTATCTTCTGCACTAGCTAAACTCTTTTTGAAATCATCTGTACTATCATGAGACACCAATACTTTACCATTGGCATTAACTGTGAATTTAACTACTTTTTCTTCTGATTCATTAATAAATTCAACATGTGTACTCAATATAGAACCATTGAACTGTGTAAAGCCATCCGCAGCTTCTAAAGCCATGTCGTGCAAATGTGGATGTTTCGATTTAAAGTGTCTGAATGTTACTTCTGTTGTCATGATTGCCTCCCTAGCATTATGTATTATATTAAAGGACTGTGTCCAAATCAATCTAATCAATTTATGATTATTTACCAATAGTTTGGAAATATTCTAATCCGAATTGTAATTTAAGTGATAGATAACCCGGTAAAAATTCCACAGTGTTTGGTAAAGTAAACGATTCATCAACGAATTGATTTTTAATGTTATCGTACATCGATAGATTTCTGAACATGTAACTATATGACAGCTCGAATGTCAAACTACCTATTATTTCTCCAACCACAGGTTTATCAAAATCTAATTCAACTCCCAGACCTGCTCTAAGCATTGGTAATATGTCGGTTTGGTTATACTGAATACCACCAGTTCTGTTATCACTTACTCTGCTACTATTTACTTTTTCTTCCCAATTAACTCTGGAAATAACTACTCCTGCTCCAAAAGTCAGATTGGTTTTGAATTGTTGTTCGATAGGTATGTAATCAATAGAAGCAATAATTGGAATTGTTGTAGATTCTATTTTATGTGATATGTCACGCTCTACTGTCCCAAGTTGTAAAGAATCAAATTCGAAATAGCTATCATTTATCTTCGATTCAAAGTATTCTGCATGAAGAGAAACTCTATAATTGTCATTAACCCATACTTTTAAACCAAAACCAAAAGCTGGTGTATGTTTAAAATTTACGTTATTTCCACCGATTTCATTTCTATAAATATCCATAAACTCTGCAGAGTTACCACCATATACACCGCCTGCAGACACATATGCCATTTCTCGGATATGATATTGCTCGGATTTGAGTTCACTAAATAAGAGAACTATAAATAAAAAGGGGAGATATTTTAGATTATCAATGCCCAAACCAAGAGATAATCTTAGTTAGCTCTGCTTTCATATCTTTTCTGTGGACTATCATATCTACAAACCCGTGTTCTAATAAGAACTCCGCTCTTTGGAATCCTTCTGGTAGCTTTCGTTTTATTGTTTGCTCCACTACTCTTGGGCCTGCGAACCCTACTAATGCACCTGGTTCGGCGATGATAACGTCGCCGAGCATAGCAAAGCTGGCACTTACACCACCAGTAGTTGGGTCTGTAAGTATTGATATGAATGGTAAGCCTACTTCTTCTAATTGTGCAAGGGCTACGCTTGTCTTAGCCATCTGCATAAGTGAGATTACAGCTTCTTGCATTCTGGCGCCACCTGATGTAGATATGATAATTAGTGGGCATTTATTCTTTATTGCATAATTAGCTGCACGTACAAACTTTTCACCAACTACTGAACCCATACTTCCACCAACGAAGTCAAAATTCATACACCCAAATGATACTTTATGACCATTGATTTTTCCATAGCCTGTAGTTAGAGCATCCTTGCTGTCAGTTTTTTTATATGAAGCTTCTAATCTATCAGTATATTTTTTAGTGTCTTCAAACTTCAAAGGGTCAGCTGATTTAATCTTTTTTTGAGTTTCTTTGAATGTCCCAGCGTCGAACAATATCTCGACATATTCCTTAAAACCAACACGGAAGTGATGGTCACTTTCTGGATCTGTGTATAGGTGTTCTTCTAATTCTTTCTTATAAATTATGTTACCATTAGGCGCTTTTGTCCAAAGCCCATCAGGCATATTTCTGTGTTCATCACTTTTTATATTCTTTTCTGATCTTTTAAACCAAGCCATAAATATTGTTCTATATTATTGATATTTTTCAGATTCAATATAATTATTGAATATCTAACTTCCTAAAATTCCTGAATAAAACGGGTATGGTCTGGGTTTATTATTTTGTGTATGTTTTAGTTTTGATGACCACAACGATGGTGTCTTTATTATGGTTCATGATGATGGTGGAGTTAGTAAATATGACCTAGTAAAGCTATTTTCTAAGCTAGAAATAAGCTGTAATTAAATTAATTTTTGATAATAAAAATTCGGCTGGTGCTTCCACTTGTACTTATTATGACAACACATATATCCAAACCTCATAAGGTACCCAGCCGTTTTTTTATTATTTTTTTTATAACCACCTTAACTTAAGGTGGTTTTTTTTATTACTAATTCCAACTAAGCTTAGTTATATTTGTATTCTATCAAGAATAAAAATACTTATATAACTAATATGAATAAGAAAATACTTGTTACATCTGCTTTACCTTATGCAAATGGATATATTCACTTAGGGCACTGTGCTGGTGCGTATTTGCCAGCAGACCTATTCGTTCGCTATAAGCGATTGACTGGCGATGATGTGGTTTATGTTTGCGGTTCCGATGAGCATGGAGTGGCAATTACTATTGCTGCCGAGAAGGAAGAAGTTACCCCCAAAGATATAATAGACAAATACCACAATTCTAATAAGGACGCTTTTGACAAATTCGGTATGTCATTCGATGTTTATTCACGTACATCAATTCCAGAACACCACGAGGTAGCTAAGGAGTTTTTCAAGCATTTCTTAGACAAGGGGATCTTGCACGAAGAGGAAACAGAACAGTTCTATGATGAAGATAAGGATATGTTCCTACCTGACAGATATGTAGAGGGGACTTGCCCAAACTGTGGTGAGGACAATGCTCGTGGCGATCAGTGCGATAATTGCGGGGCTTACTACAACCAGACAGAGCTGAAAAACCCAAAGAGCTTGATAAGTGGAAAAACTCCAATATTAAAAAAGACTACTCATTGGTATTTTAAATTCGGTGAGTTCCAATCATTTTTGGAAAATTATATTGAGTCAAATTCTGATGCTTGGAAAGACAATGTGCTACAGCAAACTAGAAGTTGGTTAAAGCAGGGCTTGAGCAATAGAGCCATAACCCGTGATTTAAAATGGGGAGTCCACTTAGATGAAATAGAGGGAATGGATAAAGAAAAGACTAAGGACAAAGTTCTATATGTATGGTTTGATGCTGTTTTGGGTTATATCTCTGCTACTAAAAAGCATTTTGGCGGCACCGATGAGTGGAAAGAGTGGTGGCAGAATGAGGACACAGAGTACTATGCTTTTATAGGCAAGGATAACATTGTATTCCATACGTTGATATTCCCTGCTATGCTTCACGGTCGTAAAGATTCGGACAATCCTTATATTTTACCAAAGAACGTGCCTGCTCACGAGTTTTTGAATTTGGAGGGTAATAAGTTCTCAAAATCAAGGAATTGGTCAATTGACTTAAAGGACTTTGTTGATACATACACTGAGCCATCTATGATTGATGCACTAAGGTATTCACTCGCTATGAATTTCCCAGAAACTAGGGACGCTGATTTCACTTGGAAGGATTACCAAGCTCGCTCTAACAATGAGTTGGCAGCAATATTGGGTAATTTTATTAACAGGCAACTTACATTCTTACACAAGAATTATGAGGGGAAAGTACCTACACTATCTGCAAAGTATGCCCCTGTGATGGATTATTGGTGTGGTGATGAAAGCAAAGACATAGAAGCAAATGACAAGCTAATGATTGATAGCTTAAAATCTGGAATAGATAAGATTTCTAAGAATTATGACAAATTCAGATTTCGTGATGCTATCACTGAGACTATGAATATAGCAAGAGCTTCAAATAAGTATTTCAACGATGAAGAGCCTTGGAAATCGGGCAAAGCTGACCCGGAGAAAGCTGAAAAAACAATGTTTGTTTGTAGCCAGATTATCCGATCGCTTTCTATATTGTTTGCTCCTATTCTACCTTATACTTCGGCATATATACAATCGCTTTATGGTGAAGAAATAGTTGTTGGTGATGATACTATAATGTCTAATGTTTGGGAGTCAGCAGGAATACCAATGTTAGAAACTGGTACCGAAATTAGAAAACCAGAGATATTATTCAAAAGAATAGAGGACGAGTGGGTGGAAGCAGAGAAAGGAAAATTAGGTGACAAGAAAACTGCCAAAAAGCAGGAAGAAGAGCAAATTACGTTCGATGAGTTTATGAAAGTGAAGCTAAAGACAGCAAAAGTAATAGAGGCAGAGCCAATAAAGAAATCTAAAAAACTGTTGAAAATTCAAGTAAAAATTGGAGATGAGCAAAGGCAGATTGTAGCTGGCATTAGTCAGCACTACTCTGCTGAGGAATTGGTAGGGAAGACTATAGTTGTAGTTGCTAACTTAGCTCCCGCTAAGTTAATGGGTGAAAAGTCGGAAGGTATGCTTTTGGCCGTGAACTCTGATGATGGCGACTTAGCATTAGTCAGCCCTGAGAAAGAAGTGGAAGACGGACAGGAAGTTAGGTAAAAGTACCAATATATTAGAGTAAGTATCCGTATATACTTATAAACTATAAATAAATAAATTGTAATATGAGTATAAACCTAAGAAAGTACAACTACATAAGAGTATTTAACTGTTCCCCAAAGTTAAGAGTTGCTGATGTTGATTACAATACAGATGCAATCATTGAACTAATTGAAACAGCAAATAGTGAAAAGGCTGATATATGCCTTTTCCCAGAACTTTCAATATCGTCATATTCGTGTAATGATTTATTTTTTCACTCTGAATTACTCGAATCAGTTGAGCGTGGGTTGGAGAGAATCCGTAAGAAAACTGAAGATACAGATTCGATTGTAGTAGTAGGAGCACCTTTGCGTAGTTCTGGACGTTTGTTTAATTGTGCTGTTGCAATTAATAGTGGTAAAATTCTTGGTATTGTTGCCAAGAAATATATTATAAGTACAAACGAATTCTATGAAGAGAGGTGGTTTTCTTCTGATGTTGATAAACGATTTGATACAATCAAGATTAATGGTCAAATATATCCTTTTGGGAGCGATATAATTTTTCAATCGGAAGAGAGACCAGACGTCAGAATTGGTATAGAAATTTGTGAAGATTTATGGGCAGTCAAGCCGCCAAGTTTAGATTTATCTTTGGCTGGAGCTAATATTATACTCAACCTAAGTGCAAGCAATGAACTGCTTTCTAAGTCAGATTATAGGCGCGAGTTGGTGACAACTCAATCAGCAAGGACTTTGTCTAATTATATTTATTCATCTTGTGGCCCTGGTGAGTCTACTACGGATTTGATTTATTCAGGTCACTTGATTACCGCAGAAAATGGAAAATTACTTTCAGAACAAAGAAATTTTGATTTCGATTCGCACTATACTATAAGTGATTTAGATTTGGAAAAAGTTTATAATGCTAGATTAAAGAATAGCTCTTATGGCTTTGAAAGTCCGAGTAGAGAGTACCGAATAATTAAATTTAGCGTTAAGGATAAAAATGCTGAAAAATTATTTAGAAAATTCGAAAGAAATCCCTTTATCATCCATAATGAATCCAAAAGAGATGATTTGGTAGAGGAGATTTTAGAATTTCAATCCACAGGACTTGCTAAGAGGCTATTACATATCAATGGTAAAAACATTGTACTTGGTTTATCTGGTGGCTTAGATTCAACATTGGCTCTTATAGTTGCAATAAAAGCATTCCAAAAGCTAGGTCTTGATACCAAAGGAGTGCATGCACTAATATTACCTGGATTAGGTACTTCTGACAGAACAAATAATAACGCACAGAAGTTAATAGAGAGGTTAGAAATAACAGGTAAGGTTATTGAAATCAGCAGTGCAGTTATCAATCATTTCAATGATATTGATCATGATGAAAGCGACAAATCTGTAGTTTACGAAAATGCTCAAGCTCGTGAAAGAACTCAGATACTAATGGACTATGCTAATAAAATTAATGCTATAGTTGTTGGTACTGGAGATTTATCAGAGATTGCATTAGGTTGGTCAACTTACAATGCCGACCACATGTCAATGTATAATGTTAATGCTGGTCTTCCAAAAACGGTAATCCAATTTATGATAACAGTACTTTCAGATTGGATTGAGTATGATACAATTAATGTAATCCTTAAAGATATAGTAGCTACACCGATTAGCCCTGAATTGTTGCCACAAGATGGGAAAGAAATACAAGATACACAGAAAATAATTGGTCCTTATGAAGTACATGATGTTATATTATATTATTTCATAAAACATTCTTACCGTCCAAGTAAAATATACTTTATATTGCAACAGATATTCAAGTCAGAATTTACAAACGAAGAATTATTACAATGGTTAGAAATATTCTTCAAAAGATTCTTTGGTAGCCAGTTCAAAAGATCTTGTATGCCAGACGGTATAAAAATTGGATCTGTTTCACTTTCTCCTAGAGGGGATTGGAGAATGCCATCTGATACAGTAGGTAAAGTTTGGTTAGATGAAATAAGAAAAATGAGAGAGGATTTATGATTGAGCCATCTGAAAGTAACCCACTGAGAGTCATACTTGCTGATGACCACGAAATAGTGAGAGCGGGTTTAAGAAGGCTGTTGTCAGCGAATAGAGCAATCAGAATTATCGATGAGGCAAGTAATGGTCAAGACTTGGTAGATATTGTAGAATATCATAATCCCGATGTTGTAATTAGTGATATACTAATGCCTAAGCTCATAAGGTACGCTATATTAAAGGGTAACTAAGACTCAAAAACAATTTTAATAAAATTAAGTAATACTACTTATTTACTTAATTTGCTAAATAATGTATATTTGTTTTAATTATAAATAAACAGATACTATAATATATTCTATATCGGTTATATACATGAAAAAATATCTAATTCTTTCGCTTTTAATAGTATTGACATCTTCAACAACTCTTTTTTCACAAAGTGAGAATGTAGGGATAGGTACTATAAGTCCTGATAATTCAGCAATACTTGAATTGGACGTTTCTACTACCAGCAGTAAAATGGGACTGCTGATACCAAGAATGACTTCTGCTGAAAGAAACGGGATTGCCAGCTCTGCTAAAGGCTTAATAGTATATGACACTTCACTTGATCTTTTTTACTTTAACAAAGGTACAGCGGCCACCCCCAATTGGGTCCCATTAATAGGAGGCCTCGTAGATCTGACCTCTGATGTTACAGGTATATTGCCTGTTGCTAATGGAGGGATAGGAACATCATCCATAACAGGAATGGTGCAGGGGAACGGTACTTCAGCTTTAACCGGAATTACTGCTGCTGCAGATCAGGTAACTTATTGGTCTGATGCAAACACTATCGCTGGAGATGCAAGTTTTATTTGGAATTCAACTACTAAAACACTTGATATTACAGGCTCGTTAGAAGCTTCTGAATCTGTTAGTACACCTATTTATCAGTATCAGCCATTGGCGGCTCAGCCATCTACTCCATCTGATGGTATGACTTACTTTAATTCAGCGTTAAATGAATTACAGATATATAAAAATGGTGCTTGGCAAAATATTGGCTCAGGAGGGGGGACAGATTTCTGGACTCAGTCCGGAACGGATCTTTATACAAATCAGTCATCATGGAGTCTTTACTGGCAAGATGGGTCGGTATCTAACTCACAGACAACTGCTTGGGGTGGAGGTACAGCATCAGCATATAGAGCCACTGCTTGGGGTACTGGGAATACTGCTTCAGCAAATCTTACTACAGCCTTTGGTGATAATAATACGGCATCAGGTAATGCTTCTACCGCTTGGGGTAGTGGTAATAATGCAACACAGAATCTTTCTACTGTTTGGGGACAGGCTACTACTGCCAGCAATGAACTTTCAACGGCGTGGGGTTTAACTACCACTGCTTCCGGAAGGCTTTCAACTGCCTTAGGAAGTAATACAATAGCATATTCGGGTATGGAATTTACTATTGGTCAGTACAATGCTCAATATGCCCCGTCAAATACATCAGGTTGGAGTGCCGCTGATAAACTATTCGTTGCCGGGATTGGTACTGGTGCATCAGACCAGAAAGATGGATTTGTCATTTATAAAAGTGGTGCGACAGACATATTTGGCAATACTTCCATCAAAAGTAATACTAATGGAACTGCAAATCAGCTGAGATTTTATGAAGATCCTGCTAATGGCACTAATTATAGCTCTTTTGAAGCTCCTGCACAAGATTCAGATATTAATTATACATTGCCTGATACAATCCCTGAGGACGGTAAACTACTTAGAACTAATGCAAGTGGGGATCTAAGCTGGACTGCTTTCAGTAGTGTTGGTGGTTCATTTGTAGATGTTAATGTTACTACAGGAGATTATACTGCTACGGAAGATGACTTTTTAATGGTAATTACTCAGAGTGGTAGTACCATAACTTTACCAACCGCTGCAAGTTCTGAAGGCAAGGTCTATTATATTGTACTTGCTCCTGGAGGTAATAACTTTGATGGATTTATAGCCGTTGCAAATGGATCAGGTGATGATATAGCTGCTAGAGCTGCAGTTACTAATATAGAATTGAGTTACGGAAATGGGCTTGGTGTTTTCTCAGGTGCATTATTGGCAAGTGATGGAAATTCAAGATGGTATATAATTGCCAGTCGTCGTGTGGATAACTAATCAGTATTACTCTATTTATTTAATGAAAATTTTAATTTACATATTGCTTTTATACAGCTCAGCCCTTTATGGGCAGACAACGCTGTTCCTTAATTCAAATGCTAACATGCATGTTAGCGATGATGCTCTAATATCGATTTACGGGGATACAGAAATAAGCTCTGGTGCAACTCTGTCTCAGGAAACAAACAGTCAATATTACCTTGAAGGTAATTTGACAAATAATGGTTCTTTATCGTCATCAAATTCACAGTTCACTTTTTGGCTTGCGACAGATGATGTGATTAGCGGTACAGGAACAACACAGTTTTTCACGCTTAATATAGATAAGAATGCAGAGACTAATTCCCTTACTCTAGATAAAAATATTGCAATAGACGGAGACCTGAATGTAAATACAGGCATCTTTGATCTTACAACATTTACTGCAAGTAAAACTATTCAGAATGGAACTCTGACTTTGACTTCTAATTCTACTATCCGTTTGGGCGGCACTAACAATTTATTGAATGCTGTTGACACTTATTCTTCTTATATAATTGATATAAACAGTATAGTTGAATTCTATGGTACTGCACAAACAGTGTCTAATCTACCAATAAACTTAGTTTCAGGACTTGGGTTCTGTATACTTAACAACCCAGGATTGAAAACTGTGAACGTTCCACTTCTTATAAGAAGTGACTTAACTATAATAAATGATGCTACACTGGACAACTTAGTGGGTGTAAACTCACTTCAAGTAAATGGCAGTGTATTTAACGACGCAAATATAGAAAACAAAGGTATTATTGACATTGGAAATTAAATTTCAGTACTACTACTTATTGATAAAAAAAATGAAAAACAATATTTTAGTATTAAATTATAAATACATTTATTTATTAACTATTCCTTTGGAGGGAATTATGAATAAATCATTATTAACTAAAGGTACAAAACTGTTTGCTCTCGCTGCAGGTGTTGTACTATTTACAACTGCATCTTATGCGCAGGACCTATACAATGGCGCTACGGGTAAGATAAACAATGAAGGTACTATCAGAATAAATGATGATTCTGCCATTATTGATAACGATGCACCTATCAACCTAATCACCAATAATGGTGAGATCCATATTTTTGGTAATGGTGTTGACTTTACAGGAACTAATGCTTTAACTTCTGCTACAACTGCAAGAATACCGGGTTATGTATCTTATAGATCTACTACTGGTGGTCCTCAAAATATTCACGAAGGATATTATGATGACTTAGATGTACAAGCTGTTACTTTAAAGAGTTTTGGATCTACTGATTACTTCATTGGTGGTGATTACACTACTGCTGGTGGTGATAGAATCTATACTGGTTCTACTGTAACTTATGATGGTGGTACTGCAACTACTGGTGCAGCTACACAAATAGTTGCTGCTGAGAATACTGGTAATGGTACTGGTTACAATGATTTAGTATTCTCTGAAAATGCTTTGAAGACTTTGTCTTCAGGTTTAGCTTATGTAGGTGGTACTACTGACGTATTAGCTACATCTGCCGGTAGTGGTGTATCAATTGATGGTGCTACTAGTGCTCTTCAAGCTGTAGGTGCATTTACTCAAGCAACTGGTGCAGGCGATTACTCACTTAATAATGGTGGTTTGACTGACTTAGAAGGCGACGGTAATATTATTGATGCAAACTTAGCTGTTAACAATGGTACTTTAACTTTAGGTGATGGTTCAAATGCATACAGTACTACAATAAACAATGCTGGTTCATTAAACCTAGCTAATGCTGCTACTGCAGTATTAAATGTTGATGCATCTGCTACTATGAATGTAAATGGTGGATTTACTAACTTAAATCTTGCTAGAGATAACCAAACTTTTGCTGGTACTTCTACGGTTGATTACCAAGATGGTGCAAGTGATGTAGTTACAACTGCTCCTACTAATCCTTATGGTAACTTTATCATATCGAATACGGCAGACATTTCACCTAAAAATAATGGTGGTACTGAAGACGATATTAATGTTGCTACTTCATTCGAAATGAGTGGGGGGAGTGACTTAGTTATGATTGGTGCTACTGACGGTGCTGTTAACTTTACAAACGCTACTTCGGGAAATGTAACTTACGCTGGGCAAGAAGAAGTAATTGGTAGATTCAGAAGAACTCATGCTTTTGCTGATGCTGGTACTTATGTATTCGGTAATGCTGGTACTTCTATGAACTTTGCAACAGCACCTACTACAGGTACTTATTTTGAAGTTAACATGAATAAAGATGGTTCAACTGAAAATTATGACAACACTCGTGATGTAGATAGAGATGTTAATTTAGCATATGATAACACAGGTTGGACTGGTACAGCTCAGGTTGGTTATACCGCTGATGATATTCCTGGTACTTGGATTGCGGGATATACTGAAGATCAAATTAGATACTTAGAAGGTAACGCTGACCCTGAAAATGAAAGAATTGCAACAGGTAATGCATATGTTAGAAATACTGCTGGAAGTGGTCCAAATGGATTCAGTACAGTAGCACTTCCAGGTATGACTTATGCTGCTGCTGATTTAGATTTTGATACAGACGCCGGTTTCTTCTCTTCTAACGAATTGATTCTAAGAGCTGGTCCTGGTGTTGTAGTTTCAATTAATCCTGGTCGTTGGTCAAATCCTGACACTTGGGATTCTGGTGCTGAGCCACTCTCATTTGACTCAGTTGTTGTAAGACATAATGTTTGGGCTGGTTTTGTTAGAGATTTTGATGACTATACAGAGGATGAAGCAACTCCTGATGACTTAGCAGCTGCAATTAATATCCTTACTCCAGATGTAACTTATCCAACTCCAACATTAATGTTAGGTTATTCTGATGATACTATGGGTAGTGCTACAACTGAAACTTGGGGTACTAACTTAGATCCATTAACTAGTAGCCAAGGTAGATTTAATGTTGGCGACTTTAGTGGAGTAACTGAAAAATTACCTACTACTGGGATTACTGAAGAAGTTGATTTTGCAGAAGCTGATGTTGATTTTGTAGGTGGATTAATTGTATTCGGTAACGGAACTCCTGGCCAAGGTGCTGAGATGAATGTTGAGGGTGAATTAATCAACAATGGTTGTATTAATGTTGGTGGTGTACTTAGTTTAGGTAACTAATACTCACTAATATAGTTTTATTATTGGGAGATCAGTTTTAGGTCTCCCAATTATTTAAATAATTAAATTTCAAAAAATATATCTTAATGAAAATCAATAAAAACATATTATTAATTATAGCTATAATGCTACCTGTCTCTTTACTTGGGCAATCCAAGTACACAAATAAGGGTACAGGTAAGATTAATAATGCTGGACTGATAAAAGTTAAGAATAATACTTTGACAAATGAAGCTGGTGGTACAATTAATAATAGTGCTGATGCTGAAATTGAAGTTGAAAATAATGCAGCAATGAGTTCTGACGGAATTATTAATAATGATGGACTTATTGAATCATTTGGATTATTATCAAGAATAGCACAACCATCAATAAATGGTACTGTTATAATAGATAATGAAATTGACTACAGAAACGTACCACAAATAAGTTATAATAATATATTACTTCGTGGTAAAGGTGAGAAGCAATTGAGGGATCCTAATGCAATATTAGAATCTAGAAATTATTTTTTCTCTGATGATGCCACACCTATTACTTGGGACGAGGATCAAGGAATAGAGATGCATTCACTAAACGAAACTGAGCACAATGGGAATATAAACCCGGCATTCGTTCATGGTAAATATGTACTGAAAGGAAGTGCTGCACAAAATATATCTGGCAATGGTAGATTTACTAACTTGGAGTTAGACAATGCTGTTGGTGCAGATGTGATAAACAAGACTGGAGCTACTCCAGATGGATTTCAGGTGTCAAGAGAACTAAGATTGACATCAGGTGAGTTACGCAACTCCACTGATGCTAATTTTAGAATGGGCGATTCGACTACCATAGTTAGGAATTTTGGTGGCTCGCTATCTGACAATCCTATTTTTGAAGGAAGAGTAGATGTAAACTATATCGGCAATGGACAAATGACAACTGGAGGCGAAATACCAGTTAACGAAACTCCTTTGCAAGAGCTGATAGTAGAAAACAGTGGTGGTATAATCTTAGATAAAGATGCAACCGCAAATAAAAAAATCTATGTTGGTGACGATATCAGAGCATATCAAGTTGACAATGGCGACCAAATTGTAGCTAATCATACTCTAACTTACACTGCAAGCAACAACCCAGAATTTAATGGTGACAGAGAGATAGAAGGTAGATTCAGAAGAACTAACCTAACTTTCGATGGCACTGAGAACCTATTTAATAATAGAAAAACATTTGCTACTTTCGATGACCCAACTAATCCTGATGGAATAGCTGCCCTTACATTCGATGTTAAGCCAGGCAGAAGATGGTCTATCAACCCAAGAAAAGGTGATACAAAAGTACAAAGAACATACGCATTTTATGCGGAAGATGGGCAAGGTGATGATTTAGCAAATGCTTCAGCTTTGAATATAGGGTATGCTTGGAAGAATGACCCCAACAATTCAAATGATATTGAAGCTCACGAGACACCTGCTGAACTTCTTTCAAGAATGGAAGAGTTAGTTCTACAAAGGTGGAAAGACCCAGAAAATGTATGGGAAAATAACTTAACCTCTACAATTCCATCACAAGATGGTGCTTGGATGACAGCTAATGCAGTTTTGAGTGAATTTGGAGACCATGCTATTGGGCTATCTGCACAGGACTATTTATATCTATTAGCAAGTGTTATTATGGAGGGTCCATTCCGTGGTCAAGATATGAGCAACGAACTAGTTCAAAAGAACTTAGTGCCAAAAACTCCACCGGATATGTATCCTTATAATTTAGACCCTAATAAAGACTTGCATGTAGTGGACGAGTTACCAGAAAATGTAGTCGATTGGATTGTCCTAGAATTTAGAGATGCTGCATTCAAACCATCTCAACGTCACTTTAGAACTTGCTTCTTGAAACAAGACGGACAGATAGTAGATGTAGATGGTAGTTCTCCTGTTAGATTATCTAAACTAACTACAAATAATTTGGATACTACTGGTACTTATTATTGGATAGCTATAAGACACAGATCTCACTTGACTATAATGTCAAAAGATTCCCTATACATTGGGCCATCTAATAGTCCAGTAGCTTATGACTTTTCAAACCCAATTTTGTTAATGGGTGGGTCAGCTAGACCTGTTGGATTTACAGAAACTGGTAGAGTTAGATATGGTATGATTGCAGGGAACTATCCAGACCCTACTTTAACAGTGGATGATTTGTTATTAGGTGTGGCAGGTATAGATGAAATTACAGAAGACGATTACAAAAAATCTTGGGATTCCTTTAATATAATAAACCGGTATCTGAATGAAGATTTCAATATGGACGGTATTATAACTACTCGCGATTATAATGTGAGTTGGAATAACCGTGATCAAATAAGCCCGATAAAATAAATGAAGAATCTAAAAATACTAATATTTTTTTTTACAATACTATTTAGTTCTGTTGCTCATTCACAAGTAGCCGACTCAGTAGTACAAGTAGAAATTAGATCGGAATTGTTATCGCCAGATACGCTCTTGTTGGAATTTCATGTTTCAAGAATAGATGATACATTCCTAACAAACTGGGCTAACTCAACTTTTATGGTTAGGTTCGATGATGTAGTTGATTATACTAACATAGGTGTAGAAGAACATCCCGACCAAACAAGAATTCCTTATAATGACCCTTTAGAATCTGCATTTGGTAACTACACAGCTAGAATAGATATAGCAGATGACAGAATAGCATTTGGTTATTTAGGCCCATTTACTTACGACTCTACATTATTTATATCACTTGATTCGGATACTACAGTGACTGTAGGGAGGTATTATGTTTATACAAAAGATGGCTCAAAATTCCCTAGAGGAAGTTGGGAAGAAAAAAATGGTGTAAGATTCTTGTGGGCAAAACCCGTAGAATACTACCAAGATTTTGCTTTTAAAACTGACATCCCAATTGATTCATTGACAGTAGCCGGCTGGTTTTTAGAAGACGATAACGTTCCAGCTGTTGGTGAAAATTTCAGTAGGGTGTTCTTTAAGAATGATAGCTCATGGCGTCCAGAAATGATATTAGAGTATTTTACGGCCAGATATGCTTCAAATTTGAAAGTTGTATTAGACTGGAGAACTCGTAGTGAGGCATTTAACAAAGGTTTTATTCTAAGACGTGGACTTATGCCATTTGATGAGACAGACCCAGAGGCAGTAACTTATGACACAGAAGTTGCTGATTATAGAAATTTAAGAGATGCTGAAGCATTAACTGGATTGGGCACACAATTCCCAGGTAAGACATATAGATACAGATTCGACACAGTGTCGTTCAGAAATTATGTTTACTGTTATGAACTATTATATCAAGATGACTCTGATAATATTATTAGCTTAGCAAAAGCTTGTGTAAATGTTCCTAATGCAGTTTTGACATATTTACAAGCAAATCCAAATCCTGCAAGCTCATATACTCAAGTAGAATATACAGTTGATGATGATGTATACCTTACAGCAGGTGTATATGACATATTAGGTAGAAAGATAGTAAGTATACATGAAGATGAATACAAAAAAATTGGTACACATACCTTTACTATTGATTTGCCTGAGAACTTAGCATCTGGTATGTACGATATAATAATGATTGCAATTCCTATCAATGATCAATCAGTAGAAAAATCAACAGGGGTTTTCAAATTGCAGGTAATTAGGTAGATTATTTTATTTAATGTTGCAGTTTTGAAATTATGAAAAATCTTTTCACTATAATAATAGTAATACTTGCTGTACAAATCAGTTTCTCACAAGAGGCTGATTCTTTAATTGTTGACCAACCCGACTCCTTATACTTAGTTAAAAACTACGATGAAAAAGGTACTATAGTAGATATGGTTCCTCTAGAAAATAAAGACACCTTAAAAATAACAAGATGGTATGGTGATTGGTGGTTTGGTGGTGGTGTAAATCTACCTTACAATGAATTTTTAGGCGAATTTTATGCATCTGCGAGATACGAAAATCCAGTTAGTGATTCGTTTAACCCTGAGTTCCTGTTTACTAATGGAACTGGTTTTGGGTATGGCATTGGACTAACTGCTGAGTATAATCCTATATCGTCCAGACACGGCGGCTTTTTAAATTTAAATTATACATCTCGTTCATTTGAAATGGAGACTGGAATAATAAATCCGATTGATGAAAGAAGATATTTAATTAATTCTACAATTAATTATTTTGAAATTAGACCAGCATATAGATATGATATTACACCAAATGGTTTTTATACCTATATCGGTCCTGGAATTGATATCCCAATCAGTCAAGATAGTAGGCATTTAAAACAATTTGTCAACTCAGGTGATATTAATGAATTCGGTAAATTTGATTTAGATGATCTTAAAATGAGATTCTATATTCATTTTGGGCTTGGGTATGATTTACTTCTGGTCGATTTAAATGGGACTAGATTTAGACTTTCACCGTTTTTTGCTGCTGATTTTGGTACATCAGTCATTGGTGAGCAAAATCAGGGAGTTAAAGAGTCAGATATAAGTCTTGCTTCTGCAAGAGTGGGTATTACTCTTAAATTCGGTAATGATAAGAGAAAAACAGACACACTTAAGTTTGATCCAAATTATGTTGGGCCTGATTATGATATAGCAGGTATTGAGAATGAGGTAAATCTATCCAGAAATTTAAAGGATTCACCTATTAAAACATCTACTGACATAGCTTATTATGAAAAGTCAGAGCCGGTAGTTGTTGAAGAGCCAATTGCAGAAATAGAAGAAGATGATAGGTTTGGTATGGAGACAAGTAGACTGAAATTTTTTGATTTCCCAACACCTGCCGCTACTGATATTACACCTAGCTTAAAAAAATATCTTAATTCAGTCATCAAATTTATGAAAGAGAATCCTGGAACTGAAGTTAGGGTAGTAGGTCACTCTGATAACATGGGAACACCCGAGCAAAATCAAAGGCGTTCAGTGGTAAGGAAAGATAAAGTGGTAAGATATTTGCTTTCAAAAGGAATAGATAGATACAGAATATTAGATAGAGGTGAGGGTGATAGACGTCCTATTGCTGACTCTAGAACTGCTGAAGGAAGAAAGAAAAACAGAAGGGTTGAGATAACTATATTACAATAAATGAAAAATATTTACTAAATTATAAAAACAAAAAACACACGAGTTTGATAATATGAGTATAAAATCAATTTCGACTTACGAATCTATTGTAAAGGGGTCCCATAGAAGTAAAAGAAGTTTACTTCTTGAATTCGGTAAGACTTATCCTGCCTACATCGTATTATTACTTGCTATAGTGGGCAGTTTTTTTGTGTATCAGTTTTTAGAAAATTCCATTGATTCTGATCATAAACTATCTTTTGAGAAAGCAACTAATTCGCTAGTAAATAGAATAGATAAGCACAATCAGAATATAATGTATGTTCAAAATTCAGTACAAAATTTATTTGAAAACACATTTGTAGTAAAGAGTGTATTTGAGCTAAATAGTTTGAACTTAGTAGAAACATACGAATCTCTACTAGGTATAAACTATGTATATGAAGTTTATAAACAACAAATGCCTCAGTTTATTCATTCAGTTCGCTCTCAAGGATATTATGATCTTAAAATACATCCAAAAGCTGATAGGAAAAAGTATTATATAGTAGAATATGTTGTCCCATTTGAAGGAAACGAAGATAGAAGTGGATTTGACTATGCCAGTGATGAAATAGCAATGGAATATATACTAAATTCTGCTGAACTTGATTCTACTCTGGTAACCCCGGTCTATAAGTTTAAAGATGGGGCGAGAGGTGTTCAGGTTATTACAGCAATTTTTAAGAATGGTGAAAGTAGAGAAACATTAGATCAAGGTATAGAACACAACCAAGGTACTTTGATTTTAGAAATAGATACAGATAAGTTTTTCAAGGAAGCTATAGGTAATGGTAATGCGTCTGATACTACAGTTTATTTTAGTGTATTAGACCCAGAAAGTGAAGAAGATTTAGTTTACAAAACATCTAATTTTGAAGAAAACCATGCAAACCCTATTGTTGCCAAATCAGCACAAATTCAAATAGCAGGGAAAAGATTTGACATATATTTTGCTACTACCCCAAATTTTGGTGCTGGGTTTGATGATTATTTTCCTATGTTTGCCTTCATTGCTACTTTATTGTCAGGCTTTATGCTTTTCGGATTCTTGATTTCGGTAATCACTTCACGTGAGAGAGCAAATGAAATAGCCGAAAGATTGGCTGCACCACAAAGAAGAATATTTGATACCTCGAATGATATTATTGGTATTCTTGACATCAATGGAAACTGGCAAACAGTTAATAATTCAATCACACCAATATTAGGAATAGACTCTGAGCAAATTGTTGGAAATAATATAACAGAACTGTTTAAAAATAGCATAGATTCAGATGAGCTTAAGGATTTTATAAGAAATACTAAAGAAGAAAAAGCTTTCAACCAGACTGCATTAATGAATACTAATGGTGAAGAGAAGTGGGTAAGTTGGAATTTCTCAATATCAAACGAAGATAAGCAAGTTTATGCTATTGGTAGAGATGTTACTTTGGAAAAGCAGGCCGAAGAGCTGGAAATTATAAAAAGTCGTCATAGAAATTTGGCTGAGCATTATGCAGAAGAGGCGAATATCTCAAAATCATTCTTAGTCAGAGATGTTTCAGATAAGTTGATGAATCTAATTTCAGATAGCTATTCAAGTTTAGCAAAATTTAATGATGATGAATTATCAGTGTCTGAAGAAAAAGAACAACTCTTAGTAAGTGTCGATGAGAATATTAGTAGGATTTACGGTATTGTAGAAAGCATGAAAGAGAATACTATCCTCTCTGATGAAAAAAACCACTACAATATTGTGAAACTAGATTTTATAGATGCTTTACGACAAAGTATATCCAAAGCAAGTACTAAATATAAATCTAATAGTGTAGACTATAATGTTGAATTGAATAGGTTGAGTAACCAGAATGTTTATGCTAACAAGCAATCTCTAATTGACACATTGTCTATGTTCCACAAGACTCTTATTATGGAACAGAATAATGTTGAGGTGAATATTCAAATTTCAAAAAATATTTTTGAAAATGCTCTTGAATTGGAAATACTTTGTACTAACAATGTTCCACTTTCAGAAGTTGTAACTAAATTCAAATCTAGCCAGTTTGATTTGTTTGATGTCATCTCAAGTGATGAAGATGACTATATATATAACTTGGCACTAATAGAATCGGACTTTAAACGTATGAATGGTAATATAACAATTGAATCTTTAGAAAAAGATGAAGCACTGTTTATTATTACAATTCCAATAAGCGACTAAATATAGATTCTTTATATGAGTAATTTAGATTTTAATAATTACTTTGATGATCAATCTCCTGATGATATGAATAGGAGAATCAGAAAGTATAGGCGTGCTGTTCAAAGTAGGAAAAATCCAAATGAACTACCGTCCCCTGATATCATTGAAGATTTGGTAAATTACTGTCTAGACAACGAAAAGTTTGTCGAGGCTGGTGAGTTTGCTAATCTTTGGTTGGAATACTACCCTTATTCTTCTGAAGCACACACCAAAAAAGGACTTTCAGCTTTAAATTTAGATATGTATGAAACTGCAATTAGTAGTTTTGATAATGCCCTTAAGTTTAACCCAAATGATTCTGAAATACTTATTTATAAGGCAGATGCTCTTGAGAGTATGAATGAATTAATAATCGCTGAACAAACTATTGAATTTGTTCTCAAGTTAGATCCACACAACGATGATGCTTATCTTATATATGGTAGTATATTGCAAAAGAAGGCCGACTACGACGAAGCGATTCGAATTTATAATTTTATTGTTGAGTCAGAAGACCATAAACAAGAAGCCCTTCAGGAACTAGCTGTATGCTATACTATACTAAGTGAATACGAGAAAGCAATTGACTGTTACAATCAGCTTATTGATGAAGACCCTTATGACTTTGAACAGTGGTTTAATTTGTCACTAGTTTATTCATATAACAATCAATATGAAAAAGCAATAGATTGCTTGGATATGACATTAGCAATTGAGGAAGACTACTACCCTGCAATAGTACAGAAGGGAGATAATTATTCTGCTATCGGCAAATTAGCCGAGGCAATTGAATTCTATGAATTATCAACTGAGTATGTACCTTTTGATAAAGATGTAGCGAGAAATTTAGCAAGCGCCTATGCTGACAATGAGCAATTTGGTCATGCTATCAAGCTTTTCACTAAACTAATAGAAAAACACCCTTACAACTATCAAGCATATTTTGGTAGAGGCATATGCTTAGATGCTTTAGAACAGTTTGATAGTGCATTAGATGATTATAACAGGGCATTAGAGTTTAATCAAAGTGTGGCAGAGCTTTGGTACGCTAAAGGTGATACACACTATAACCTAAGCCAGAACTACGAAGCTATAACTGCTTATAAGAAAGTAATAGAAATAGATCCTTTCAACATAGAATGTATGGAAGATTTAGGTAGACTATATTTGGACTTGAATATGTTGGACTATTCAGAAGAGATACTAACTGAGTGTCTTTCTTTGACACCTAATCATTCGGAAGTTAGTTATCTAATTGGTAAAATACACTCCTTTAACAACCGTTTTAAATCTGCGGCCAAGTATTTTTTCAATGCATTTAGTATTAACAAAGATTTAATTCTTCTTTTTGATGAAGAGAGATCTGATTATAAAAAGAACAATGTTAATATAAGAAAGCTTAGGAATGCAATTGAAGAATACAAAAGCCAACAAAGTAAATAGTTATTTCCAAACCATAACTTTATAACATGAAAAAAAGAATCATTATAACTGGGGGAACTGGTTTCCTTGGGAAATCTCTTGTACCTGATTTGTTGAAAGAAGGATACGAATGTGTAGTTTATACTAGAAGTCCTGACAGATATAGAAATGAAGACTCATTACACTATAAAGAGTGGATAGAGGATATAGACTATTTGAAAACTGAAATTAACGGCAGTTATGCAGTTTTAAATATGGCTGGCGCACCAGTAATAGGTAGTAGGTGGACTGATAACTATAAGAAAGAAATATTAGACAGTAGAGTTGATACGACTAATGTCTTAGTTGAAGCAATGAATAGTTGCAACAATCCTCCTGTAAAGTTCTTGTCATCTTCAGCAAGCGGTTACTTTGGCAATAGGGGTGACGAGCTACTAACTGAAGATAGCGAAGCCGGTAATAACTTTCTAGCTGAAGTTTGTAAGAAATGGGAGAAGTCTGCAGAGAAAGTTAATGATAATATTAGGTTAATAATATTTAGAACTGGAGTAGTGCTACACCCTGATGGTGGTGCATTAGAGCAGATTATGAGACCTTTCAAATTCTATGTAGGTGGTAGTATAGGCACAGGAAATCAATATATTTCTTGGATAACTCTTGCAGATTGGAAAAGGTTTCTTATATTCGCACTCGAAAAAAATGACGTTAGTCAAAAAAACAATTTAGGTTCACCGAATGCGGTAACCATGGATGTTCTTACAAAGACAATTGGGAAGGTTTATAAGAAACCAAGCATATTTAAAGTACCATCATTTATTGTGAAAATGATCTTAGGAGAAGCATCTTCTACAGTATTAGACTCACAAAGAATGGAGCCAAAAAATATTATAAAAGCTAACTTTAAATATTATCACAACTTAATTGAAGAAGCAATAAAAAGTTTCAAAAAAAGTTAAAAAACGCTTGGAAGTTAAATAAAAGTACCCTATATTTGTAAGCTCTTTTGGAAACGAAAAAACAAAAGAGATGTTCTTTAAAAGAAGTAGAAATCAGCTAAAAAATAAATAGAAAAAACTTTTAAAAAAGTTCACTTTTTATTTGGACGTTAATTAAAACCTACTTAACTTTGTATCCTTTTTGCGAAACACTTTTGCAAAAGTGGAAAAAAGTTCTTTGAAAATAGGAAAAGCAAGCAAGCGTAAGATTTTTTGCTTAGATAAAAATCAAATAAAACATGAAAACAACACGTTAATTTAATACAACGGAGAGTTTGATCCTGGCTCAGGACGAACGCTGGCGGCGTGCCTAACACATGCAAGTCAAGGAGAACGTTTCCTTCGGGAGACTATTAAACTGGCGCACGGGTGAGTAACACGTGGATTATCTGCCCTTAACACAGACATAACCCAGGGAAACTTGGATTAATATCTGATGAGGCCTCCGGGTCAAAGCTACGGCGGTTAAGGATGAGTCTGCGTATGATTAGCTAGTTGGTAAGGTAATGGCTTACCAAGGCTACGATCATTAACTGGTCTGAGAGGACGATCAGTCACACTGGAACTGAGACACGGTCCAGACTCCTACGGGAGGCAGCAGTGAGGAATTTTGGACAATGGGGGAAACCCTGATCCAGCGACGCCGCGTGTGGGATGAATGGGTTATGCCCTGTAAACCACTGTCAGCAGAGAAGAAAAGGCTCTTATGGAGCCCGGGACTGTATCTGCAGAGGAAGGACCGGCTAACTACGTGCCAGCAGCCGCGGTAATACGTAGGGTCCAAGCGTTGTCCGGAATTACTGGGTATAAAGGGTGCGCAGGCGGGCTCGTGCGTCGAAGGTTAAAGGCCATGGCTCAACCATGGAAATGCCCTCGATACGGCGAGTCTTGAGTATGAGAGAGGAAGATGGAATTCCTGGTGTAGCAGTGAAATGCGTAGATATCAGGAGGAACACCGGTGGCGAAGGCGGTCTTCTGGCTCATTACTGACGCTCAGGCACGAAAGCGTGGGGAGCGAACAGGATTAGATACCCTGGTAGTCCACGCCGTAAACGATGTATGCTTGGTGTTAGAACAAATTGTTGTTCTAGTGCCGGAGATAATTCGTTAAGCATACCACCTGGGAAGTAAGATCGCAAGGTTGAAACTCAAAGGAATTGACGGGGGCCCGCACACGCGGTGGATGAGGGGGGTGACTTGGTTGGAACGCGAAGACCCTTACCCAGGATGGGACTGTAAGGGGCTGGTGGTGATCGGAAGCTTCCGTTGGGGGTCGTTACGGTGGTGGGGCGGGGAGGGCGGC
>JBDQHL010000016.1:0-29147 GCA_040264895.1 Bacteroidota bacterium
CCGCCACCACCACCACCGCCATTGCCACCACCACCGCCAACTGTACCAAAGCTAGATGCTTCTATACTTGCGGTATCGGTAAATGACAATGGACAAGAAAGTGATGTTAGTCTAATCAAGATAGAGGAATTCTTCTTGATAAGAACGCATCCACTTCTGAATTATATATTCTTTGATGAAAATTCAGCTGATATTCCAAAAAGATATTCAAGGATTTCAGAATCAGATAAAAAGGATTATTCATTTAAGCAGTTATTTGATTTAAAAACAATGGAAGTTTATTATGAAGTCTTAAACATTGTGGGTAAGAGAATGCAATTCTATCCTCAAGCGCAAATGGAGTTAGTTGGGTGTAACTCAGATCAAGGATTAGAAAAAGGCAATCAATCTTTATCAAGAGACAGGGCTGAGAAAGTAAAAAAATACTTAGTAGACAATTGGGGTATAGATGCTGATAGAATATCGATTAAAGCAAGAAATTTACCAGACAATCCTTCTAATATAAATGAAACTGACGGTATAGTTGAGAACAGAAGAGTAGAAATGAATGCTAACATTCCTCAGATATTTGAGCCAATGATAATTAAAGATACTCTAAGAACTTCTAATCCACCACATATCAGATTCAAACCATCAATGAAATCTGAAATTGGTCCACAAAGATGGAGGATTATCACTTATCAGAATGGAAGGGAATTAAAGACTTTCAGTGGAACTGGTAAAATCCCTCCAGCAGTTGAGTGGGATCTTGAAAGAGAAAAAGAACAAGATTTTATTCCTACAATGGATAAACCACTTCAGTATAGGATGCAGGTTGTTGATAATGACAATAAGATGTGGGAATCTGATATACAGGAATTACCAGTTGAACAAGTTACAATAGAGTATAAGTACGAAAATGTACTATCAGATAAGGAATTCGATATTTACTCTATGATTGGATTTGGTTATAACTCTGCTGAACTCAATGAAAGAAATATATACATTGCTGACAAAGCTAAGCAGAGATTAAGAAGCTATTCTAATAATGATATAATAGGTTACTCAGATAGATTAGGTAATGAACTAGCTAACCAAAGACTTTCGCAAAGAAGAGCTTATAATGTAGCTGAATATCTGGCCTTAAATCCAGAAACTAATGCTCGTGGTTTGGGTGAGAAAAAATTATTATATGACAATGATTATCCTGAAGGTAGGTTCTATAGTCGAACTGTAGTAATTAGTATAATAACTCCAATTGAATTTGAATAATGTAATTAATTTATGTTTCAATTGTTTAATTAAGAAAATAATATAATATGGTATTTGTTATGAATAAGTTAAATTTTTTAATCCTCACATTACTTATGATAAGTGTAAGAGGACTATTTTCTCAATCAATCGATATAGAGAGAATAGTAACTGATAACTATCCGAACCTAAGAGCAGAGTTCCGAGTTTTAGATGCAAGTGATGATGAGGTAAGAAATCTAAATGCAAATGATTTTGATTTGACTGATTTAGGAGTTGCAACACAATTCACTGCGCCTACTTGTCCTCCAGATCAATCAAGATTCTCATTAATTCTTATATTTGATGCTTCTAGCTCAATGGATAAGAATATTTCTGATGAATCAAATTCAGCACCTTCTAGGCACCAAGTTATCAAGAATGTGGCAAAAACATTTATTGATCAATTACCAGATGGACAATTCGAAGCTGCGGTTGGGGTTTTTTCTAAAGATTTCAGATATGACCAATTACAAAGATTTACAACTGATAAAGACTTATTAAAACAAGCCACTGATTATAATCTAGTTAATGCAACTAATTACAATGCTGGATTTTTAGGTTATAGAGAAAATAATGAAGGTGGGGCATTTGGTTTAGTTAAGGATGCTCAATACAAACCAGTAATTATTTTTATGACTGACGGTTACCATCAATCTAATCAACAACACGGTGATATAGAGGTAGGAATAATTAATCAAAAAGCCTCGGAGACTAATACTACAATCTACTCTTTAACGATAGGACCAACACAACCAGATCCAAACGACTTTTCTTTAGATCAAAATTCTAAAGCTAAGTTAAAGTCAATTTCAGTTGCAAGTGGTGGTGAGTATTTTGAAAATCTACTAAGTGAATCTGACGTTCAATCTATTTACTCACAGATATTGAGAGACGCTGAAGGATTTGGAACACCTGCCCCTTGTTATATTGATTTTGTATCTGACTGTAATGATGGTGAGATAATGTTAACGTACAATGGTTTTGGTTTGCCAGTATCTGATACAGAAGCTTATACTATAGCGGATGAATTAAAACCAAATCTTGATATAGATGAGAGAACTTTTTTAGAAGTTAATTTGCCACTTAATCAAGCTACAGAAATAGACGTTGTCATAAAAGCAGAGAAAAACTTCTTAGAGATAACGGGTTTCAATTCTACTCCTGTTAATATATTTACGATTTCTGATTGGGGAGGTGCTGCGCCACCATTTAGTTTAGCTAAAGATGAAACAAGAACGATAAAAGTTGAAATCAATCCAGATAACAGAGAGTTCTTTGGTGGTAATATTACTTTTGAAGGTACTGGTTGTTCTGGATTAACTATGACACCCAGAGCTGGGTTCATTTTTGCTGAAGATATATTGTTTGGTAGCGTAAACCAAGGTGAACAAAAAACTGAAACTTTCACACAGCGTTTCTGTAACCTGACAGATGAACCACTTGATATAGAAAGAATAATTATGACTGGTGGAACTAATCAGGGTGATTTTGCAGTTACATCGCAAAATACTACTGTTGCTCCAGGTGAATGTATTGACATAGAAGCACTATTTGCTCCTTCTGAGCAAGGTGAAAGAGAAGGCGAATACACAGTAATAACAGATAAAGGTGACTTCACTGCCATGATGAAAGGTGGGGGTGCTGGTAGACCTGAAATATCTGGTGTTGCACCTGAGTTTGCAGATGTAAACTGTATATCTCCAACTTCAACAATCACAGTTGATGTAACTAATAATGGACCTGTTGACTTAAACATCTCAAACATTCAATTGGCTGATGATACTCATTTTAATATTACTGGCTCGACTTTATTTACAGTTGGTGCTAACAGCACAAATAGTTCTGACTTGGTAGTTGAATTTAACCCACAAGCAGTTGGTACCCACACAACTGATTTGATAATTACTAATGACTCCGACAACAGTCCTTATAATATTACTATTAGTGGAGAAATGATAGAAATAGATTATAGTGTGTCTACTGTAAATATTGATTTTGGAACAATTTGTGCAAATGAAGGCAATCCAATAACTGAACAAATTGAGTTAACTAATTTGAATAGCTTTGGGTATTCTGTATCTGCAAGTGCTAATTTACCCGTATTTGATACTGATGCTATTAGTTATGATATATCCTCAGGAACTGCAACAGTTGATATAACTTTCGAATCTGCTAATAATGGCACATATGTTGGGTTTGTTACTTTTGTTAGTGAATGTGGAAACATAGAAAGAATAATTAATGTAATGGGTGAGATTAACTCTCCTGAAGTGATTGACGTAAGCGAAGTAATTCCATCTGTTGTTGGATCTAGTGAGATTAAAACAGTGACTATAACTAATCCCAATCCGGAAGATTTTGATGTTGTTAATGCATTTATTGGAGATGCAGCTCAAACACCATTAACTGAATTTAGTTTGTCAAATACTAGCTTTACTGTACCAGGTAATGGCACTTATAATTTGGATGTAAGATATACGCCAGATGCAAACAACGCTGTTGAATTAGATGGATTCTTATATTTGAATGTAGAGCAACCTTGTGATGTGACATTAAATAACGTATTGATAAAAGGTGTACCTGATTTGGCAGTGGCTAATTTGACTGCTGCAAATACTTCTGATTACATTGGTGCTACAACTATGCTTAACATTGATGTGACAGGAAGTCCTGAGTTTAATGCCTCAGGTTCAACAAAAATAGAGTTTACACTACAATATGATGAGAATATGCTTAATCCTTTGACTGGGACGAAATCTGGTACCAATGAGGTAAGTTATGTTATTGATTTGCCAACTCCATTCCCTGGTGCGCTTTCTTTTGCGCCTGAGTTTGAAGTTCTTAATTCATTACCTGTAACTCAATCTGATTTGGTTCTATTAAGTTCCAGAGCTATAAACGATAATAACCAAGTAACTGCATCTGTTGTAAATACTGATGGAATCTTTAGTATAATAATTGCTGAAGCTGATGTTAGTTCTAATGACTTGTCAGCTAAACCAGGTGAAGAGTTTGATCTTCCTATCTACTTAGATGATGAAGACAGTGATTTGGATGAGCTATTACATAATGAAATTACTCTAACAGTTCAATATAACTTTACTGTTATGCAACCAGTGGATTTACCTTTCACAGTCGTTGGACAAGACAGAGCTGAGTTTGAATTGACCAGTGCAATTAATTATACTAATGAAACTAAGCTTGGTACTACACAAGCTCAGTTGCCATTTGCTACTGTAAGAATGTTAGCAAAGTTAGGAAACACAATTCAATCTCCAATTGAAATTACTGCTGCTGATATTACATCTGGTGGTATTGCAGACCTTACTCTTGATACCAAGACTTTTACATTGGAAGGGGTTTGTGAAGAAGGTGGCAGTTTAAGATTATTTACATTAACTGAGATAGAACCTTCAATAACTCTTAATCAAAATCCTGTTTCTAATAAGATTGAATTAACTGTTAGTACTATAGAATCAGGTGAACATAAAATTACATTATTCGATATGGTTGGTAATGCAATTGAGTTAGATAGTAGGTCAATCAATACAAGTGGACAGTCTTACTCTATAGAATATGAAACTGCTAACTTGCAATCAGGAATGTATATAGTAATATTTGATACACCAACACAATCATTTAATGAAAGTATAATGATAGTAAAGTAAGCTAGAGATTTTAAGTTATCAACCCCTTTTCCCAAACAATAGGAAAAGGGGTTTTTTATTTATAAATTCACAAGACGTAGATAAACCGATTTTCAGAATTAAGTATATACTTTATGAATAATAAGATCATATCAGTTGCTAATCAAAAAGGTGGGGTAGGGAAGACTACAACTGCGGTAAATATTGCTGCTTCCTTAGCTGCATTGGAAAAAAAAGTTTTGCTAATTGACTTAGACCCTCAAGCAAACGCCACTGCTGGTCTAGGTGTGGATTCAAAAAGCCAAGAAATATCTAGCTATGATATATTAGTAAATGACGATTTGATTGATGATGCTACTGTGAAAACAGACTTGGAATTTCTTAGTTTAGTCCCTTCTCATATAGATTTGGTTGGCGCAGAAATAGAGATGATTTCAAGGCAAGGAAGAGAGACTCAGTTATTAGAAAAGTTTTCAAAATTAGATTATAAGTATGATTATATAATTATTGATTGCCCTCCTTCACTTGGTTTGTTAACTCTAAACGCATTGACGGCTTCCAACAGTGTGCTCATACCTGTCCAATGTGAATATTATGCTTTAGAAGGATTGGGGCAGTTACTAAACACTATAGGCATTGTAAGAAAGCATCTGAACGAAGATTTGGAAATAGAAGGAGTACTTCTTACTATGTACGATAGTAGATTGAACTTGTCAAATGATGTAGTTGATGAAGTTAAACAACACTTCAAAGATAAAGTTTTTGAGACAATAATAAATAGAAATGTACGGTTATCGGAATCACCGTCTCACGGAAAACCTGTTATTCTGTACGATGCAGTTTCAAAAGGTGCTCAGAACTATTTATCTTTAGCAAAAGAAATAATTAGCAATTCCAAAATCACGAATTAATATGGTTAAAAAGAAAGGGTTGGGGAAAGGACTTAGTGCTCTTATCCCTGATATAGATAGAAAAGGAAATGAAAGAAACGAAGCAGCAAAAAAGAATGTTGGTTCTAGTTCTAATATTCCTATTAAGAAAATAAGAATAAATCCTTGGCAACCTAGAAAGGAGTTCGATCAGAGTGCTTTGGAGGAATTAGCTGAAAGTATAAGAACTCATGGCTTGATTCAACCTATATCAGTTCGTAGAGTTAATGAACACTTTGAGTTAATATCTGGTGAGCGTCGTTTTAGAGCATCGAAGTTAGTAGGATTAAAAGAAATACCTGCATACATAAAGGAAGATGTGAACGATGAACAAATGCTTCAGTTCGCAATCATCGAGAACTTACAAAGAGAAGATTTAAACCCAATAGAGATAGCGATTAGCTACAAACGGTTGATAGATGAGTTCAACTTAACACAAGAACAAGTTGCGACTAAAGTAGGGAAGAACCGTTCTACTGTTACTAACAACCTAAGGTTGCTTAATCTTCCTGATTCTATCCAAAAAAGTTTATCGAATAATGAACTGTCTAATGGGCATGCAAGAGCATTGTTGTCGCTAGAAGGAACAGCTGATAGAGTTCACGCCTGGAAACATATACTAGAACATGAGTTAAATGTACGTGATACTGAAGAATACATAAAAAACTACGGTAAAAGAAAGAAAAAGTCAGATAGTGATAATAAATCAGAACTTTCGCAAGAGTTAAAAGCTATATTGGAAGATACCGAAGATAAACTTCGTACAAAATACGGAACTGATGTAAAGATAAAGTACAAGAAGAATGAGAAGGGTTCTATAGTAATCGATTATTACTCTAAAAAGGATTTGAATAGATTACTAGAGTTACTAGGATAATGTTAGAATATACTGCAAAGCGAAGAGTAATATATGCAGACACTGACAAAATGGGTGTTATGTATAATGGTAACTATCTCTCATTTTTCGAAATTGGTAGGAATGAATTAATGAGACATTTGGGTTTAACCTACACAAAGGTAGAAGCAAATGGTCTTATTCTTCCTGTAATTGATGCCTATGTGAAGTATATTAGCCCAGCTAGGTATGATGATGTATTGGAAATAAAAACACGGCTAAGTGAAACATTATCTGCTAAAATTCAGTTTATATATAATATTGAATGCAAAGGAACAATAATAGCCGAAGGTTATACTAATCATGTCTTTGCTGATGGAGAAAAAATGACACCTGTCAGACCTCCTAAAATGTATATAGATTTGTTGAACAAGCATAAGAATAATATATAAGACAATTTGTACTATTTTAAAATTAATAACTTAATCTGATAATATGAGATCAATAGTAATAGTAGTTTTTATTTTAGCTTTTTCTATAAGTTCAGCAGATGATACACCTTACAATTTTATAAGATTCAACTCAACAGCCAGAGCTGCTGCTATGTCCAATGCAGTTGTATCAATAGAAAATGATGCCTCATTGTTATTTTTCAACCCAGCATTGCTACAAACAGCTGACGAAAAACCACTATACACTACTTTTTCAAAACACGTTTTAGATATTAATTCTGGTAATGTTGTCTATCATGTAAAAGATATAGATTTAGATGGTGGAAACTTAGCTGCTCAAGTAAATTTCAATAGCTATGGTTCTTTTGAAAATTATGATAATACAGGTCAGCTTTATGGTAATGGATTTACGGGATCAGATTTGTCAATTGGGGCTACTTATTCCAATGAACTTGATTCAAATTGGTACTATGGTGTTTCAGGTAAATTTATTTTCTTAACTTTAGAAGAGCAATCTTCTTCAGCTATGTCGCTTGACGCTGGTATGTTCTATAGATTAAACGAAAGAACAAATATAGGACTATCAATACTTCACTTGGGTACAGAGCTTAGTTCACTCAACGGACAATCTGCCTCACTCCCTGTAGATGCAAGAATTGGGATTAATCATAGACTAAAAGGACTTCCACTGTTAGTAAACTTTAACCTACATCACTTAGCTGACGAAGTAGATTCATTTGGTGAAAGATTCCAAAGCTTTTCTATTGGTGGAGAGCTTTACCTGAGTGACCATATAAACCTAAGAGTAGGGTACGACAATCAAATAAGAAATTTCGCTACTTCCGATGAGAACAAAGGACTTTCAGGTTTAAGTGGTGGATTAGGCTTACTTTTCGAAGATTTTAACTTTGACTACGCATACTCCGAATATGGAGGCTCAATCGCTCTACATAGATTTAGCTTAGGATTAGAATTATAATCTATTTCTTTTTTAGCTTTTCTAATCTTTCTTCTTTTAACTTAATTGCTTCTTTCAAATCTTCCACATACTGTGGTAACCCTTTTAAATCGAAGGTATCACCTTCTGCAATCATTCGTTCATACTTTTCAAGCTGAGTCCTATTGATTCCAATTATTCTTTCAAGTTGATTGACTTGATCTTCTACAGTCTCAATTTTATTTCTTATTGGTAATGTATCTTCAGAAGTAATTGGTTTAGCTTTAGTTATGGTGTCGTTGATAACTTTATCTTCTACATTCTTAACGTCCTCACTACAAAAGGATAGAGAAATAATAGTTATCCACAAAACTATAATTATCATTTTCATATCAAAAAAACTGTTATATTTAACAATAAACATATTTATAAACTACGGAGATTTTATCTATGAAAAAATTATTATTAGCTCTAGTTGTTGTTTCATTTACCTTTAGTTTTAATGCATATTCACAAGGAAGTAAAACCTTGACACCTGTAGAAAAAATAGGATTAGGGGTAAAAGTTGGTGCTACAGGTGGAAATGGAATTAGTTTTGCATATGCTATGAAAGAGAATATACATATAGGTTCGGGAATAGGTATTGGTTTCATAACAGATTCAGATGGAAGTGATGATGGGGGTGTTCTATTAAATTTCAATCCATTTTTTAGATATATTCTTAATAATAATGCAAATTTATTTCCATATTTAGAATTTAACTTTTTATTTACTGAATTTCCAAGGGCAGGGAATAACTCTTCAAGTAGTACAATCAATATACAGTTGGGGGGTATGTGGTTCCCTTTTTCTACTGTATCTGTTAGAGGAGGTTTGACATCAATAGCTTATAACATTGACAGCAGTCAATTATTAATTGGTACTTTGGGACCCTTTATAGGCATTGATTGGTGGATGTAAATTAGTTTTCTGGTTAGATTATTGATTAAAAAAACCCACTTTAGAGTAAAATCTAAAGTGGGTTTTTTATTTGTCTTTTCTTGTACTTACTTGACTACTTTAACTGGTTTTACTATTTGCTTATTACCAGTCTGTAACCTTAAGTGATAGTTACCAGATTGCAAGCCATTAGTACTAAATGGCAGTTCTTTGTTTGCCGAAATAGTCATTCCTTCAAACAATCTTTTCACTTCCTGTCCACGAGAATTATAAAGTGAAATTATAGTCATACCACTTTCAGTCTTCAATTTAAGATTACCTCCGCTACCGTTCATCGGATTCGGATATATCTGTAAGTCATTATCCTCAAGGGTAGTGTTTATATTAGTAGTACCTGACTTCTTAATTATATCAAGATGTTGGAATTCGCCTAACATTATGTTGTTCAAGTCATTTTCTTCTACTTCAAACCAATCTTTCAATAAAGATGCATAGATAGATCTAAAGTCAAATTGCATAGGTAGATTGTCTTGTACTGTTACACTAGATGGGATTACAGGGTTAGTTCCTTGTACACCAGGTATAACATTAGAGCCAAATACGAATAGAGGTGCAGCTGAACCGTGGTCAGTTCCATTACTTGCATTTGATAATATTCTTCTACCAAATTCAGAAAAAGTCATACCTACTACGCTGTCTTCCATATTCTGCATTTTCATTTCATCTTGGAATGCCGCTACAGATTCGGATACCATTCTTAATAGACTATGGTGTGCTCCTTCTACATTACCTGAAGTTTGAACTTGATTAGCATGTGTGTCGAATCCACCAAGTGAGTGAACGAAAACTTTAGTTTTGCTACCTCCGGCTATCAACTGAGCAGTTACTCTGAGTTGACCAATTAGTCTATTACCATCAGAGGCAGAATCCCATTTATTTGACATCAGATTTCCACCTTTTTCAAATGTAGATTCTAATGTATCACCATAGAGCTGAGTTTGATTTATTATTTGTCTAATGTAATCTAATTCCTCACCTGCAGGTGTTTCTGGAGCTTCATCAATACCACCTGACTTGATATTATAAATATCTATTTGTCCTTGGTTATTTGGCGTTATTGCCATACCCATTCCTAAACTAGGACCTTGGCAAGTTGGTGAAACGAATGGTCCATAAGTTATAGACAATGGGTCTAAGTGTTCTGAGTTAGGATAATTTGTTGGGTAGGTTGGGTGCTTTGTATAAAGCTCACGCCCTAACCATCCAGAACTAACTACTTTATTCGAATCTGATGCAGAAGTCCATATATCTGTACTTCTGAAGTGTGAGAAGTTAGGTTGAGGGTATCCTACTGATTGTAAAATATGCAACTTACCTTCATCATATAGTTCTTTCATACCTTGCATAGCAGGGTTTAGCCCAACATCATCTTTCAACTTTAGTATCAGATTCTCTGGTACCATTACATTTTCTCTAGCATTGTAAAGATTACCATATTGATCTAATGGTATTAAGGTATTGAGCCCATCGTTTCCACCATTCAAGAATATTAAAATTAGTTTCCTATCTTCCACTTTTGCTAACGAAGCAAATTGTTCAAATATAGGAGCACCTTTGGCTATGTTTAAACCACCTAGCATTACTGCAGAGCTTGTTAAACCAGTTGTTTTTATAAAATCTCTTCTTTTCATTTTATACTCCTATTTATGACAAGTTATATTCTGCTATATTGAATATAGCTCTATATAGGTTTCTTAATAAATATCTAACAATGTTTGTATTTTCAGCGTTGTCCGGATCATTTACGTATGCAGTCCAAACTGCAGTCCATTGGTAATCTTGTAAGTCATCGGGTAACAAGTTTGTTTTTAAGTAATCTAATTGTAAGTCAGTTATTTCCAAAGGTAAAAAGAAATCTGCCAAATCTTTAATTAACTGATTAGGATCTGAAGGTAAGCTTGTTTGTTCTGCTAAAGCTAGTTCATTGAACCTTAATGAATAACCTCTTCCTCTTATTTCTTCAACACCAGCCAAATAATCCCCAAGTACTGCTCTGTAAGGTGCAGAAACACTTGTTATCCAAAAACGATGATAACCAGGTGATTGGTGCATAGCAGGCCAGCCAGCTACACTCGGTGGCTCTCCTAATAACATTTCTTGTACTGCAGCATATTGAACTCCCAGAGCTAACCATGCTTGATACTGCCCATTGTAATCTGTTGGAAACTCTAATTCTATTTGTCTGTAAATATTAGCTACAAAGTCTATTGGACTTTTGATTACACAACCTATGTTCCAATTGTCATAGAAGTGAGCTGATGAGAACAATGCTCTTAGTACTGGCTTTATCTCATAATCATTTTGTCTAAATATATCAGCCATTGGGGCTATTACATTTGCTTCTGTTTGTTCATCAATTTCATAGTAAACAAACCAGCGGTAAATTTTTCTGCATATATGCTTAGCTGTTTCATCTTTTTCTAATATCATTGCTATTAGATCTTTATACTCTTCTTCACCATTGTATTTGATTGTTGCGTTGCCAAAAGCCGATGAGAACTGCTTATCTGATCTGTCATGTAGTGCAGCAAAGAATCTCGTATCGCTTGTATCTCTGAGTGTTCTCCAGCCTGTTAGTACTCTTGCTGCTTCTAATACATCGTCTTCGGTATAAGTAGTATAATTACCTGGTGCAATCTGTGGCCCTTTACCAATTGTGAATAGCTCTAAAATCTCACGAGCAAAATTTTCATTAGGTCTTCCTACTACATTTTCATTTCCATTTAGGTAACTAAGCATAGCTGCATCGATGGTAATTTTTTCCGTAAAAGTTCTAAAATTACCTAATGCATTTTCACGTAGAGTCTTGTAATAATAAAATGAGTAATTAGGCTGCCTAATTGTATTAATCTGAGTAACAAAGTGATTATGCCAAAACAATGTCATCTTTTCACCAACATTGTTCCCACTCCCTACAATATTTCCAAACCAGCGAGCCAAATGACTATTCAATCTTTGGTTTACACTGTTGTTTGCGTAAGGAGTATCAACCCAAGTCTGTCCAACAGGTGCATAAGGGTCATTCTGATTGTTGAAGTTAATGGGTAGAGGAGTCTCTTCGTCAAAATCTAAGATAGCCTCTACAGCATCATCTAATGACATTTCCTCAAAACTTTTCATATCTTTCATTGATGGACCGAAAGTACATCGTCTGAGTAAATGTGCTGTTTGCTTCTTTCCCCAGCTCCCACTGTATTTCTCTAGTCCTGCCTCAATAAACTGACCACTTCTTCTTTCGGGAATAACTCCTTCTGGAAGCACTTGATCCTTTGTATTGAAATTATGTATTAAAGTATCCATTATTTCCCCATGGTTTGTATTCTTATTTACTGTATAACACTTTAAATCAAAAAAGGTTTAACAATATATGAAAATAATTGTTAAACCTCTAAATGATTAATACTTGAGTGGAAAAAAATTAGTCTTCTTTTACACTTTCAGTATAAATTTCTTTTCTTCTTTCCTTTATCTCTTCGTCACTCATATAATCGTCATAAGTAGTCATCTTGTCAATGAAACCATTTGGTCCTATTTCTACTATTCTGTTAGCAGTTGATTGCATTAATTGATGATCATGTGATGAGAAAAGAAGCACTTGGTCGTACTTAATTAAGCCATCGTTGAGTGCCGAGATTGACTCCAAATCCAAGTGGTTGGTAGGTTCATCTGCTACTAATACGTTAGCACTTTCCATCATCATTTTCGAGAGCATACATCTTACTTTTTCACCACCAGATAGTACATTTACTGGCTTTAGTGCGTCTTCACCCGAGAAGAGCATTCTACCTAAGAAAGAGCGAATATAAGTTTCTTCATTGTCATCAGAATATTGGCGTAGCCAGTCAGTGATTGGCAAATCTGTCTCAAAATATTTTGAGTTTTCTTTAGGGAAATAGCTTGGAGTGATAGTCTGACCCCATTCTATAGTACCACTGTCTTGATCCATTTCACCCATAAGAATGTCGAATAGTACAGATTTTACAACGTCATTTTTTCCTACTAATGCAATTTTGTCTTTAGGGTTTACTTGAAGTGTGAAGTCATTGATAAGCATTTCACCATCTACTTCTTTAGAAAGATTGTTGATATTCAAAACTATATTTCCTACTTCACGTTTAGCTTTGAACTCGATATATGGAAAACGGCGAGAAGTGTGGGGGATATTATCAATCGTCAGTTTATCAATCATTTTCTTTCTGGCAGTTGCTTGTTTTGCTTTTGATGCGTTGGCACTAAACCTTGAGATAAAATCTTTCAATTCCTTAATTTTATCTTCCGACTTTTTGTTTTGATCTTTTGTTTGTTTCAAAGATAACTGGGAAGCTCTTAGCCAAAACTCATAGTTACCAGGGAACATATTTATCTGACCGAAATCGATGTCAGTAATGTGAGTACAAACAGTATTCAAAAAGTGTCTATCGTGCGATACTACCAATACTGTATTGTTGAAGTTAATCAAAAAGTCTTCTAACCAATTTTTAGCACTTATATCAAGGTTGTTAGTAGGTTCATCTAATAGAAGGATATCAGGGTTGCCAAATAGTGCTTGTGCTAATAGTACCTTTATTTTATCACCTGCTTCTAGCTCTCCCATTTTCATGTTATGAATTTCTTCATCAAACCCAAGTCCCGAAAGCATCATTCCAGCTTCAGCTTCTGCCTCGTAGCCATTCATTTCAGCAAACTCAGCTTCAACTTCACCCATTTTCATTCCTTCTTCTTCGGTGAACTCAGTCTTAGAGTAGAGCTCATCACGCACTTTGCTAAGTTCGAATAGATCTTTGTGACCCATTATCACAGTGTCTATCACTTTTTCATCATCGAATTTGAATTGGTCTTGTTCCAAAACAGCCATTCTCATATTTGACCCAATATGAACATCACCTTTCTGAGGTTCTATGTCCCCAGACAATATCTTAAGGAAAGTAGATTTACCAGCACCGTTAGCGCCAATAATACCATAGCAATTGCCAGGTGTGAACTTTAGATTTACATCTTTGAATAGTGGTCTTTTACCAAATTGTAGCGATACATTATTAACCGTAATCATTATAGTTTATTCTTATTTAGTTTATATAATAGTGTGCAAATTTAACACAATAAAAATCATTAATAAAGAAAAAGATGTATAAAGTAAAGGATTTGCTAAGAGTCATGCCAATGCTGTCATCCTGAACGAAGCGAAGGATCCATGCTTAGATTAACAACCGTTAATGGCTTACTACAGAAGTTTTTAGTTCAAGTAAAGATTGACTCTTCAGATTCCTCGGATTCCTCAGAGTGACGCAGTGGTGTATGACCTAAGCTGCGTTTGAAGCCAAAGGAATTAGCAGAGGGTGGACTATTATGCCGGTCATTGCGAAGAAACAAAGTGACTGTGGCAATCTCAGATGAGACAGCCGCGTCTAGAATGATTAGCGCTTCGACAGGCTCAACGATCGAATCACTTCCTCCTCAGTCAGAGCAAGCTCTGCCAGCTCCTACTAAGGAGCATAATTAGGATTCAATAAAAAAAGGATTGCCTGAGCCGAAGCCAAACAATCCTTGTAAACTTAATAAACGAGGAAGGGGTTACATTTCTACGCTTTCTGGTAGTGTGTGCTCTCTGCTCTTGTTTTGTTCTTTTAGCCAATCGTATAGTGGGTCGAAGTATTCTAACATTGCTTTAGCGCTTATCTCTTCGCCAAGCTCATCTTTCATTAGCTCTCTCCAATCTGCAGTAGCACCTGGTGATAATATCTTCTTAAGGAACTCACCTGTCTCTTTGCTACCCCAGTAGTTAGTGTTGTGTGGGTCTTGATTCAATATGTTCTTAGCAATGTGGTCGTGCAGTTGGAACAACGTTACGATAGACAGTGCATAGTCATAGTATTGAGCAGGGTCATTGTTGATGTGAGTCTTAGTACATGGGTCACAGTACTCTTCGCCTCTCTCGTTCGGAGGTACTATACCTTGGTACTTCCTCTTGATTTCCCACCACTTGCTGTTGAACTGGTCAACTGGTAGGTTCTCTGCGTAAAGCGAGTGTTCGAATTCTGTCATAACTCCAGCACCCCAAGGCACTAACACAACTTGCTCAAGTGCTTCTTTTAGCAATAGTTTTATCTCGTCCAACTCTACATCTTTTGGCAATAGGCCTCTTTCTTGTAGGAATGGCTTTTGCATAGCAGCCAAGCCAAGCATTGAGCCAACGCCTTCATGGAATGCTCTATTTGCTCCACCTCTTAGGATGTAAGGTACATCGGGGTTAGAGTATAGAATGTAGTAGTATATGTGGCCAAGCTCGTGGAGGGTAGTACCCCACCATTTTGTATTTGGCTCTACGCTCATAAGTGAACGCACATCGTCGTCTAAGTTCAAGTGCCATGCCGAAGCGTGGTTATTTTTCATATAGTCAGCATCTGCAGGAGCAGGGTATAAGCTCGATTTGTCGTAGAATACTTGTGGTAGTGCTGGCAAGCCAATGCTCATGTAGAACTCTTCGCCTGTTTTCACAATCCACTCAGCAGACTTTTCTGCTAATATTCCGTCAAGGTCGAAACCTTCTACATCAACTATTGAGTTCCATTCTTGCCCCCATCTGTTTGGTAACCAATGTGCAGGAAGGTACTCAGGCACCTCTTTGCCATACTGATTGGCTAACTCATGTCTAGTCCAAGTGTGTAGCTCTCTGTAAAGAGGCCAAATATCATTGATTACTTTGTGTAGTAACTCACGCATCTCATCTACGTCCATACCGTAATCAGATACCTGGTAGTGCAGGTAGTTGTCATAGCCCAATGGCTGAACAGTCTCGTTTCTCAATCCACGAAGGTTCTCTATACCAGTCTTTAGCGTTTTACCAATCTCTTTACTCGCTTCCCAAGCAACAAGCTTCTTGTCCAATCCTTTCTTGCTTGCTAATACTTTATCTATTTCATTTGTAGAAACTTCTTTGCCATTAAGTGTGTACTTATAGCCATATAGCAATTTTGTTTGACCTGCTTCAGCAGCAATCTTATCGTCAATCAAAGTACCGAGAGTAGCTGGATTGCCAGCGGCAGAGTATTTGATAGCGTTCAACTGCTTTACTTGAAGTGGAGTAAGTTTGTCAAGCTGTGCCAGATATTTGTCAGCAGTCTCTATGTTTTCTTCGCTACCAGTGAAGTCAGCCATCGCTTTCGAAGCAACTTTCACATTGTATTCAGCAAGGGTGTCACCCTCTACTATGTGAGTGTTCAGATCCCACTCAGCCAATGCAGCGTCATAGTATAACCTTTGTAACTCATTGTTATAACCCTCTAAATATGTATTCACAGAGTCTTGTAGGGCAGAGTTGTCCTCTACAGCTTCCTTATTACTTTCAGCACATGCAAAAAGCAACAAGGCAGATAGTACTAATAAAGAAATATTCTTCATTGTAAACCTTTAAATTTGTTTTAAATAAACTATTTAGTAATCGTCAGTTTTTTTATAATCTCATTAGACACAGTTTTAAATATATATAAATAATTACATAATTAAGATTTTGTGGATTTATTTTGAGGGGATAGGGGGTTGTCATTCGATGCATTTTTATCTGAAGTCGAGAGCTAAGTTAAGTTGCCTGAGCTTGTCGAAGGCACTATGCAAGGCTTCACTTCGACAGGCTCAGTGAGCTTAAATCCTCCTCAGAGTGACAGAGTTTTTTACTTGAGACGTATGAAATACATCTCTACAATTAATTGTTTTCATACCTACCACTACCTAACTACAGTCAGCTTCTTAATAATCTCAATGGACACAGTCTTCAGCACATACAAATAATTGCCAGAAGCAAGGTTTTGTGAATTTATTCTAAATGAATATTCGCCAGGGGTATGGTTCTTACCTACCATATTCATCAGAAACTTACCTTCCAAATCGTACAAATCTATCGTTACTGGAGTATTCTCTATTATCCCATATTTTATCTCGCTTTCATCCACTACTGGATTAGGAATTGGATCCGATAGATATGACTTCCCACTACCGTTTATCAGCCGATTAGTCGGAATTGTGTCTATGTTAGTGATTGTTAGCTTACCGCTTGCTGTGTCTTCTATGAAGTAGTCATTAGACAAGTGAGTGGTCTGGCTGAATGATATTTTAGTTGACTCCGAGTTACCAAGAGTAGTCACCATAGGGATAGAAGTCAGCAATGCACTAGAAGTAATTGGCAATACTAATATCATATTTCTATTGCCCATACTATCTATACTCGACTCGTATTCATCATCTCTTGGCACCATCACAGTTGAGTTGAATGATATGGTAGTGGTTAGTGTATCGTTACCAGTTATCTCCAGTCCTGTGCTGTTTGTGTAGCTTATATCAAGGTTGAATTGGGTGCTCGTCTCTAACTCGTAGCTATCCAATTGAAGAGTGATAAAGTCATCTCCAACTACATTGGCTACCAAGGTTAGAGTATTTATTTGGCTACAATCATTCGTAAATTCTATCTGCTCTGTGTAGGTGTTATCTTTCTCGCCACCGATGAACTCTATGTCTAATACAACTGAGTCTTGAGCAGGGATAATAATCGGTAAAGTAGCAATAACTACGAATAGAGGACTATCCGCAAAATTGTACTGAGCTTCGGTGTTTCCATTATTATATATTGTTATTGATTGGGTGTAGGGTGTATTACTCTTAAGCCCTTCGAATATCAAACTATCGGCTGACAAGCTGAAATCAATATTGTTCTGCTCTACAGATATCGCTATTTCACTTTTTCCATTTTCAACATTAGAAGCGTTCGACTCTATAACTAAGTTAGTTGTTATATCACCAGTGGCATCTGGGAGGTAAGTGAACTCAACTGAGATAATATCGTCTGGTACAATTGATGAGTTTTGATAGTTTTGGTTTAGTTGAAACTGACTCGCCTGTCCAGTCTCAAAGTATAAGTCTGTTAGAATAAGATTGCTTTCGCCAGTATTCTTTATGTTTATTTGCCCAATTAAGCTATCAGAACAGTTCCAAATACCCATATCCAACCCATCTACCACTTCGATAACTGCAGGGCCATTAGACACGTTTATAATCAGTTCTTGCTCGAACATCGATTCGCATCCTTGTAAAATTGGGAACTTAGTTGTAAATGTAGTGTCATTCTCATACCCCTTGAATCTGAAGCTTAACTCAGAAGTGTCACCAGGTGCAACAGTTTCTGGGTTTGCATCTATTAGCTCAAACAATCCTAAGTCTAATGGCACATCTAACTCCAAATTCGAGAGTGAATTATTCACTATTCGGCTTTGTTTTACTTCAGAAATATTTGGTCTAATAGTACCAAAATCCAATGGCTTATCAATGAATACTATGTCTGTAGTATCTCTCAATCCACTTAGTGCTATCTTTATCAAAGCATCTTTTCCACTCAAATTAGTCCCAATGTTCAAGGTGTCCGTAAATGAACCAATCATTGAAGGGGAGAATTGAATACTAAGTTCAGTAGAATCGTTAGCTTCCACAATAATGGGAGTATTTGAACTTGAGTTAAAGTGAGTTGCATCTGTGAAATCTAAGATTTGGATTGTAAAGTCTGCATCACTCAGATTATAAAGCTTTATGGTAGTGTCAGCGGTAGCATCACAGCCAATATCACCGAAGTCTATTACTTCTATCAGTCTAATATCTGAGTCAATCCCTTTGCCCAATATGTTAACATAGTATGGAAAGCATACATCAGGTGAAGTCAGCTTTATCAACCCGCTGTAAGGTTCTTCATCATTTGGAGTAAAGTTCAGAGTTAATTCTAATGTTTCTCCGGGCGCTATATTTTCATAATTGCCGTCCACATAGTCAAATACATCATCACCAATTAGGATTTCTAATGTGTCGAATTGTATTGCTCTATTGTCAGAGTTTTTGAATATATTAAAAACATTAGTTGTCGTCAGATTTATAATAGTACTTTCGAATTCTATTTCTTCAACTTTATCATCTAAACGAATTAGGGTGTTCTCATAGGAAATAACAAGAGTGTCAATCCTACCACCTCTGTATATAAAAAACTTATTTATAAAGTTACCTATATCAACTGGTTCAAATGAGAACTTCAGGTCAAAAGATTCATCAGGGTTTAACTCAATTGGGAACTGATTCAAAATTCTGAATAGTGGATAGTCTGACTTAATTGAATCTATTACTGCATCGGTAAAACCCTCATTTGTTATGGCTTCAATTGCCACTTCAAAGTATTCGTTGCCTATACAGAATGTATAATCTGGTATATTAAAAATAAGATCATTAGTCACTACGGACCAATTAGCGTCGGATTCATCACTATCAATTATGCTGAAGTCAAACGGATAATCATTCAAATCCCAATATAGAGCAGTGCTCGACTCATCTGATGATATTATATTAGTACCCTCTAGTTCAAAACTGTTGAGAGGAGCTTTGTGAACGATGTAGTTCAGGTTTAGAGTGTCATCAGTGTTCCACGATTCCAGATAATCATTCTTAGTACTTATCAAAATATTCGAGTTATCAATCCAATCTGCCTCTAATATATTCTCATCGTCAGTTCTGTTTATCCTTCCACCGTTGGTAATGCTATTATTATTGAAGTTATACAATCTCAAATCATTAAAGTTATAAGCCGCCAAGAACTTAGTACCACTATTGTTCCACTTCACATTGTTAATACCTAAGAACGCAAGGGAATCAATAATACTATACTGACTATCAGCAATGTATATTTTTTGAGTACTTGCTATGATTATGTTATTAGTGGTTCTACTTACATCTATGTCATTTATTGAGTTACCGTAATTATCTACTGTAGTTAATTCGTCAATTGATTTAGACAAGTCCCATTCAATAACATCTCCACTTTCAAAACCAATTAGCAATATTGAAGGATTGCTTGTCCATTCAATTACTTTTGGTTTGTCTTCAAAGTTTTGGAATAATGTGTTAGCATCATTGTTGGGATCCCATACAACAACGTCGTAATCATCTTCTTTACCAAATGCAGCTGCAAATAAATTGGAGCTAAATCCGAATGAAATATAAAGGTTAGTTATACCAGGGTTTTCATTTCGTAAAGTTCTAAATTCTTCTTTGTTTACTAAGTCCCAAAGCTTTATACCTCCATTTTCATAAGAGATAGCAGCAAAAGATTTATCACTACTCAAATCTACCTGAATTATATCAGTAGAGTTGTCTGGTGAGGATATATAGTCTATTCCAGAGAAAGAAACATCACCATTTGGAATGCTAGCTTTCATCAGCATAGTGCTCGATTCTATATTGGGGGCAAACCAAGTGTATTCTTTGTTAATTGCACTGTCTGTAATCAGCTTCCAATTTTCACCATTATCTTCACTATACTCCAATATCAATTCTTGTTCATTTGGTGTGCCAGACCAACTTACATTTATGTTCTCTCCTTGGTTGAACACCTCGCCACCATTCGGAAATTCTATTCTGAGATTTGTCTCTATATCATTGCCAGAATTACTCCCGGAAAACACTTCTAATATGCTGTTAGTGCATGAGTTAGTAACCAACTCTATCAACATATAGTTGTAATTTGTATCTATAGCTGTTAAGTTGATATTAAATGCTTTTGGTGAATTTTTTTCAAGTAGTACATCTTCGTATGCAGGAGTTATATCTATATTATTAGGGAAAATAATATCTTCAAGCAATATGTCGCTATTCCTAGCTGTAAGGGTGAATGATTCAAGCTGGCTATTACCAGTTTCTATTACACCAAAGTTTATGAAATCTGGAATAACTTCGATGAAAGGCAACTTCATTGGGTCAACTTCAAATTCATACTCATCATTCTCTAAGCCATTATTTTTTTCTAACTTGATTAAGGTTGATAATTCACAGCTTTCCTTTGTAAGGTTAATGTTGTAAGGTGTTATATTTGATTCATTTAGAATAGAATAGAGTATAAACCTAAACAGTCCATCCTCGCCTAAGTTGTCATAGCTTCTTGCACCAGTATTGTTAGAGATACTCTTTAGTAACGCTGGGCTTTCTATAGTGGAGATATTATAAACTGGAATAGAGTTCTGCTTAGCAGCATTGATTATAGAAGTAGAATCACCAAATCCATTACTAGAATTTATATTTATTATCATCGCTTTGCTATCAGCATTATTAGCCAATTCGATACTACCAGAAGTGTTATTCAGAAAGCCTGTGTTATAATTACTTACTCCAAATGGAGCCAGCATATTCAGAGCTCTGTTGCGTTTGTTATAATCTTCAGTAACGTCTTGTAATAGATAGCTTCTACTATTATAAGTTTGAATAGCGAAACTATGGTTATAAGGAGCTAAATATCTGAAAACCTTGTTGATTGAGTTTATTATCAAATCCTGATACTCAATAGCATTACCAGACACATCTATACTAAACACTATAGTAAGTGGGGTATAGTTATCTATTCCAGCTGGCAGAAGCGAAAAGTCTTCTATACTTTCATTGTTAAAGATTATATCAATATCATTGCTGTTCAATGAGTTAAGAGAAGACTTGCTACCTTCGTCAAACTGATACATCTTCACATTGCGGTTAGGGTATTCCGTGATTTCACTATCCACAATGAGTAACTCATCTGCAAAAATGGCAGTTACTGAAAACAATAATAATATATTTAGAAGAAGCCTCATAAATAGAATAAAACTTCAAACACTGAATTGTTACTTTTAGTTTTCAATTATTTCAACTCCTTTCCAAAAAGCTATTTTGTTTTCTATCTCTTTTGCAGCATCCTTAGGATGTGCATAGTACCATGCAGCATCTTTGTTTGTTTCGCCATCTACAACCACACTATAGTATGAAGCAACACCTTTCCAAGGACATGTAGTATTAGTTTCTGTTGATTCCAAGTATTTCTTATTTACATCGCCTTCTGGAAAATAGTGATTGTTTTCTATAATCACTGTATCATCTGACTTTGCAATTTCTTTTCCTTTCCATTTTGCAGTAACCATCATTAACCTCTTTAGTATATTAATTTAATAGCCATAACTACTATTGCAATAAACAATACGATTTTTATATATTTTTCATCTATTTTTAATGATAACTTAGCCGACCACCAGGCCCCCAAGCTTGCTCCAATTGACAAAATTATTCCACTTATCCACTCAATATTGTCTGTAAATATGAATATCATAAGAGATGGTATAGTATTTAGAAAAACAATGAACACCTTGTGCATATTAACCCTCTTTATATTCAAATGCAGTGTAGTAGAGAGTATAGCCATCAGTAAGAACCCAATTCCAACCTGTATAAAACCAGAGTAAAACCCCACCAAAAGCATTGCTATAACTGATATTACTGGCAGCTTTGTAACAGTGTCAACATACTGTTTCTTTTTTGATTTAGGAATAAATAAACTAATTGCCACTCCTACCATAACCACAGCTACTATAGTCTGAAAGGTAGCGTTATCAATCATAGTAGAGTAATATGCCCCAATGATTGCGCCAGGAACCGTAAGTAAACCAAGCTTGAGACTCAAGCGATAGTTAGAAAAATTTTCTTTCTTGAACGACCAGCTTGCAGCCATAGTTTGAGTAAGTATTCCTATCCTATTCGTTCCATTTGCTACCGAAGCGTCCATTCCCATAATTATTAGGAACGGTAAAGTTAATGTAGAGCCACCACCTGCAAATACGTTTATAAATCCAGCAAAGTAGCCAAACACGAACAAAAGAATGTAGTCCAATAGTTCAAATTCAAACAATTAATTCTAACAGTTTTGTAATTTATTAAAGTCTTTTCTTCACAAGATAAAATAAATTGAATACATTTCTTTATATTTGTGATAACTATGGAACTATTTAGAATAGGATTTTTAAGCGTTACCTTTATTGATCTAATCGATATTGCTCTTGTGGCATTTATCTTTTATTGGATCTATAAGGCAATGAAAGATACCGTAGCTGTGCAAATACTGTTCGGCTTAGTTATTCTTATTGGTTTGCAGTTTATAACCGAAGCCATTCATCTATCTTCTATTAATTGGATATTAGAGACAATACAAGATATTTGGATTCTTGCTTTTATCATCCTTTTCCAGCCAGAACTGAGGAAGATGTTGCTACTAATCACCAGGACTCCATTCTTTTTGTTCTTTATGAATAAGAAAGTATCCGAATCACTTGATATTATTCATGAAGCCGTTGTAGAGATGTCCGAAAAGCATATAGGTGCTTTGCTTGTTTTACCCAGAACACAGACTGTTAAGATGACTATTGATACTGGTATTCCTTTGCAGGCAACTATAAGTACAGAATTACTTCTATCTATCTTCTCTACCAAATCACCTTTGCACGATGGTGCGATTGTAGTAGATGGAAATATAATAGCAGCTGCTCGTTGTGTCCTGCCCCTGTCAGCTGAAACAAAGTTTGAAGGTAGAAATCTGGGTACCAGACACAGAGCTGCATTAGGGTTAACAGAGCAAATAGATGCAGTTGTGCTGATCGTATCAGAAGAAACTGGATGGATTTCTATTGCTGATAGTGGTAAGTTGATGATGAATGTAAAGAAAGGTGAGTTAATAAAAGTATTGAAAGCTAAGTTGGAAGATGAACCAAACCCGATTAAGAAAGATGCTTGATGTAATTGTAATTACTGGACCAACAGCGTCTGGTAAAACAGAACTTTCATTACAATTAGCTCAGGAATTAGGTACAGAAATAGTCTCAGCTGACTCTAGACAAGTATATAAGATGATGGATATCTGTACAGCTAAGACTAGCAAAGAAGAGCTTGGCACTGTAAATCATCACTTAGTTGACTTCCTCAATCCAGATGAGGACTATAGTGCAGGTAAGTTTGCACGCGATGCAAGATTAATATTAGGACAAATATCAGAAGAAGATATAATTCCTATCATTTGTGGTGGTTCGCTATTCTATATCAAAGCTTTATTCGATGGGTTGTTTCAAGAGAAAAATGAGGGAACTAACCAAAAAATTAGAAGTGAACTAAATGCTAAGTATGATGATGAAGGCATAGAGCCACTTTTAGAGCAGTTAAAGCAAGTAGATAGTGAAATATATGCTGTTATTGAAAAAAACAATAAACAGAGAGTAATTAGGGCCTTAGAGTATTATTTGACTAACAACGAAAAGTTAAGTGATGCACAGATGCGACAGGATGAGCAGCCAAACTATAGAACTCATTACTTTGTTATTGATTTCCCAAGAGAAGAACTGTACCGAAGAATAAATTATCGTTGTGAGCAGATGTGGAAATCTGGATTAATAGATGAGTATAAGACTATAATCGACTCTGGATTCAACAATGAACTAAACTCTATGAATACAGTTGGCTATAAGGAAGTAAAAAAGTATTTAGATGGCGATTGGGAAGAAGATAAGGCAATAGAGGAATTTAAAAAGAATACACGTAGATTTGCAAAAAGACAATTGACTTGGCTAAGAGGAATGGATAATTTACATTGGTTAAGTCATACTATGGATACAGAAACTAAAATAAAAGAAATTAAAAAATGTTTAAATATTTAATATATATATTATTATCATTATCATTTGTAACCACATATTCTCAGAAGGTTAAGAAGAATTTAGTAATTGAAGAAACCTTCTTACCACTTATAAGTGCGTCAGACTCATCACACTCAATAGAAGCATTGAATAGAGATATAGATGGAATACTGAAAAGACATAATCTGAGAAATACAGATTACGGTATCATTATTTATTCCCTCGATGACAAAAAGTTCTTGTACAAGAGTAATGAAACTATGTCTTTTACTCCTGCATCTACAACTAAATTAGTTACTAGCTTCGTTACACTAAGTCTATATAAAGAAAAGTATATAGAAACTCCAATATACACTAATGGTAAGATCAAAGATGGAATTTTGTACGGAGATATTATAATATATGGTCAGGGTGACCCTCTATTAACTCAAACTGATTTCGATTCGGTAGCAACAGTTATCAAAAGAAAAGGGATAAACCAAGTTAATGGAAATATATATGCTGATATTTCTTACTTTGATTCTAAAACTAGTAGATTCAAATACTCATACGATGATGATGAAGTTGAGAAACTAGCACCTATCACCCCACTTAGTATTGAAAGAAACAAAGCTTTGGTAACCGTAAGGGGAACAAAAAGAGGTCAGTATCTCGATTGTGATGTATATCCCGAATCAGAGACCTTGAAGTATTTAGTATATGGTAAAACCACAGACAACAATGGAATAGAGTTGCCAGATGAATACAAAGATGAATTGATAGAGCCAGAGTTAATTCAAAACTATGGTGATGCCTACAACTCTGAGTATAAAAATGATAATATGAGAGTAAGAATAGGTAGCACTCTAAATGAAGAGGGTGTTCAGATTTTTTCAGTAAGAGGAAACCTAAGAAAAGGAAGGACTAGAGCATATAGGTACTATTTAAAAAATCCTGCTATTGCAACTGTTGGGGTTCTCAAATCAAGTCTGAAGAAAGTAGGTGTAGAAGTATATGGTAGCTCTCAAGTATGTAATGTATATAAATTGAATTACACAGAGAAGAATAAACTAGCCAGTATAAAAACTAATCTATTTGAGATTCTGTCTAATTTAAATAAGAATAGTGATAACTATATCGCTGAGAATCTTTTTAAATTAATAGGTGCACACAACCAAAAGTATAATGAAAATTACTTTGGTGCTCAAGACCTAACCTTTAGGACTTTCGATAGCCTTCGTATTCCCTACAATGGACTTTATCTGAATGATGGCTCCGGATTATCTAGAAGAAATCTACTCTCACCACTATCATTAGTTAAGATAATAGAATACATATACAATCAAGATTATAGCGATGAATTTTTTGAAAGCTTGGCAGTAGCTGGCGAAGATGGAACATTAAGAAAAAGAATGAGAAATACAGCTGCCGAGGATATTTTGATAGGGAAGACTGGTACACTGAGAAATGTAAGTGCTTTGTCTGGGATAACTACATCACTCGATGGCGAGAAATTAGCTTATGCATTTATATTTAACGGTAACTCTGTTAGTAAGTATAAAGACATAGAAAATGATTTGGGTGAGTTGATATCACAATTCTTCTACTTCAATGAAGAGAGGTAATATTGTCTAAGAAGATAATATTATATGTGTTATTAACTATTATAGCTATCGGTATGGCATTTCCAATAGTATGGATGCTTCTACTATCTTTAAAAGCAAACCCTGAAAGTATAGACTCACTTTTCCAATTAATATCAACCGAAAACACAGTTAATAATTATAAAGATGCTCTTTCTTCTGATTCTTTCGATATATATTTTCTAAACTCTTTATTTGTGGCATCTGTGGTAACTGTATTTAATTTAATATTCTGTACTGTTACTGGCTATGCCTTAGCAAGAAAGAAGTTCAGAGGTAATAGCCTTATCTTGTTGAGTATAATAGGTGTTATGATGATACCTCCTCACGTGATTATGATTCCACTTTACAGAACTATGGTCAATTTTAGCTGGATTAATTCTTACGAAGCACTAATTATCCCTTGGCTTGTTACACCATTTGGAGTATTTCTGATTAAGCAATACTTGTCCAATATACCAGAGACCATAGAAAAAGCTGCCGTACTGGATGGGGCAAATCAATTTCAAATAATTACTAAGATTATATTCCCACTTTCCAAACCAATACTAATCGTTGTTGGTGTGTATGTTTTTTTAATGAATTGGAATTCATTTCTATTTCCTTTTTTATTTACAAATGATTCAGATTTCTGGACACTGCCGGTGGGGTTAACCTTCTATTTAGGAAAGCAATCTATCAGTTGGGGGCATCTAATGGCTGGTGCATCTATGTCTGCCATACCCATTATCATACTATTTCTGATATTTCAAAAGCAAATTATCAAAGGGCTTACAGCTGGGGCATTAAAAGAGTAATAATTTATCCACTTTATTACTTGCATAAACGTTGGTAATTTTGCAATCATATTAATTAAAAAAACAAAGGTGAATCTATGGGACTTTTAATATTCGGTCTTATCATACTAATTATCGGTTTAACGCTCAACAAAGATGCAGAACCATTAGGTAAGTTCAAAAGCTTAGTTTCTACAATAGGTGTCATTGTTATGGTACTTAGCATTGTATTCCAATCAGTTAAAGTTATTGATGCTGGTCATATTGGTGTAAAGAAACTATTCGGAAAAGTACAGGATGATGTTATTTATGAGGGGATGAACTTTGTAAACCCATTAGTAGATGTAGTAGTTATGTCAACTCAAACTCAGAATTATACTATGACTTCAACTGCTGGTGAGGGTGAAAATAGCACTGAAGATGCTGTATCAGTATTGAGTAAAGACGGTTTACAAGTAATTATTGATTTAACTGTACTTTATAAAACAAAAGCTGTAGATGCTCCTACAATTCTTAAGAAAATTGGTCCTGATTACAAGGACAAAATTATCAGACCAATAGTAAGGTCTCAGATTAGAGAAAGTGCTGTGGACTTTGAAGCAATTGAACTATATTCTGACAAAAGAGCAGAGTTCGAAAAAATGGTTAAAGATGCAATAGCTGAAACACTTCTTGCTCGTGGTTTTGAGCTGGAAGATATGTTAGTAAGACAAATTGACCTACCAACAAGTGTAAAGCAAAGTATAGAAAGAAAAATTACTGCAATACAAGAAGACCAAAGAATGGTTTATGTATTGGAAAAAGAGAAGAAAGAAGCACAGAGAAAGAGAGAAGAAGCAGCTGGTGTTGCTGATGCACAAAAAATAATCAACTCTGGTCTTTCTAATAAATTACTCGAATTTGAGAGAGTAAAAGTAATGCAACAACTTGTAAAATCTGACAATTCGAAAGTAATCGTATTAGGTAATGGTGACACTCCAATAATCTTAGATGGCAAATAAATGAGTACTAGTTCTATATTTGAAAGAGAAAATGATTCCATACTACAGACTTATGGTAGACTCCCAATAATTGCTGATAAAGCTGAGGGAGTTTATGTATGGGATACTAATAACAATGAGTACCTCGATTTACTTGGTGGTATTGCTGTTAATGTATTAGGTCATTCGCATCCGAAGATAATAGAAGCAATAGAAGTACAATCGAAGAAGTATCTTCATATCTCTAACTTTTTCTATCAAGAACCCCAGATTAAGTTAGCTGAAAAGCTAAAAAATATGACTGGTTATGATAAGGTGTTCTACTCAAACTCAGGCGCCGAATCTACTGAAGGAGCAATAAAAGCTGTAAGAAAATGGGGAGCAATTCACAACAAAACTGAGTTAGTTGCTTTTACTGCGGGGTTCCACGGTAGAACCTATGGTGCTTTATCAATGATGGAAGGTGATGTTTATAAAAAGGACAAAGGACCTTTTATCCCAAATAATAAAATAATTCAATTCAACAGTATTGAAGAATTAGAAAGTGAAATAGACGCTACTGTAGCGGCTGTAATGATAGAATTTCTGCAAGGTTCAGGTGGCTTAACTGTTGCTAACCCAGAATGGGTATTAAGGTTAAATGAGTTAAGAGAAAAGTATAATTTCCTAATTATAGCAGACGAAGTGCAATCAGGGTTGGGTAGGACTGGTAAGTTTTTTAGTTTCGAATATTTTGGAATTGAACCTGACATAGTCACAATAGCAAAGGGTCTTGGTGGTGGCATACCAATCGGTGCTATATTATTCAATAAGAAAACAGCTCAATTGTTAGAAAAAGGAGAACATGGAACAACATTTGGTGGTAATGCTTTAGCTTGTGCTACTGGGAATGTAGTTCTAGATGAACTTGAAAATGGACTGATTAATCATATCGTAGAAATTAGTGCTTATCTGAAATCACAGTTGCAATCACTAGTTAGCAAATATCCTCAACAAGTATTACAATACAAAGGATTAGGGCTGATGTGTGGCTTGGAGTTCAAAACAGAAGTTAAACCAATAGTAAATAAGTTATTAGAAAATAGAATCATCACCAATGCCACATCTGGTAACGTTTTAAGATTAGTTCCACCTTATGTAATTTCTAAAGAAAATGTAAATGATTTTATAGATAAATTAGATGAGATTATTTCAGAATTATAGC
>JBDQHL010000017.1:0-27474 GCA_040264895.1 Bacteroidota bacterium
CATATCAAGATAATGAAAACACATTCAGTTTAGAGATAGAATACAATGCCTTGATGTTAGATATGAAAGCATTGATTACTGACAACTCTATTTTAGATGGAACTAATGCTACATTTATTAACCAACTTAACAATGAAAATTTCAGAGCATCTTCCTTAGATATCACTTTTGAATATGAGCTTTCCCCTATTGATGAGGGTATATTATGCTATATTCAATTCGAAATATTAGCAGGCCCAGATGAGAGAGCAGCTGTAAATTCAAAGAGCTTCAGCTTAAACCAGAATAACACTGATGCAGTTTTTGATTCTGGAATAATAACAATACCCGAACCAGTACAAGAAGTTGACAAATCATATATTTCGGATTTCTACCCTAACCCTTTTAATACATTTGCCCAAGCAAAAATTGAGTTTACTAAACCAACAAGAATAAAATTAGCTACCTACAATATTGGTGGTTCTAATATGCTTAGTAGTTTCTGTTACGAAGATTGTTTAGAACGACATTTCCGACTTCTAGACAGCGAGGGTAATACTTTCGATGGTACTGAACTTTTGATGCAAGGGGAATATACTCTAGAGTTAAGCAATGACAATTTCTCTTTAGCTGCAGGTGCTTACTTGTTAGTCATACAAACTGACTTCAAAGTATTGAAACAAAGATTCATGGTGATTAAATGAGAAAAATTGCCATAGTAATAATGCTAATCATTGCAACTGCTTTTTCTGTTTTCGCTCAAGTTGATAGGGACAAGGTATTAACTGAAAAAAGTCCTGAGGGAACTGAGTTTTGGTTATGTTTTATGCGTAACCATAACAATGCTACTCGCGACAATCCTAATGTAACACCACTGGACTTGAAGCTTTTCCTTACATCTGATAAAGATGCTAATGTAAAAATAAGAATAAAGAGTATTGGTTTCAGAGAAGATATTTTTGTAAAAGGTGGAACTGTAAAAGCAATACAAGTTTCAAATTTAGCACAAGTTACTAGCTCGGAAATTATAGAAAGTGGCAGAGGTATTCATGTTACTTCCGATGTTCCAATTTCAGTATATGGCTTAAACAGAAGAAAACTAACTACTGACACTTTTATGGGGTTCCCTGTAAATGTGTTAGGACAAACATATAGAGTGATGTGTTACGATGTGTCAATAAAGCTAATGGCTGAGTTTGCAGTAGTCGCAACAGAAGATAGCACTGAAGTAGTAATTACTCCAACGGTCGATACTGATGGCGGCCATAAGCGAGGTGTTCCATTCAAAGTTATGTTAAATAAGGGTGATGTATATCAAGTAGCAGCTTCAAACTATGAAAATTGCATAGATGACTGCGATTTAACTGGTTCATTAATTGAATCTGATAAAAAAATAGCTGTATTCAGTGGCCACCAATGTGCTTATGTTCCAACTGATGTAATTGCTTGTAATCACTTAGTTGAGCAAGTACCACCATTGAATTCATGGGGAAAGCACTTCTATATTGGAGCATTCAAAAAGAGAAGTTTTTACAATTACAGAGTATTGGCTAATGAAGATGGAACCAAAGTTTTTGAAAATAATAAGCTAATTGGTACTATAAATGCTGGTGAACATTTAGAAAGAGAGACTAAAAAATCTGTTCAAATAACAGCTACCAATCCTGTATTAGTAGCACAGTATTCCCAAGGATTTGACAATGGCGATAGAATAGGTGACCCTATGATGCTGTTAATAAGTCCCACTCAACAATTTTTGAAAAAGTACAGATTTGCAACTCCAGTTGATGGCTCATGGGAACACTTTGTCAATGTAGTAGCTCCAACAAACGCGCTTGAATCTATAAGATTGAATGGAATTAGACTCGATGTTAATAGTTTTAGAAAATTAGGGAACAGTCGTTACTCATTTGCACAAGTAGGTGTCAATTATGGAACCCACGTAATAGAATGTAGTGAACCGTTCGGTATGACAAGTTATGGATTCGGATTCGGAGATGACCGTTATGATGCTTATGGTTCGTTGGGCGGGCAATCATTTATGGAGTACATAGAAGTGCCCGATACAGAAGCCCCAATTGCTGATTATGACAACGGAGCTGAAGGATTTAAGCTACTAATTAGAGATGATAGAAACAATGACCGTGGTGTAGCAAAGGTAGAATTTATGGACAATACAGGTTTCGACTTTGAGACATTAGATTATGAACCTGGAACTCCTCTAGTAATTTCTAATTTTGGTAGAGAGAAATATTCTAAGAATCAATCTGTTAAGCTAATTGCAACTGATATGGCTGGAAACAAATCTGAATATACACTATGTTACTCATTCAATCAAGTTGCTAATCGTTATCAATATCAGCTGCAAGAAGGACATGATGTAAGCTGTTCAGAGACAATACCATGGGAAATTGGTGTTTCGTTAGGTTACAATTATGTTAATCACTTAGCAGACTTTAACAACACGGGTAATCTTTCTTCTAAAGGGACATTTTCTGACATTGCATCAACGTCAATGGAATTTGGTGCTTTAGCTGCTTATAGAGTTGATGAAAAACTGAACCTAATTGGACGACTCAACTTTATGAATTATGATGGAAAGCTGAAATCACCTGATTCAACAAACAGCTCAATCAGAAATCTGAATACTGGTGAGCTAGATAATTACAAAGAATCAATCAATTTTGAACTAACTGGGTTGTTTACAAATGTGGTTATAGGTATAGAGTACCTTATGACTAACAACATATACTTACATGGCGGTCTTCAGTTTGATATCCCACTTAGCAGTAGTATTGAAGCAGAGAAAGAGATTTTAATTCCAGAAGATTATGTTTTTGAAAATCAGACTAATACTTTAGATCTACCACAGACAGAGCTATCGTCATTGAATACAATCGGAATAGCTGCAAACATTGGTATAGGTTTTAGAATAAATGTATATAATAGCACTCAGACATTCTTTGAAGCTACTTATTCAAACAGGCTAACCAATATGGTTGACGATGCTGATTGGATTGTCACTACATTTGGCGTTAGAGCTGGATTCAGATTCCCACTATAAAATAGACTAATGGAAGTACTAAAAAGAATAAACGGAGTACTACAAAAGGAGCTAAAGACGGAATTCAAAAACCTATCTTCTGCTTCTGCTGTATTTCTTTTTGTACTTACGTCAGTAATAATTATTAGCTATGCTATATCTGCTAAGCATATCTCCGATGAGTTATTTGCAGGTATTACTTGGGTACTTATTTTCTTCACCTCAATGATCGGACAATCAAGAATATTTGTCAATGAGGAAGAAAGAGATACATGGCTATTTCTTAAAATCAACTCAGATTCAACAAGTATATTCTTTGGAAAAATATTATACAACATCTTATTTGGATTAGTAGCCAATTCACTGGGAGTCTTTCTACTAATACTATTTAATTCTAATTTTGAGATTGCTCACATGGACTTGTTCTGGTTATGTGTGTTAGTTGGTAGTTTTGGTATTTCAGCTTCATCTACAATTATTTCTGCACTAATAGCAAAGTCATCTTCAAAAGGTGCTCTCTTCCCAGTTCTTGCTTTCCCGCTACTTTTACCAATATTATTATTAGCTATAGATGCTACAATATTGAGCATAGTTGGTGCATCATTTGACAGAATATATGCTGACATAAATATGATTATTGGATACGGAGGAGCTGTTGCCACTGCATCTTATCTATTATTTGATTTCATTTATAAAGATTGATTACAAAAGCAAAAACTACTCAATTATTATTGTGTGGCTTTTTTTTAAATTACATTTCTTTTGAGATTTATTTAATCAATTCCGCAATTATATCTACTGTGTCTATTACCTCAGCTTCTGCGTTGAAATTAGTTACTATACGGTGGCGAAGAACTGAGTTTGCTACTGCTTTCACATCATCAATTTCTGGGCTAGCGTTTCCTTTTATACCTGCTCTTGACTTAGCACCCAATATTAAGTATTGACTTGCTCTTGGTCCAGCACCATAGCTAATATATTTCTTAACCATTTCGCTTTCTGTGTGCTTTGGTCTGGTATTTCTTACTAGATTTACAGCGTATTCTATTACATTGTCAGCAACTGGTATTCTTCTTATCAAATTCTGGAATTCTATAATCTTTTCGGCAGCTAAAACTTGATTTATCTTTTCAGAGCTTTCTACTGTCGTTGACCTCACAATCTCCATTTCTTCTTGCTGAGATGGATAATCAAGATTAATATTGAACATAAATCTGTCTAGCTGAGCCTCTGGTAGTGGATACGTACCCTCTTGCTCAATAGGGTTTTGAGTTGCTAATACAAAGAATGGTTCATCTAACTTCAAAGTCTTGCCTGCAGCAGTAACTTCATGCTCTTGCATTGCTTCTAGCAATGCAGCCTGAGTTTTAGGAGGGGTTCTGTTAATCTCATCTGCCAGTACTATATTTGAGAATATTGGGCCTTTTACAAACCTAAAAACCTTGCCACCAGTTGTTCTGTCATCTTCAATAACCTCAGTACCAGTTATATCACCAGGCATCAAGTCTGGTGTAAATTGAATACGAGAAAAATCAAGGTGAAGAGATTCGGAAAGAGATTTGATAAGCAGTGTTTTTGCCAATCCTGGCACTCCTACCAATAAACAGTTTCCTTTTGCAAATAAGGAAATCAACAACTCTTCTACAACGGTTTGTTGACCAATTATAACTTTAGAAACTTCTGATTTTACCTTTCCGATTGAGTCGGCTAACTCTTTTAGCAGCTCTATATCTTTTCCCATTCTTTCTCTTATTTTTACTTTTGTATTTGTACTATTATCAGATTGATACGAAAAGAACTAATTATTGTTTTCAGTTCTATTTAGTATTTTCCCTTCTGCATCAAGTAATTCATATTTGTCAATGAATTGATCAAATTGTGGTGCTACTTTATCTACCTTACCAGCTATAGCTATCACTAAACCCTCTGGCTTGAGTAAGTCAATTTGTGCACTAAACAAATCATCACTTCTCATTTTTCTAATCCTACTATAAAAATCGTCATAGTAACTATCACCTAGTCCATTTATGGTCATTGTCACAAGCATCTTTGATATTTGTTTATAGCTTTCTGCACTTCTAAGGAAACTACCTAAGAAGTAATTCTTAGCTCTACTCAGCTCTTCTTCTTCTAACATCTCATTAGATAATAGTGACATTTCTTCAATTATATCATTGACTACTTCTTGTGTGTTGGCTGCCTTAACTGAAGTACCAACTCCCAAAAGACCAGTATAGCGTGCTGAGCTCAAAGATGAGTGAACACCGTAGCTAAGTCCTTTTTGCTCTCTTATTAGATTATTCAATCGTGACATAAAATAGCCACCATAAATAACATTAAGCAAACTCAAAGCCGCGTAATTTTCATCCAATATATTAATTGTAGGTTTGCCTACTCTAATAAGTGATTGGTTGTCAGAATCATAGTTAACCAGAACTAATTTGTTCTGCTCTCTTATAGTTATATCTTCAATCTCTTTTTCAATTATAGCAGCACACATGCTATCAATTATTTGCTTAGAATATTTAACTGCATCTGCTTCACTAATTGCCCCCGTTGCAACTATTGATATTCCTGATTCATATATGTATGATTCCCAAGTATTCTTAATGCTTTTCCTATTTATATTGTCGATTTCATCAGCATAGCCATATTCTGGTGAACCATAGGGGTGCTCTCGGAACAGAGCAGTCATCATAGCAGTAGAAGATAAATAACTCGAATCTGCTTCTTCTTGTTGTTTCGCAGATACTAATTTTCTTATAGTTTTTTCTACTTCTTGCTCATCAAATTTAGGTTCTAACATCGATTCTAAGAACAACTCGAAAGAAGATTCAAAAACTTCGGATAGTGTATTGAGTTTAGCAACTGCATAATCTTTACTTTCATTAAAGTCAATTGATGCACCAAGATAGTCTAGCTCAGAAGCATATTCGAAAGCAGATCTATTTATTGTACCTGAAGATAACAGCTCGAACATAACTTTTGAAATACCTGGGTATTCTTCTTGCGCAGTTCCTTTATGAAATACAATCTTGAAAGAAACTAATGGATGCGAATCATTAAAATAGTGCATTAATTCTGCACCTTTATCTAGAGCAATCCTTTTTGTCTTAGGTGCTATAAATTTTGGTATATCGTCACTTATTGGTGGGTGAGACCAGTCTATATTATTATCGTTTTTGTCTATCATAGTTTCGGTAAATTAAGAATTTTTACGAGTAAATTCATCTACTAAATGCATAAATTCACTCATAATTATTGCAGTTGCTCCCCAAAGAGGCACTTTGTGATGTACATCCCAATAAGGATAAGAAAATGGCTTTCCTTTATATTCGGTGTTTTTTACTTTTAATTTATCCTCACCATCAAATTTATTTAAGTTTACAAAGAATGCTTCATCTACCTCATCAGGATTTACTTTTATTGGTGAGGGTTTATTCAATCTAGCAACTACTGGCTGAATTACACTATCAGAAGGCGGTACATACAAGTGAGATAAAGTACCTAATACTTCTATGTTGCTTGGTGGTATCCCTACTTCTTCTTCAGTTTCTCTTAGCGCAGTTTCTTCATCTGTCTCATTTGGGTCTTGTCTGCCACCTGGGAACGAAATTTGGCCACTGTGCTTTCTTAATTTACTACTTCTTAAGGTGAACAAAACATCCTTATTTTCCTTAATTAATAGCAATACTGCACTCCTTTTCGAATTAGGTCTAGGTTTGTTGCTATCCAACCTTTCTAAATCAGCAAAGGGAGCCATTTTTATATGAGCTTTAGAACCTGGCAATTCACCAGAAAGTCGTTCGTATAAGTAATTAAAAAATATATCTTTATTATTCATAACTATGACAATAAACGAAAAGATTAATAAAATAGTGGCAACTATTCCACTTGGCAAACTATCTACTTATGGTGACATAGCCAAAGCTATTGGTATGCGATCCTCTGCTCGCTATGTGGGTTGGGTTCTCAATTCTGGTAAAGGTAAATCAGAAATTCCAGCTCACAGAGTTGTCAATAGAAATGGAGAACTTACTGGCAAAATGCACTTCCCTACTCCAAATTATATGCGTGAAATGTTAGAAGCAGAGGGTGTAGCTTTTATTGGTGATTCAGGGGATATGAAAATCCACAGATGGTCACCCGAAGAAGTGAAATAAATTGTCAATAATGTGATGTATATATATGTTTTTTGAGTTAAGGGAATATTCAGTATATTTGTTTTTTAAAAATAGAACATAAGATTTGTAAAAGAGGTTAATGTGGATTTATTCGAAAAAGCGTACAATTTTCATGCCGCTGACGAAGCAAAGGAAAAGGGTATATACCCCTATTTCCGTGCTGTAGAAGAAAATGAAGGCCCCGTTGTTAGTATGGAAGGTAGAAAAGTAATAATGGCCGGCTCTAACAATTACTTAGGTCTTACAGCTCATCCGGAAGTACGCGAAGCAGGAATAAAAGCAATAGAAAAATACGGAACAGGTTGTTCAGGTTCTAGGTATCTTACTGGTACACTTGATTTACACATAGAACTTGAAGAACGCTTGGCAAAATACCTTGGATTTGAGGAAGTGTTACTATTTAGTACAGGATACCAAACTGGTATTGGTACTATCTCTGCACTACCTACTAAGGGTGAATATATCGTGATGGATAAAGAAAATCATGCTTGTTTGATCAATGGAGCAATGATGGCAAAAGGTGCCTTCGTAGACTTTAAACGATACAAGCATAATGATATGGATGATTTGGAGAGAGTATTAAGCTCTTTACCATTAGATGCGGGAAAACTAATCGTTTCTGATGGTGTGTTTTCTGTAACAGGTGAATTAGTACACTTACCAGAATTAATAGAAATAGCTAAAAAATACAATGCAAGAGTATTGATTGACGATGCTCACGCTACTGGTGTTGTAGGTGAAGGCGGAAGAGGAACAGCTAGCCATTATGGCAAAACTGCTGAAACTGATATGATAATGGGAACATTTTCAAAAACATTTGCTTCACTCGGTGGCTTTGTTGCTGGTCCAAGTAAGGTGATAGATTTTGTTAAACACACTTCCCCTGCACTTATCTTCTCAGCTAGTCCAACTCCATCCTCATGCGCGGCTACTTTAGCAGCACTTAATGTGTTAGAAAGAGAACCTGAAAGGGTAACTCAACTAAAAGATAATTCTGACTACATGCGTAAAGGACTAAATGAATTAGGATTTGAAGTACTAGACAGTTTAACAGCTATAGTACCTGTGATTGTAGGTGATGTCGAAAAAGCACTTATGATGTGGAGACGACTGTATGACGCAGGAGTATTTGTAAATGCATTTATTCCTCCAGGTGTTCCTCCTACAATGAGTATGATGAGAACTAGTTATATGGCTACTCACGAAAAACACCACTTAGACAAAATATTACAAGTATTTGGTGAAGTAGGACAAGAGTTTGGCTTAATTAAATAAGTTAAAGTAATACAAAGAAAAATATATATAAGAGCAACTCCTTTTGAAGTTGCTCTTTTTTTATAAAAAATATTTAGTTAGCTACAGCTAACTTTTTTTGTTAGAAATAATTAAATGTTATAGTTTGCATACATTAACAATTGTGAATTTGTAAATTAATAATGAAAACTAAATATCTTTCATCAATTTTGTGCTTATTATTTAGCGCCACATTAGCCATGTCATCTACTATTAGTGGCACAGTGACTAATAGTGAAGGTGAACCCGTTATATCCGCGACTGTAAGTATTGTTGATTTTGAAAAAGGTACTTACACTAATAATAAAGGTAAGTATCAACTTAATGATATTTCTCCAGGTGACTACCAGTTAAAAATTAGTTCTATTGGCTACAAGGACACTATAATAGCACTACAATTACAAGCTAATCAAGATATAAGTCTTCCAATAGTTTTGAATCAAGAGAATATAAACTTTGATGAAGTGGTGGTAACTGGAACTAGAACCCAAAAAAGGCGAACAGATTCACCCGTAATAGTTGATATAATTGACATTAAGCATTTTGACCAGGTGAACGCTTTAAATCTTTGCGAAGGGCTTAATTTCCAGTCTGGTTTACGAGTAGAAACAGATTGCCAGACTTGTAACTACACACAGCTAAGAATGAATGGTCTGGAAGGAGGATATAGCCAAATCCTTGTGAATAGCAGACCTATATTTAGCCCGCTTACCGGACTTTATGGACTGGAGCAAATACCAACTAATATGATTGATAGAATAGAAATTTTTAGGGGTGGAGTCTCAGCACTTTATGGTTCAAGTGCAATAGGTGGAACTGTAAACGTTATAACGAAGTTACCTAATGAAAATAGTTATAATGTAACTAATACATTCCAATCAATATATGGAGCCGCAAACGATAATATTCTCTCGGCAAATGCATCTTTCATTAATGAGTCTGGAAATGCCGGTGCGTCATTTTTCCTTAATAACAGAAATAGAGAAGCATACGACATAAACAATGATAATTTTTCAGAGTTGCCGGAACTTAAAGATAATACCTTTGGAGCTAATCTATTCTATCTACCAAGTGACAATCAAAAGCTTTCAATTAGTTTATGCAGTATTTATGAATATAGGTACGGTGGTGAATTAGTTGAAGGACCTCCACATCTTGCACAGCAATCAGAAGAAAGAACTCACAATGTATTTATGGGCTCTTTAGACTATCAAGTGTTCTTTAATGATGATCAAAATTCACTATCAATTTATTATGGTGGGCAAAAAACTGATAGAACTCATTATACTGGAGTATTACCAGATGAGGAGCAAGAGCTTAATGACTTCCTAGTTGCCCCACCCTATGGAAATTCAGATGTAGAAACGCATCAGGGGGGAGTTCAGTTCAACAATGGATTCGACGACTTTTTTGGTGGCAAAGCTACATTAACAATTGGAACTGAATACATATATGATGATGTTTTTGATATAATAGAATCTTTTAATTATCTAATAGACCAAACCACAACTGATATAGGAGCTTTTGTCCAACATGATTGGGATATAAACCCAACAATAAATTTGTTATCAGGTATCAGATTTGACAAGCACAATTTAGTTGACAACCCCATATTGAGTCCTAGACTTTCACTATTACTCAAACCTATTGAAAATACTCAAATTCGTTTTGGATGGGGAACTGGATTTAGAGCACCGCAGGCATTTGATACTGATTTGCATATTGCTTTTGCTGGTGGAGGAATCTCAAGAATCTCACTTAGCGATAACTTGAAAGAAGAAAGATCGAACAGCTATACAGCATCTGTAAATTACGATAAAGCGACTACTGAATACATTGCAGGTTTTACAGTAGAGGGATTCTATACCGAACTTAATGATGCATTTTTTCTATTCCCATTAGGTGAGGATGAGTTTGGTGAAAGATTTGAAAAAAGAAATGGTACCGGTGCTGTAGTACAAGGTATTACAATAGAAGGAAGATCAAACTACAATTATCTATTTGAAATGGAAGCAGGCTTTACGATACAAAGTAGTATATTCAATGATGAAAGAGAAACAATAGAAGGATTAGAAAAGAAAAGAGAATTCCTGAGAACACCTAATAACTATGGTTATGCAACGTTGAATTACATGCCAAACAGATTATGGAATATAAGCACTAATATCACATACACTGGGCCTATGCTGTTGGCTCATTTCGGAGGTGAAGGCACTGGGCAAGAAATTGATGAATATTTCACTAGCTCAGATTTTTATGACGTAGGTATGAGAATAGGTCACACAATAGAGTTAGAAGAGACTAACACTGGATTAGAGATATTTGGTGGTGTAAAAAATATATTAAACTCATATCAGGACAATTTTGACATTAGCAAAAACCGAGATAGTAATTTCATATATGGTCCTAGTTTACCAAGAACTGCTTATTTAGGAATAAGGTTGAAGTCCCTTTAATTATAACAGAAAAAAAGGTCATTGTTATGACCATTTTTTATTTTTGCAAATTCTATTTATTTCTTATTTCCCTGTTGATGCTGACGCATTAGCGCTAGCAACTTCAATATTCTTTTTTATTTCCATATAGCTATCTACATCTGGTAAAGAAACCACTTCCTCATAGTCTTCATATTCCTTATTATAACTTAACTTAAGTTTGTAATTTTTACCTGGCTTTAGTCCTGTTATAAAATAATAGCCATCATTTTCTGATTTAGTTCTACCATAATAAACTCTATTACCATTATCATCGAAAGCCTCTACACGCATTTCTATTGGGTTATTAGTAACTTTATCAACTACATTACCAGTGATTGATAACACCACATTGATGAATTGAGCTTCTGTCTTGTTTACACTCGATATCATACCGAGAGCTACTACCAAAGCAACTATTGCTATTTTTTTCATGCTATCTCCTTGTGTTAGTTGTTATTATTACTTCTTTATACATTATTATATTTATTTAGTTATATAAAAATATGATGCCATTATTTTTTCAATAAGCCCTAGTATTCACATATACCATTGCAAGACATGAACTTAAACAGTTTTTATAAATATTTATTCTAACAAAAAGAATTTTCATAGAGTGTAATAGAATACACAGTGTGTAGATGCTTTCCTAAGTAGATATACTTTATAGAGTTACAATCTAGTAAATTAATTAATCCATAAAAGACTTTAGACAAACAAAAAAAGGTAGCCATTTCTGACTACCTTTATTAAATTTAAGCTTGAGTATTATTTGTTATTTTTCAATAACTAATCTACCCAATTGTTGTTTCTCACCAATCTTAACTTTGAAGAAGTAAGTACCATTAGATAGTTCGCTAACTGGAACATCTGCAGTTCTTACACCTTCTTGCATATCACCGCTAAATAGTGTTTTAACTTTCTGCATAGCAGAATTGTATATCACTATTTCACCAGGCATATCATAAGGTACTGTGTACTCTATTGTAGCCGAAGAGTTAGCAGGGTTTGGCGAAACTAATGGTTCGTTGAAGTTGAAATTACTTACATAAAGAGTTCTATACTCACCAACACAAATTTCTCTGATTGCTAATTGTATATCATCTTCTGTATGAGCGTAACAAGTAGGTAAGTCAGAAATAGTATGACTCATATCGAATCTACCAAACGAATCTTCATCTTTACCAATTCCACCAAGAGCACCTTCTTCAGACACTGCAGGTAATACAACTGTGAAAGGTATACTTGCTAAAATACTATTGTTAGCAAATATCGAGTTACCATCATTACTTTCAAGTACAAATGACATAATCATACTTCCTTTATCACCATTCACATCTTCAGTGACTTTATAAGAATCTGCTCTAACTTGTGCGTTAGCAACATCAGTTTCTATAGTAGGTGTAGTGTTACCATCCATGATAAATGGAAAAGTAAATAAACTATTAAAGTTTACACTAATAGTTACCGCTTGAGCATCAACTCCTGAAGCATCTCCATTTAGTCCAACTTGATATTCAAAGTTGTCACCAATTGATACCATGTATTCAGCATCATAATCAGGGTTATTCGAAGCGCTTCTTGCTGCACCAGTTATATTAGTTAATGTATTTCCAACGAAGAATTCTGATTCAACTTCTAGTGCTTCATTAGCTCCAGAAATTGCTAAGTTATTTCCATATTGGTGTACTAATACTAACTCAACAAACTGTCTGTTTATAAGTCCTGATGGTGAATAGTTAACAAAAACTGTTTCAGTTCCACCAACTGGTACTGTTAAATTAGTAGTTGGAGAAGTTATAGTTAAATCATCAACTCCATCATTATCTAAATCGTAATCTGATAATGAAATTTCATCGATATTCACTGGGTTTTGTAAACCAGGATTAGATAAAGTAATCTCTATTTGGTTTATCTCGTTTAAACATGATATTGTAAATGGCGAGCTAATATCAAGTACTAAATCTGTACCGATACCAATCCATTCTGATTCATCATCAAAATCTGGAGCTCCCTCATCTGCATTTGACTCTATAGTAGCATTAACTACATTATTACCAACTTGTCTTGCAACAAAGTGAACAGGAATATCTGCACTTTCGCCAATATCAAGAACTAAATTACCATCAATCAAATCTTGATACATATTACCATCATATCTGAATGTTTGGCCTTGGAAATCAGCAATATCATTACTTACTATAGCATTGTCGACTGTAATTCCACTAATGCTTAGTGGGTGACCATATTGATCATTAGTGTTAGTAATAGTCATGATGCCATTTGTTTGCGCGTTTGGTTCATCGTCAACCAACATAGCAGCAAAGGCTACATCTGATACTTCTAAATTAGGTACCAATCCTGTTCCTTCATATATAACAGGAAGAATAGCATTTCCAGCTGCTTCGTTGAATACAAATTCAAATTCAATTCTATGAAGACCTTTTACAGTTGGATTAAATACAATAGTCTCTTCTTCAGAAACGCCACCAGCTAAATTCAGTCCTCTAATATTATTGTTAAAGTAATCAACGATATTATCATCTGTGTTTTCAGTTCTGAAGTATTCTCTTGCTCCAGGTGTTTCATTTACAATATTAATTGATTCAACTTGTGCAACATCACCACCAGCAGCAGCAAGGTTCTCAACTATAAATCCATTAAATCCATTTTGTTGACTAACAGCATCTACATTATATGGTCCAGCTGGGAATGCAGGTCTGTTAATTAACACACCTTGCCATACATACCCTTTAGCGTCCACAGGTGCATCCGTACCGACACCTACTAACTCACAAATGTTATCAGTTGTAGTCCCATTTTCTGCTGTATTATTATCAAAAATAATATTCTCAGCATAAGTGCCAACAGCTGTTGGTAAGAACGAAACTTCAAAAGTTACTTGCTCACCAGGTTTGATAACTAATGGAGTAGCTTGAGAAACATCAGGATACAATATCATGAAGTCATGATCAAACATAGAGCCAGCAGGTAAATCTTGAGATATACCATATATTTCTAAATCTTCATCACCATCATTATCAATTGTCATAGTTCTAGTGCTTCTTACTGTCTCATTTATATTGATAGCACCAAAGTCCCAGTCAGAGACATCAATTGTAGGTGCACCTAGAGAACCTGATTGCTCAGTGAAATATGCAAAACCACATTCGTTAAATTGATCATCTCCATAGCCAACGCCAAGAGAATCAATATAAATTGGTTTTTCACCACTAGCTGCAGCTACTGCGGGATCAAATTGAATATTCACAATTACTTCTTCTCCAGGAGCAATCTCCATTGGAGGTGTCCATCCAGCAGGCTCATAGCCAACAATACTGAAACCTTGTCCACCATCTTGCAACTCAACTTTTGTAATGTATTGAGGCACTGTAGTAGATAAGTTTCTAATAGTATCTTGCATCACTACTGGAGCATCTCCAGCAGCCATTACACCAAACTCATTACCACTAGCAACTTCGAACTCTGGTGGATCATAGCTTATAGTAATTGTTGTATCATTACCAGCTCTGTCTAAGAAGGCTATAGTAGCTCTTGCTGGTTGAGTTTTATCAACTACTGTTAACCACCAAGATAATGTTCTTTGTTCACCTGGAATAAAGTTCTTATCATTACTACCAGGTATTCTGTAGTCTAAAACGTAATTATCATTCAAATTTTCAAATAAGTAAAGATCTGCAATGTTTGATCTTACATCATCATCATCTGGCATATCTGTAACAGTACCCATGTCTTTAAGTACGTCACCATTACACTCTTGTACATATACAGGTACTGGTGCATTTGTATCCGGAGATGACAAATCACGCAATGATGCAGATGTTGGGAATCCATAAGATTCGTAAGATGCAAAACCATAAGAATAAGCAACAAATTTTGTTGAATCAGATCTTATTGAGAATACACCCTCAGTAGGTAATGACAATACTGATGTACCATACTCTTTACCTTTATACTTTTCAGTAAAAATCATAGGAGCACCAGCAACAACTTGTGATAATGGTTTCCAATCTGGCTCTCTACCAACTTCCATTTTTGCATACATCAAATCCTGTGGGATAAAGTCTGCATGAAGTTCATAAACTACATTTACATAATTCTTTGTATAGAAATCTGTTCCACCAACCGCATTCGGTGAAGGGAATAAGATTTCAGTTTGGAATTGTTCGATAGGCGTAAAGAATAATTGGAACGGGTCACTATCAGCAGTACCTACGTCTTCCTGTGTACCAGTATTATAGTACATTACAGCAATAGGTTTATCTGCATGGATAGTTGCAATTTTTGGTTTTATTGCTTGACCAAAATCATCCCATTGTGGCCAAACTCTCATTTCCATGTAAGCTTTACCAATAGTGTTTCCACCACCGTGGGTTAATTTACCCATTATTGACCCATTTCTGTAAATTGTAGTGTTAGGTTCAGACGCAAATATTCTTATGATACCATTGTAAGTTCTACCATCCATAGGTGTAATATAATATTGCTTACCCCATGCATATGTAGGTAATTCCATTTCAACTGTGTAATCACACCATGCATTTCCTACCGGGAAATTCGCACAGTGCATACCGGAAACAATTGCAAATGGCTTATTTCCTTCAAATAGTGATCCTGATATATCTTGGAAATGCCCACTTGAAGCACCCATCCATACATCACCTCTATCAAGGAAGAATGAAGTTTTATCACCAGTTTTTAATTCGCGACCACCATCTAGCTTCATTACATCACTACCCATTGGGCCTCCACCCATAGTCATGTTAATTTGTGTATTATCATATACACCAGTTACACAAGTAAATGCGGGAGCATGACTATTAGTACCACCTAATGCCGGATCTTGGTAAACCATATTAATATATCTGTCACCTAAACCTGAAACAGGTAATGCTAAGAAACCATCAGATGTGTATTTGTATTTAATAACCACATAAACAACAATAGGAGCATCAGCTTTCACTTGTACACCAGCGCCAGAATAAATTTTAGCCGCTGGAGAAATGTGAGTCCCTAGTCTGTGTGTAATAGGTTGTGCTTGGGAAGGGTTAAGTTCAAAATCAATAACACTATTTGCTATAGTTGTTTTCTTCTTGTAAACACCTTTCGATTCTACTTGTATAACAACATCAGTTTCAACATCACTTGTTACGAGTACTCTAACGAAATTATCCCCTGCTACTTCTTCGTAAACAGGTGGAATAGCGAACCAGAATTCACGACCCATGTTATCTTGGCCGAGTAATGCCGGCAGCTTTTCTGTCATTTCATCTTCATCTACACCACTAACCAAAGTATTTGGTATAGCCATAGTTAAAGCTAAAAATAGCAGAAATGCTAATTTAGTAAAAGTTTGTTTCATATTACGCCTCTATTAATTATTAAGTTATATAATTTTTATTCTATATAAGTCGTTAAATTTACAAAAAATTTATTTAACAACATAAAACTTTTTATATCTTATTGCTAAATAATAACAAAGCAATCTTTAATTTGTAACAAAAAATATCATTTTTTTTATTTTATTACAATATTCTTGCTAAGTGCCTCTTCTAGCATGTTTTTTCTTCGGTCGGCACCCCATTTTTCAATATCGGGTGGTTCTCTATCTTTACTGATTAAGCTTATTTCTATTAGATTATCTTGTATTTTAATATCAATATCACTTACATTTTGGATTTGCCTTCTATCCAAACCCTCTGCTATTCTCAATATACCGCCCAAAAGCCATACAGTTTTCTGTTTATCACTGCTTAACATACTGTAGCTTTTGTGGGTTTTCTTAGGATGGCTTTTCCTATGATATCTTGCTACGTTAGCTATAAGCTCAGCTTCAGTATTTGTAAAGCCGGTCATAACACTGTTTTTTATTAAGTAAAAGCTGTGTTTATGGTGTTTGTCATGTGATATATGGAACCCAACATCGTGTAAATAACTTGCAGATTCTAATATTTCTCTTTCGTAAAGTGTCCCATTATGAAGTGGCTGAAGCTCATCAAAAATCTTAGTACTCAGCTTTAGTATATGTTCTGAGTGTGCCCTATCCGCACCGTACTTTTCAGATAATGCCAATACAGTCTTGAACCTTAGATTTGATAGTTTATTTTCTTGAGAAAGACTTTCTGTCTTTGAAATTGTATCAAACAGAACCCCCTCTCTAAGTGCGTAGTTAGAAACTACAAATTCCTCTATGCCTAATTCTTCTATTGCAACTTCGACTATCAGTGCACCAGCTGTAATAATATCAGCCCTCGAGACATCCATACCTTTTATTTTTGCAATCTTCTTGGGTGATGAAGCCTTTTTTATTTTTTTTATTATTTTGAGTACATCTTTAGCACTAATACTAAGTCCATTCAAAATATTTGGCAAATCATTGTTTCGCTTCAGATATGCCATACTAATGAGTGTGGTCATAGTACCCGAGGTACCAACACAATTTGTAAAACCAACTGATTTTATCTTATCCAAGGTCTGAGCCCATTCGCCTCGAATAAAGTTTTTACACTTTTCTATACTTTCCTTATTGGAAGCAACCCCATCAAAATACTTTTTAGTTAATCTAATAGCACCTAATTTATTGCTTTGTAAATGTGGGTTTTCATTGTTTTGGGTGATTATAGTTTCTGTGCTACCACCTCCAATATCAACAATAAGACTCTTCTCATCGAGTATTGGTAACGCATGGTTTACACCAACAGAAATCAATCTAGCTTCTTCTACACCTGAAACTACCTCTATCTCTATTCCCGTTTCTCTTTTTACTCTTTCGATTAATTCATCACTGTTTTTTGCTTCTCTCACAGCAGATGTTGCAACTGCTCTTACAACAGCACCCTCGTGTGCAGCTAATTTAGAAAATGCTTTTAATGAAGTTATTGCCCTTTTTACTGCATCACGTTGCAAGTAGCGCATATCACCACTACTAGAACCTAATCTTACAATCTCTTTATCTCGTGAAATGATATTTAATATTCCATTATCATCAATCGATGCAGTAACCATATGGAAGGAATTTGTACCTACATCAATAGCAGAAATTATTGGTGAGCTCATCTATTTGTCCTGTGATTTATTTTTACCAGCTTCTCCTTTGAATACCTTAGTCCCTTCTTTTTCGAATATTACTTCGTCGTCTGTATTGGAAAAGTTTGATTGTCTTTGGGTTTCATTTGGCTTTTTATTCTTTGTTTTTTTCAACCCAGTCAATGCCAATATAAGATTAGTAGCACCTTTGAAAATAAAGAAGACCAATGCTAATAACAGTGCTAGGAAAAATAGTATTTTACTCATATTCTAATTATATCTGTGTTGCTATTTACTTAATATAAAATAAAACGTTGATTAATCTTAATTCTTGTAACTCTTTAAATTAACTCAATACAATCAACAATAGATATACGATTGGTGAAACATAAATTACACCATCGAATCTATCGAGAAATCCACCATGGCCTGGGAAAAAGTTAGAACTATCTTTTACACCTGCATCACGCTTAAAGTGTGACTCTATTAAGTCCCCAACTTGACAAAAAACACTAATCACAGAGCCAAGAATAATGCTATTTGTTAGACTTAAGCTCGGGTTTAGCAACAAGTTAAATCCTACAAAAGCGGCAGCACCAAATATGAATCCCGCTATAGCTCCTTCCCAAGTCTTTTTGGGGCTATGCTTAGGAAATAATTTATTCTTACCTATTGCCTTTCCAATGAAATAAGCAGCACTATCGCATGCCCATATTGCAACAAACATAGAAAGAACAAAATAGCCCATTTCCATTGTTGAATTATTGATACTGTTAAATTCACGAATAGCGATAAGCGAGAAAAGTGGCAATGCAATGTAAACTATACCACCAATACTTATCGAAATGTCAGGTATAGCAGAAAATTTATCTTTAAACAGACCCGCTAACAATAGTATAGTACCAATAAGAGTTGGCAATAGTAAAAAAAGAGATTTTTCGGGCATTATAGCAGAACCAGTGAATACCAAATAGAAATACCCTCCTAGAATCATAGTCATTGCTATAGTAAGATTTGCAATAGGATTATAACCTTTCGTCTTTGCCATATTATAGAACTCATGCATTCCATAGCCAGCTATTATTAATAATGCTACAGCAAATGGATGTCCTCCATAAATAAATAAAAACAATGCTATTGGTATACCAATTAATGCTGTGAGTACTCTTTTTCCTAACTCTTTCATAATTTACCATTATTAAAATGAAAATATAACAAAAAAATGTCTACTAAATATAAAGATATAAAGGTATTTTGTGATTTCGATGGTACTGTTACCTTGCAAGATGTTGGTAACAAACTATTTGAAAGAGTAGGACACTTTGAAGAGTTGAATGATGAGTTTCGTGCTGGCAAACTCAGTATCTACAAATATTGGCACAAACTTTGTAAAAGCTTACCTAATGATATTACTCTAAGTAACTTACGGGAAGAAGCAAAAAATTTTGATATTGATCCATATTTCAAAAGCTTTGTAGAGTTTTGTCAAGATAACAAATTAGAGTTATTTATTGTAAGTGATGGGTTCGATTTTTATATAAATCAAATCTTAGAGCAGAACGGCTTTAATCTTCCAGTTGTCAGTAATAAGTTAATTGAAAAAGAAGAGCATTTGCAGCCTGAATACACATTTGCATCAGAATCTTGCAACTGCTATTCTGCAAACTGTAAAAGAAATTTTGTTCTAAATAATAGCACAGAAAACTCACTGAAAATATATATTGGAGATGGTTATTCCGACTTTTGCGCTGCAGAACATTGCGACATTATTTTTGCTAAGAAATACTTAGCTACACATTGCAACGAAAATAGTTTGCCACATTATAACTTTAAAACTTTTTTCGATGTAAAAAGAATATTAGAAAAGAAGATCAATGAAAACTCATTTAAAAGAAGAAATAGTGCTACTTTCAAAGGAAAGAATGCTTATAAATATGAATAAATTCTTATTAGTATTATTAGCAACTTGGTTTTTGACTAATAGTGATGAATTATTAGCTCAGGACTATAAAGCAACTATTGGTTATGCTCAGGTAAACGGTTCACCTGCTCAGATTACATTCAATGATAAAATTGTTATTTCAAATACAGACTCTATTGTATTCGAATATACAAAATTACCAAAAGTCGACACAAAGACGGTAAGATATAGAACAATGCTGATTATGGACCAAGATACATCGGTTAACTTAGTTGATAATTTAGTGGTGCGTTACGCTAATTTACCCGAAGCAGAATATACTTTTAAAATTAGTGCACTGAGTAACGATGGTTCATGGGTTGCAAAAGATGACGAAATTAGATTTATTGTTGATAATGAGTTAGCACATTTAATATCAAAACTTGATAACCAAATTACTTTAAACAAAGAGCTCCAAAATAAAGTAAAAGAAATAGAAGAAGAAAAAGGCATTGTTTCGTATTTAGCCGATATTGCACTTATAGTTCTAATATCATTAATTGCGCTGAAATTAAATCGATAAAGCAGGAAAATGCAGAACTACATAAAGAAGTTAGAGCTTTGAGGATGCAAATAGACAAAATGCAATCACAAAGTAGAAAGCTTATAGTTCAAAATAAGGAGATTCAAGAAAAAGTTAATAAAACTGATAAGTTGAAAAAAGAGCTAGAAGATTTTCAAAAGCAGAAAGAAGAATTATTTTCTGTAATAGTTCATGATATTAAAAATCCAGCGTCAGTTATTAAAGAATTGGTTAACCTATTGACAAATTATGATAGTACAGCTAATGACTTTGATGATATTATGAAAGATATAGCAGAAAGCTCAAGTAGAACTCTTAAACTTTCATTAGAAATTAGTAAGATAATGGCATTAGAAGGTACTGGCCTTAATTTGGAATACGATCAAGTAGATATGAATGATATTGCTCAAGATGTATTTATGAGAAACACATTTAGTTCAAGAAACAAAAAGCTAACTTATGAATCAGTATTAGGTGAAGACTTACCTGAAATAAACTTATACGTATTAAGAGTTGACGAGGTTATGGATAACCTAATCTCAAATGCAATTAAATACACTGAAAAAGGTGGTTCGGTATTAGTTGAAACTGATTATGATAAAGATAAAATACGTCATTTTCAGTGTTAGTGATACAGGACAAGGACTATCAGAGGAAGGCATAAAACGTACTTTCCAAAAAGGAGCTACACTTAGTAGCAAGCCTACTGGTGGAGAATCTGCTACAGGTTTAGGTTTGTGGATAGTAAAGAAAATGGTCGAAGCACATGATGGTTATGTGTGGGTAAAAAGTAAAAAGAATGAAGGCTCAACTTTTGCATTCTCAATACCAGTAAACAACAAAGTGCAATCTAAAGTAATAACAACTGAAGCTGAAGAAAACGCAGAGTAGTTATTCCAAAATTATAAGTAAAGGACACCCCACTTTGACTATGTCAGGTGGGGTGCTATTTTTTGCTTAGTGATGATGTCCACCAGCTCCTTTATCCTTCTCTGATTGCAATGTGTATGCCTTATTGTAGACAAACATAGCTTCTTTTCTATCACTTAATAATGCTTTAATTTCAACCCAACCATCTTTAATAAGACCAGTTTTCACCTCTACTAGCTCAAACTTTGTATGATTTTCATCTTTACCCGCATAGACAAACACATAACTGTTACCTTTATCGCTTACTATTGCCGATTCTGGTAGAGCTTTTACATCATGCTGACCTATCAATATTTGACCTTTTACGTATAATCCAGGTATCAAATCGTGCTCATTATTGGGCATCTCTGCATGAATATGTATTGCTTTTGGGTCATCTTCGAAGCTCTTACCAACAGATATAATTCTAGCATTGAACTCTTTGTCGGTCGCATACTCAGTAGTAAACCTTATTTCTTGTCCCTTTTTGATTTTCATTGCATCTTTTTCAAAAACCATTAGATCAACATGGACATGGTGATTGTTCACAATATGGATAATTTCATCGTTCGGATTTACATACTGTCCAGTTTTAACTGCAATTTTGTTTACGTATCCATTTATCGGGCTACGAATATAAATCACATCTGATAGCTCACCATCCAAAAGCTTTTCAGTATTAATATTTAACAATCTTAGCTTCTTTTTTTGACCATTATACCTCGCATTTACTGTTTGGTATTCTGATTTTGCCTTCTGATAAGACTTACCAGAACTAGCGTCTGAGTTATAGAGTTTTTTCTCTCTCTCAAATTCATTTTTTAGATATTCTAGTCTACTAGCCAATTCTACGTATTCAATCTGTAACTCAATTAGATTAGGGTGTTCCATAGTAAACAAAGTTTGTCCTTTGCTAACTTTATCTCCTTCTATCACTCTAATTGATTTTACATTTGCACCAACCATTGCAGTTACAGTTGCTTCGTTATTTGGTGGAACCCTCAAGTGACCGGTAGCATAAACTGCCTCACTCATATTTCTAACTGATATGGAATCCAATTCTATACCCATAGCTTCATACACGCTGTGGTTTATCTCTACTATTCCTTCATCCCCATGGTCATCATGTCCAGCTTCACTTTCCATAGTTTGACTATCACCATGATTATGCCCGTCCTCTTGGTGACTTTGTCCCGTATCGTTTCCACAAGAAACCATCAGTAATGTTATAATTGTTGTTATTATTAATTTCATTTCTATTTCTCTTTATTTGCTATTATAATATTTCATATTTACATAAGCTTCATAGTACTTATTCATTGAATTTAAGTACTCCTCTTCTAACTTAATTACTTTCTCTATTCCCTGAACAAAGTCCATGTAATCTATCTCACCTACTTTATATCGTAGATATGATTTAGTTCTTATCTCCTCTGCTAGTGGGATAACCTCCGAACGATAGAAATTATACGAGTCTCTCCACTTCTTATAATTTGCAAGTTGCGCTTTGTACTTTGCTTCCAACTCTAGCATTTGCATTTTATATTTTTCTTTAGTTATCATAACTTCCTGCTCAGCAGCACCAATATCGCCTGATACAGAATTAAAAATAAGTGGAACAGACACTCCGACCTGATAAGCATAAAAGCCAGACTGATCCTGAATGTTTTGCAGTCTATATTGTCCATTTATTTTAGGATAAAGCTTACTATAAGAAATATCCAAATTTGATTCACTAATCTCTATTTGTTTTTGTTGATATTGCATCATTGGGTGAGTCTCCAGAGTAGCTGCATCCTGGTTGAGTTCTTCTAACTCAAATTTACTTTCCGTCGTAGTATAAGTTTCCTTATCCGTAAGTAACTGGTTGAGAAGAATACTCGCACTTTCTACATCAGCTTCTGATTGAGCAAGTTTGTTTCTTATTTCAATATAATTTGACTTAGTAATTGAATATTCTAACCCTGACACAGCATCTGCTTCATAGCGAGCATCATTATATTTATTCATTCCTTGAAGTAAGGTATCAAGTGAATAATAAAAATAGTATCTGCTTTTAGCATAGTTCAAACCAACCCACCTTCTGGCAACGATTTTCTCTAACTCTAATTCAGTTAGATTCATGCTTGCTTCTGCTAATTCCTTATTCCTCGAGTAATAGTCACCCCGAGCAAAAGAACCAAATATATCAATATTATTCTGACTCACTCCTATTATACTTTGTACACCTTCTGAACCATTTCCTCTTTCTTCAACACCAGTAAAAATTTGTGTGGTTCCAAAGTTTATTGACTTCTTTTGTTGTTTGTTAGCTTTCTCAATCTGAAGCTTACTTATTTTCATAAGTGGATAATTTTGTTTTGCAATTTCAATAGCTTCATTCATGCTTATTTTCTTCTGCTCTGAATTATTCTGAGCAAAAACAAAACTGTGAGAGCTTACAAATACAAACCCTATAATTAATATAGCTGTAGCAATATTGGGGATTTTTTTCATTTTATAGTTCTCCATCCATCTATAGAGTATTGGTAGTAAGAACAATGTAAGTATGGTAGAGGTAAACAACCCACCTATAACTACGGTTGCTAATGGTCTTTGTACCTCAGCACCAGCAGTCATACTAATCGCCATAGGAAAAAACCCTAGGACATCAGTCAAGGCAGTGAGTAATATTGGTCTTACCCTTCTCATTGTACCTTGCTTCACTCTTTCATTTATGTCAGTATTTGGTTGTTCTTCTTTTAGCTCTTCCAGTCCATTAAGCAAAACCAGTCCGTTAAGCACAGCAACACCGAAGAGAACTATGAATCCTACCCCTGCTGAAATACTAAAAGGCAAACCTCTTGACCATAATGAAAGAATACCTCCAATAGATGCAAATGGAATAGCTAAAAATATCAGAGATGTATATTTGAATGATTTAAGCGTAAAATATATGAGTATAAATATTAGTAGTAAGACTAGAGGAATTACAATAGATAGTTTACTCATTGCTCTTTCCAAGTTCTCAAAAGCACCTCCATAGGTAATATAGTATCCTGCAGGGAGTTCTAATTCGAAGTCAAGTTTTGTTTTTATTTCATCCATTAATGACTCTATATCTCTATCTCTTACATTTATCCCAACATATACCCTTCTGTTAGTGTTGTCACGGCTAATTTGCATTGGTCCTTCGACATAATCAACCTTAGCAACTTCATTAATTGGAATCTGAGACCCATTTGGTGTATTTATATATAAATATTTTACATCAGAAATACTTTTCCTATTGTCACTATTCAGCCTTACCACCATATCATATCGCTTTTCACCTTCGAATATTACACCTGCTTTACCTCCTGCAAAGGCAGTCTTGAGCAATTCATTTGCTTCAGAGATATCGATACCATAACGAGCAAGTTTGGCCCTATCATATTCTAAAGTTATTTGTGACAATCCTGATGTTGCTTCAACTGACATATCGCCTATTCCTTGCATACCTGACAATAAAGTCTGAACTTCTTCTGCCTTGCTAGCTAGTAAATCCAGGTCTTCACCAAATATCTTAATCGCAATGTCTTGTCTTACACCCGATATTAATTCATTGAATCTCATTTCTATTGGTTGAGAGAACTCATAGTTTAACCCAGGAACTGTTTCAAGAACTTCCTTCATTTTAGCGATTAGTTCATCCTTTGTCTCCGCCGAAGTCCATTCATCCTTAGATTTTAACTTAACTATACAATCTCCAATATCCATTGGCATTGGATCAGTTGGTACTTCTGACACACCAAATTTAGACATTGCTTGTTCAATTTCTGGGAACTCTGCCATAATCAAATTCTCAACCTTGGTTGCAGCCTTTACTGATTCTTCAATGGATGAACCTGGTTTTAATATTATATGAAATGCAATATCTCCTTCATCAAGCTGAGGAATGAACTCACCTCCCAATGTTGAGAATAAATAAATGGTAATTCCAAATAAAGCAACTAAAGTAATAATAAATGACTTGGAGAATCTAAAAACAAAGTCTAACACTTTTGAATAAAGTCTTTCTAGTGAGTGTACTATCTTATCACCAAAACTAACTTTGTTTGTACTTTTCAGGAATGATGAAGACATCATTGGTACATATGTCAGACATAGCAGCATAGCACCCAACATAGCAAAACCAAAAGTAAGTGCCATTGGCTTAAACATCTTACCCTCTATTCCTTCCAATGTGAGAATTGGGATAAACACTATTAGGATAATAAGCTGACCAAAGAAAGCAGAATTCATCATTCGTTTTGATAAATTCTTAGCAATACTTTTTATCTCATCCTTACCGAGTTGCTCTTTCGACTTTTTCAGTTTTTGAGTAATACCAAATACCGTACCCTCTACTATTATCACTGCCCCATCGACTATGATACCAAAGTCAATAGCACCCAAGCTCATTAGGTTAGCCCACACATCGAAAGTATTCATCATAATAAATGCAAATAGTAATGAAAGTGGAATAGTAGAAGCCACTATAAGCCCACCGCGCCAGTTACCCAAAAAGATAACCAATACAAAAATTACAATCAACCCACCTTCTATAAGGTTAGTGAAAACAGTGTTAGTAGTGTCAGCTATTAATACACTCCTATCTAAGAATGGAACTATCCTAACACCTTTTGGTAATGAAGATTGTATTTGATCTACCCTTTGCTTGACAGCTGTAATTACGTCGTTGGAATTTGCTCCTTTGAGCAACATAACCATTCCTCCAACTGCCTCACCTTCACCATTTCTTGTGAAAGCACCATAGCGAACAGCACTTCCAATTTGGACAGTAGCTATATCACCCACTAAAATCGGAATTCCATCTTTAGTAGCTACTCGTATTTTCTCTATATCTTTGGTGTTTCTTATTAACCCTTCACCGCGAATATAGTTTGCCAAGTGGCTCTTAACTATATATGCTCCACCAGTGTTTTCGTTGTTCTTTTTCAAAGCTTCAAAAACATCTGATATTGTGATACTCATAGCTTTTAGCTTTTCTGGCTCTATTGCTATTTCATATTGCTTTATCTTGCCACCAAAACTATTAACCTCTACAACACCATCTACCATAGCCATTTGTCGGTTTACTATCCAGTCCTGAAAGCTTCTAAGTTCAGCAAGAGAGTATTTACCCTTCATAGAACTATCAACTTCTAAGCTATATTGGTATATCTCACCAAGTCCAGTACTGATTGGTCCCATATCTGGTGAGCCAAACTGCTTTGGTATTTTATCTCTTACTTTTTCTAATTTTTCTTGTACCAGCTGACGTGGAAGATATGTTCCCATATCATCATCAAACACAACAGTTACAACAGATAGCCCAAACCGAGATACAGAGCGAATTTCCTTCACTCCAGGCAGGTTTGACATCTCTAACTCAACAGGATAAGTAACAAATTGCTCTATATCCACTGTTGCCAAATTTGGCGCTTGGGTAATAATCTGCACTTGATTATTTGTTATATCTGGTACTGCGTCTATGGGCACTTTATTCATACTCCACACACCAGCTACTATTAGCAACACAGTAAGTGCACCAATAGCTACACGATTCTCCACAGAGAAATCGATTATTCTATTAATCATAGGATTAACCTACTATTTTCTTATAATTATTGATTTTAAAAAACTACTTTCTGAATGAGTTATAATTAGTAGTTTATACCTTAGGGGGTGTAGGGTCTGGTTTTTTATAATAATCTAATGTATTAAAATGTCTTTCTGTATAGATTGTCTTGAAAGTTATTGGCTCGCAACAGTCTTGTAAACTGAGCTCAACTATCTGTGTGTGGCAACAGCTACAGGCACAAAAGGGAGTGCAAGTTTCAGCTTCATTTTCGTTGAATTCAGTATGTAAATCAGAACAATCAACTTCAACTAACTCACTTTGATGTTCTTGCTCAGCCGAATGATCATCCGTACAAGGGAACGCCACGAAAGTGTTAACTAAGAATAATAATATGACTGCTACTGTTTTCATAATATTCAAATATAATAAAAGACTTTAAATACCGAAATTTATTTTTTACGCTCATATATCTTTGTCA